>JAKOMQ010000034.1 GCA_022241605.1 Aquimonas sp. | reverse complement strand
GTTCGTGGCTTGGGCGAAGTCCCAAGGCATGGCCATCCAGTACATCCAGCCCGGCAAGCCCAACCAGAACGCCTACATCGAGCGCTTCAACCGGACGTTCCGCGAGGAGGTCCTGGACCAGCACCTGTTCGCTCGCTTGGACGACGTCCGCGAGGCAGCCTGGTGGTGGATGCTCGACTACAACGAGGAACGACCCCATGACGCACTCGGCGGGATGACACCGGCCGAGTGCAAAGCCAAAGCAGCCGAGGGTTCTAGGAATGCTTTGTCCGCTTGACGGGAGAGCTTACGGTTGAGGCTGACCTCGCTGGCCTCGCCGATCTCATCCTTCAGAACCGTATAGACCACGCCCTGCGTGCGGCGGTCGATGAACTGGATCAGGCCACGCAGGCGACGGCGCAGCTCTTCCAACAGGGTGAGGCTGACATCCTTCCACCAGGCTTCGGTCTGCACGGCCTGGACAAGCTCCAGTTCCAGCCGCACGGCGGGGATGCTGTCCTTGGCTTCAAGGTCCTCGGCCAGCTCGATGACCCGGTTGCGCAGGCTGACGAGGCTGCTGCTGCCTTCGATCAGCGCGATCTGCAGGTTCACGCAGAGCAGGTCGAAGAGCCTGGCGCTGATGTGCTCGGGCTCGCGCTCGCTGGGCAGCCCGGCCACATGCTGGCGCAGGTCGATCATGGCACTGCTGTTCAGCGCATCCCAGGCTTCGCGCTGCGCGAAGCGGCTCACGTGCTGCCGCTCCGGCCGCACGATGAAGTTGTCGACGTTCATCGCCGCCACTTCGGCGTGCAGCAGGTCGACCACCTCGGTGCGCAGGCGCGTTCCGCTGCCGTATTGACCGCGGTCATCCTGTTGGTCACCTGTGTTGCCAATCGGCGCCGGCAGCGCCTCCAGCAGGTCCAGGCGTCGCTTGAACAGCCGCTGCGCAAGCGGCTCGGCCAGCTTGCCCACGGCGCCCTTCGGGTCCTCGTTGAAGTACTCGAAGTTGCCGCAGAAATCGAAGATGTAGAACTCGCTCTTGTCCTGCCCGGGTCCGAACAGGTCCGCGCACAGGCGCGTGCCGCGGCCAATCATCTGCAGGAACTTAACCTTCGAGCGCACGGCCTTGAAGAACACCAGATTCAGCACCTCGGGCACGTCGATGCCGGTGTCCAGCATGTCCACCGAGATGGCGATGTGCGGCTCGGCATCGCGCTTGCTGAAGTCGTCGATCAGGGTCTGCGCGTAGTTCACCGCATAGGTCACCACGCGCGCGAAGCGGCCCGCCAGATGCGGGTAGTGATGATTGAAGCGCTGGGAGATGAACTCCGCATGGCGCTGGTTCACCGCGAACAGGATGGTCTTGCCGAGGCGGTCGCCGCCCTCCACCTTCAGCCCGTGCTGCATCAGGTGCTGCAGCATCAAGTCGACAGTGTCCTCGTTGAACAGCTGCTTGTTGACCTCGCTGGCGCTGACCTCGTCAGGCGGGCCGTCCTCGCGGTCACCCCAGTCCAGTGATTCCCAGTGCGCTTTCTCCTCCGGGCTCAGTTCGTCGTAGCGGATGCCCTCGCGCACGAACTTGATCGGCACCGAGTGCGCCTTGGGCGGCACCAGAAAACCATCAGCCACCGCTTCGTCGAGCCCGTAGGCATCGGTAGGCACGCCAGTCTCCAGCCCGAACAGGTGGTAGGTATCGCGATCCACCTCGTCGCGCGGCGTGGCAGTCAGGCCCACCAGCAGACTGTCGAAGTAGCGGAAGATCGCGCCGTACTTTTGGTAGACGCTGCGGTGCGCCTCATCGACGATGATCAGGTCGAAGTGGCCCACGCCGTAGCGGCGCTGGTCGCCCTCGAAGGTTTCGATCAGCCCCATCATGGTCGGGTAGGTGGACAAAAAGACCCGGCCCTGGCCGCGCTTGTCGGTACACAGATTGACCGGGCTGCTATCCGGCAAGTGAGCTTTGAAGGCATTGGTGGCCTGTTTCACCAAGGCCACGCGGTCGGCCAGAAATAGCACGCGCTTCACCCAGTTGGCGCGCATCAACAGGTCCACCAGCGCAATCGCCATGCGGGTCTTGCCGGTGCCGGTGGCCATGGTCAGCAGGCCGCGGCGACGGCCGCTGGCCAAGGCCTCTGCCATCGCCCGGATCGCGCGCTGCTGATAGGGGCGGTCTGCAATCTCGGACTTCACGCGCAGGGCGCGCAGGTCGCTCTGCAGGCTGCGCCGCTGCAGGGCCAAGGCCAGCTCGTCGCGGCTGTAGAAACCCTGCACCTCGCGCGGCGGCGCGCGCAGGTCGTCCCACAGCCAGGTCTGGTGGCCGTTGGTGTAGAAGATGATCGGCCTCTGCCCGGTCTGCTGCTGCAGGCAATCGGCGTAGAGCTTGGCCTGCTGCTGGCCGACGGCCGGGTCCTTCAGGCTGCGCTTGGCCTCCACCACGGCCAGCGGCTTGGCGTCCGCGCCCCACAGCACGTAGTCGACAAAGCCCTCGCCCTTCTCGTTGGGCATGCTGGCCACCGGCACCTCGATCGAGCAGGTCTTGCCCACCTCCCAGCCGGCCTCGCGCAGCAACACGTCGATAAACAGGCGGCGCGTGGCTGCCTCGTCGTAGTCGTGCGCATCAGGTACGGCCAGGTTGGTCGCCTTGGCGCGAGCCAGCTCGGCGCGGGCCTGGGCCAGCTCGGCATCCAGCGCGGCGATCGCCGCCTCCCGCTCAGCCAGCGTGGCAGCCTGTTCGGCAATCGCCGCCTCGCGCTGCTCCAGCGCATCCAGCTGGGCCTTGAGCTGGGCCTGGAACGCGGCTTCCTGTCGGGCCAGCTCTTCGCGGGTGAGCGCCGCGGCTTCATCCGCGCGCACCAGCCTGGGCACTTGGCGCTCGTCCCAGCTCGCCTCGATCGCCTTCGGGTCGCTGGCGCGGGTGTAGGTGCGGGCCAGCCAGAACAGCACATGGAACAGCTCACGCACCAGGCGCATGGCGTCGCCATGGCCGATGCGATCGTTGCGATGCACGGCCTGGTTGCCAGCCTTCTGGATCAGCCGCGCCTTCTGCAGCACCGGCGGCGGCAGCAGGGCCTCGAAGCCGGGCTGGGTCAGCAGCACGCCCAGGCTGGTGTCGTAGGGCATGCGCAGGTCGCGGTCGTGTTGGTACAGCCAGTGCACCGCCTGCTCCAACGCATGGCGCACGCGCATGCAGCAGGCACGCGGGTCCGAATACACCAGCTGCTCGGCACCGCGCGCGGGCTCGAACAGCGGCTTGAACTCAGCCGCAAGGAACTGGAAGTTGCTCATGGACACCCCTCGATCAGCTCCCAGCGGCCGCCCTTCCTGGGGCCGCGGTGGCGAAGCCGCGCCTGGGCCTGCAAGTTCGCGGCCGCGCGCTCCACGGTGTGCAGGGAGCAAGCCAATGCGGCCGTGATGTCGGCCTGGCTCTGTTCGGGCTGGGCCCGCAGCAGGCGCAGCACGTGATCGTCAGTCGAGGCACGGCGGTTTGCCGGCTTGCTGTCGGTTTCTACCGACATTTCCACCGGCGTTTCTACCGACAACTTCGCCGTGATCCCTTCGCGCAAGCAGGGCTTGCTGGCCTGTCGAAAACTCTCTGCGCAGCCGCTAGGTTCGACTCGTGGTGGCGTTGCTACACTGACCACATGGCCAGTCTTTCCAAGACCAACAAATACCTCGCCACCGAAGAGATGCGCTTGAAGGTGGTGCGGCTGAGCCTGTCGACGTCCTCGGCTATCGACGGCATCCGCTACCCGGCCAAATCTGCAAAGTCCCCCAGCTCGGGTTCGCGCCCAAAGCGCAAGAACGTCCCCAAGCCAGAAGAGACCTGACGACACCGCGCCGAATGGGCTCAAGTTAAGTGGACTCGCGATACTCATCGCGTTCGGTAAGCCTGACGGTGATGAGTCGGCGCCGTAGGAAAGGCCAGTTTCAGTCTCTCCGCTGCGACCAATCGGCTGAGGTACTGCTGTCGCAGCGCGTTCGCATCCCGCTGGACCAAGTCGGCGAGACAAGACCGCGTTACGTACTGGTCTTTGCACAGCGCTAGCAGGATCGACTCCATCTCATCTCGCGGCAGCTTGCCCATCGTTCGCGCCCGGTCGGCAGCCTGAATCAGCTCGTGCAGGTGGCTCGTGCTGAGCGCCTCCAGATCGTCAACCATGGGCGCATCGAGGTGGGGCGAAATCAGGCGTCCGTTGCTATCCCTCTGATTTTCATTGGATAGCTGACCTCCGTCCGATACCCCTGGCGCCGCCAAATGTTCAGAGTGCACCGGCAAATGTTCGGAGCGCCGGGTCAAATGTTCGGAGCTCTCGGCCAAATGTTCGGAGCTGGCTCCGAACACTTCCTCCGGGCGCGGCAGGCCGGCACCGGGCAGGCAGTAGACCGCGCCGCGCCCATGGTTGTGGGCTTCAAGCATGTCGTCGCGAACCAAGCCACGCAGCAGCCGCGTCGCCTCGCCGGCATGCAGTCCGGTCAGCTCGATCACCCTGGCGTGGGTGACGGTCTGCTCGGACGCGGCTGCAGCAAGTACCAGCCGACCCTCACGAGACACCGCATCTAGTCGGTCACCGAAGCGCTGTCGCAGCCCTTCGAGCACGGCCTCGGGCATCAGGTCGACCATGCGCAGTTCCATCAGGGTCTGCTCAAAGGGCTCGCGCTTCTCATACAGCGCCGGCGGGCGCCAGTGTTGGCCTGCCCAGCCGCCATAGATCTTGGGGATCCCCGAGCCCGCTTGCTCACCCACACCCACCAACCGAAACATCTTGTGCAGAGTGCGGTTGCGGCAATCGTGCTCACCGCCGCGGATGGCGATCTCGGGCGGCACCCGCATCAAGCCGGGATTGCGGAAGACGAACATGTCCGGACGCTTCACCACCAGCACTGAAGCACGGTCGCTGTAATCCGCGTGGACCAGAACATTCGCCAACGCCTCGCGAAGCGCTACATGCACCGGCGTCTCGTCCTTGCGCTCGCCCTTCTCCAGAGCGAAAGGTACCTTCAGGTCGGCAGTGAGCTTCAGGTAGACCTTGCGATAGAAGTCGTAGAGGTTGCCAGACCACTTGCCGTCCAAGGTCAGTCGATCGATCCAGCGGCGGTCCGCACCGGCTTCAACCTGCTCTTGGTAGTCGAGCATGTAATTGGGCAGGGCCTCCTGGAGCGTCCGCATCCAGCCAAACATCAGCAGCCCGGCCAGCGTCAGACCACTCTCTCCCGTGTGCCGATCCTTGCGCCAGCCGCCAAGCTGCTTGAGGAACTCGATGTCGTCGAGGGCGTTCCAGGGATGCGCAGGTTCGCGGTTGGCGAAGACCTGGCGATAGGCCCGAAACGTCTCCATGCTCATATCGTCAAAGTCGTAGCCCTGCAGGATGCGGTCATCCCGGCTGTCCTCAACCTGCTCGGCCAGCATCCGCTTGACCTCGACGTCGGGCACGCGGCGATCCCCGTCGTTCGAGCGCCGATAGGTGTGGCCGTCCAGCGGATTGGTGCTCAGAAACACCGGACGCTGCGTGCGTGTCGCGCGTGGGATCTTCACGGCCAGCAGGGTCTTGCCGTCGATCACGAACTCCTTGACAGCGTGATCGTTCAACAGATTCGCGCTGACCTTCTGCCGGTTGTTGAGCCCGTCGAACAGCTCCTTGCGAACCTTGGCCACATCCTGGATGCCTTCGAGAACGAAGGTGCCGTGCTTCTCGCGCAGCCCCAGCAGCACCACACCGCCTTCGGTATTGGCGAAGGCGCTGTAGGTGGGCCAGAAGTCCCTGGGCAGCGCGCCTCGACCGTCTTCACCGAGCGCCAGCTTGCACTCGATGTCGAGGCTCTCGCGGAGCAGTTGGATGTCGGTGAGGGAGTTCAGGTTCATGCGAGGTGCCGGCCAGTTGGCGACGTGGCGGCCTGTATCGTCGGGCCTGCGAGGAGGATGCCAGCCAGATCGGCCAGCACACGACCGCCGGAGCCCGGTTGGTGGGCGCTTTCGATGGAACCATCGGTCGAATAGCGGTCGTGGGGCATGAGTTAGAGAGCCCCACTAAATGCGTCGCGTTGAAGGCTGGAGAACAGATGGTCCAGCTGAGTCATATGGTGCAGCGCAGAGCGCTTTCGCTCTTCGACCCGTTCGGCTATGCATCCAAATCTATCCTGCTCGGCGAGGGGCGGCAAAGGAATGCTGAGTTGCCTGAGGTGAGATGGGCCGAAGTTCTGTTGGGCAGAGCCAGTCACGAGGCGGGTGATCTGCTTCCGGAAGCCGGCGCTGTTGATCCAAGCTTGCAAGAAGCGCAGAGAAGATTTGCCCTTCAACGCCTTGAATCGAATCGTGCTGGTATTCATGCAAAGCGGGAGGTGGGAGCTGGTAATGAAACCTCCGCGCGTCCGTAACAGTCCGTCGATGTCGAAGGAAACACCCGAACTTGCGATAACCAAATCGCCCGCGTCTACAAGAAAGTGTCGATACTTGCCGTGAGCCTCTTCGATCGATACATGCCTGTCCGTCTTGGAGAGATCGATTGTCCCGTCTTTCTCAATGTTGCCGACGTTGAGCAGCTTCACGCCCGCTTCGGTGAACTGCCACTTGCGGACCCCCGGCCCTTCTTGGAACCAGTAGGCATCGTCGAGGGCCACCAGAGGAAACCGTCCGACCTCTCCGGCGCCCAACATATCGAGGAAGACGGACTGCAGGAGCTGGTCGAGCTTGGCGATGGCTTCGCGGCGCCTGGCGCGGAGGGCGTCGGCTTTGTCCAGAATCGCCGCGATGCGGCGTTGTTCGGGGAGTGGGGGGAGGGGGATAGGAAGTTCCGCAATCATCTCCCGTGTGATCACAGTCTGCGCCGCGCCTTGTGACCTTTGCCGGAGCCGCTCTGTGAAAGTACCGAGGAAATAGAAGAGATACTCGTTGTCCAAGTGCTCAGGGTTGCACCTGATAGCCGCCACTGATCGACCGATTGCGCAATCCTCTCCCCTATTGATCTTTCCGCAGGTAGCACCGACAACGCACAAGAGCACGTCTGAGCGCTTCGCCACTTTGAGGGGCTTCGTGGTCCATTCGCGAATCACGGGACGACTGGCTCCGAACTCGCCAGCCTTAACAAATGGCGTGCCCATGCCTTCTCGGTTGCAGTAGTCACTGGGCGGTGCTTGCCCCATGATCGACGTGGTTATTTCGCCCAGCGGGATGAGAGGTGGGCTCACTTCAACATCCCCTCCAACTCCTCCACCCCGCGCAGGATCTCCTCCTCCAACGCCCTAAGCTCGGCAAGGATCTTCAGCGGCGGGTCGTACTGCACGGCCTCGTGCACCACCTGCTTGTAGCGGTTGATCGACAGGTCGTAGTCATTGCCGGCGATCTCGGCCTTGGGCACTAGAAAGTTCTGCTCGGTGCGCTTGCGGTCGCCTTCGTGTTCGCGGGCCTGCCAGCGGGCCAGCAGATCGGGCAGGTTGTTGTGCTCGTGCTTGGAGGCGTCCAGGGGATTGCGCTTGTCGTCCAGCGAGTAGCCGTCGGCCTGCATGTCGTAGAACCAGACGTTATCCGTGCCGCCGGAGTTGGTCTTGGTGAACAGCAGGATCGCGGTGGACACACCGGCATAGGGGCGGAACACGCCCGAGGGCATGGAGACGATGCCGTCGAGCTTGTGCTCTTCCACCAGCAGGCGGCGCAGGGTCTTGTGCGCCTTGCTGCTGCCGAACAGCACGCCGTCGGGCACGATCACCGCGGCGCGGCCGCCGGGTTTCAGCAGGCGCAGGAACAGGGCGATGAACAGCAGCTCGGTCTTCTTGGTTTTGACGATCTGCTGCAGATCCTTGGCGCAGCTCTCGTAGTCGAGGCTGCCGGCGAAGGGCGGGTTGGCCAGAATCAGGCTGAACTGGCCCTCGACGCCGGCATGACCTTCGCTGAGCGAATCGCGTTTCTCGATGGCGGGGTTCTCGACGCCGTGCAGCAGCATGTTCATGCTGCCCACCCGCAGCATGGTGCTGTCGAAGTCGAAGCCGTGGAAGGTGTCGTGGTTGAAGCGGCGCGCGGCCTCGGGCGTGCCGTAGATCTGCTCGCGGTGGTGCTGGTCCAGGTACTCGGCCGCAGCCACCAGGAAGCCGGCGGTGCCGCAGGCGGGGTCGCAGATGGTGTCCGAGGGCTTGGGCGCCATCATCTCTACCATCAGCTTGATGATGTGGCGCGGCGTGCGAAACTGGCCGTTCTGCCCGGCGCTGGCGATCTTGCCCAGCATGTACTCGTACAGGTCGCCCTTGGTGTCGCGGTCCTCCATCTGGATGGCGTCGAGCATGTCCACCACCTTGGCCAGCAGGGCCGGCGTGGGGATGGTGAAGCGCGCATCCTTCATGTGGTTGGCGTAGGTGCTGTCCACGTTCACGCCGCCGAGGGTCTTGATGAAGGGGAAGACCTGTTCCGAAACCACCGCATAGAGCGCCGCGGGGTCACCCAGCTGGCGGAACACCGACCAGCGCAGCTTCTGCTGGTGCGGGCCGAAGACGGCGTTCTCGACCGGCCGACCGAGGCGGTTGGCCTTCTTCTCGCGCGCGGTGTGCAGCTCGTCCAGGCGCTTGATGAAGAGCAGGTAGGTCATCTGCTCGATGACCTCCATCGGGTTGGAGATGCCGCCGCTCCAGAACGCGTCCCAGATGCGGTCGACCTGGGATTTGATTTCACCGGTGATCATGGAATGTGTCGCCTGATGTTTCGAAGTGCAGAGCAAAGGCTGACGCGCGCATGCACCAGCCGCCGCAGTGTGGTTCAGCCGCCCTGCGACGCGCTACCCCATTGGCATGTGGTGGCTGCGGGCAGCGGGAGGGTGCAGCAGGGCGCGGTGGCCTTCCATGCCACAACCCGTTGAAGATTCGTTACAAAAATTCGCCTCGATGCACGCAGGCCTACACCCAGCGAAAAGCGCAACGCCATCAGCGCGGATCGGACTCGGTGTGACAGCGGTCGACCCCACTGTACGACGCACGAGGCCGGCCTGGCTTCGGACTCGGGGGGCGCTTGCCTGCGATACAAGAATATTTCCTATTCCCACCGACCTCCGCCATGGCACAGCGTCGGATGGGTTCGCCCCGTTGCGACGCCGCCGGGCGGATCCAGCAACCTGCTCAGCCCCAACGCACCGGTAACTCTGTCGATTTCCTCAAGAGCAACCAATGCCATGCCATCACTCCGCGACAGACTTGACAAGGTGCTTCAGAGCCCGATCACTGCTGGTGTCGCCGCGTTTCTTGGGAACAGACGCGATGAAATCAACGCGGCGATGGATCACTTGCGCTGCTGACCTGCCGGCTTTTTCAGGACCACCGATTAGTTGAGGGAGGCTCGGTGGGTTGATGCTTCGTTCTTCTGCTTCTGTTCGTCCTTGAACTGCTTCGGGGTCCGGTAGCCGAGGCTCGAGTGGGGGCGATCTTCGTTGTAGTGGCGGCGCCAGCTCTCGATGATCACCCGCGCCTCGGCCCGGCTCCGGAACCACTCCATGCTCAGGCACTCGTCGCGGAACTTGCCGTTCAAGCTCTCCGCGGTGCCATTCTGCCAAGGCTTGCCGGGGTCGATGTGCGCCGTTTCGATGCC
>JAKOMQ010000005.1 GCA_022241605.1 Aquimonas sp. | reverse complement strand
CAGGAGGGCATCGAAACGGCGCACATCGACCCCGGCAAGCCTTGGCAGAATGGCACCGCGGAGAGCTTGAACGGCAAGTTCCGCGACGAGTGCCTGAGCATGGAGTGGTTCCGGAGCCGGGCCGAGGCGCGGGTGATCATCGAGAGCTGGCGCCGCCACTACAACGAAGATCGCCCCCACTCGAGCCTCGGCTACCGGACCCCGAAGCAGTTCAAGGACGAACAGAAGCAGAAGAACGAAGCATCAACCCACCGAGCCTCCCTCAACTAATCGGTGGTCCTGAAAAAGCCGGCAGGTCACCCGCGCTGGCTCTTGCCGAAAAACCCTACGCGCTGGTGATCCACGGTGGCGCCGGCACCCTCACTCGGGATGCCATCACATCGGAGGTGGAAGCTGGGATACGCGCCGACCTGGACCGTGCCCTGAGCGCTGGCGAGGCGGTTCTGTCGGCTGGGGGAACCAGCCTCGATGCGGTCGTCGCCGCAGTGAAGCTGCTGGAGGACAGCCCGCATTTCAATGCCGGCCATGGCAGCGTGTTCACCCACGAAGGCCATGTCGAAATGGATGCTTCCATCATGCACGGGCCCACGCGCTCCGCGGGTGCGGTCGCAGGTCTGCGCACGGTTCGCAACCCGATCGATCTCGCACGCCGGGTGATGGACGACAGCCCCCACGTGATGCTGATCGGCGACGGTGCCGAGCGCTTCGCTGCGGAGCGCGGTATCGAGCGGGTCGACCCCGAGTATTTCCGTACCGAGCGCCGCTGGCAGCAGCTACAGGACGTGCGAGCGCGCGAGCAGACGCGCGCCGCGCTGCCGCCGGAAGCTCGCTACGGCACGGTCGGCGCGGTCGCGTTGGATCAGCACGGTGCGCTGGCTGCGGCCACGTCCACCGGAGGCATGGTGAACAAGCGCTGGGGCCGCGTCGGCGACGTGCCGGTGCTGGGTGCCGGCACCTGGGCCGAGGCCGGCTGCGCGGTATCCGCCACCGGCTGGGGCGAGTATTTCATCCGCCTCGGCGTAGGCCACGAGATCTGCAGCCGAATGCGGATCGGCGGGCAAGCCCTGGCCGAGGCAGCGGATGCCGTGATCCTCAAGGATCTGCCGGCACTCGGTGGCGACGGCGGAGTCATCGCGATGGACGCGCAGGGTGGGCTGCGCATGCCCTTCAACACCTCCGGCATGTACCGCGGCTGGATTGCTGCCGACGGCAGCCGTGGAGTCGCCATTTTCGACAGTGAGGCCGATCCGGACGGCCGCGACTGAAATGTCGATGCCGCCCCGGCCCTGCCCGGGGGTATCAGGGCCGCGTCAGCGCGCTGTCCAGCCGCCGTCCATCGCCAGCGTGGTGCCGGTGACGTTGTCGCCGGCAGGGCTGCAGAGGAACACCGCGGCCGCGCCGATGTCCTCGGGGCGGGTGAAGCGCAGGGTGGGTTCCTTTTCGCGCAGGAGTTGCCGCTCGGCGGCGGCCTTGTCGCAGCACTCGCGTTCGGCGCGGGCGTCGATCTGCTTCTGCACCAGTGGGGTCAGCACCCAGCCCGGGCAGATCGCGTTGCAGGTGATGCCGGATTCAGCGTTCTCCAGCGCGGTGACCTTGGTCAGGCCCACCAGGCCGTGCTTGGCGGCGACATAGGCGGATTTCTCCTCCGACGCCACGAGGCCGTGCACGGATGCGATGTTGATGATGCGGCCACTCCCGCGCGCCTGCATCCCCGGTAGGGCGGCGCGGATGGCGTGGAAACAGGCCGACAGGTTAAGGGCGATCACCCGGTCCCACTGTTCGACCGGGAAGGATTCGACCCGCGCTGTGTGCTGGATGCCGGCGTTGTTGACCAGCACATCGATCCGCCCGAAGCGCTGTTCGCAGTAGCGGACCAGGGCTTCAACCTCGGCCGGCTGCATCAGGTCGGCTTCGCGGAAGTCAACCTCCATTCCATGAGCGCGCGCTCGCGCGCGCGCAGCCTCGATCTGCTCGGCGCTGCCGAGTCCGTTCAGCAGGACGCGGTAGCCGGCTGCGGCCAGGGCCTCGGCCACGGCCAAACCGATGCCGCTGGTGGAGCCGGTGACAAGCGCGACGGGAGCATCGCTCATGGTGAGCCTTCTTGAGTCTGGAAAGCCAGTGAGTCTGCCAGCCCGGGATGCGAGACACCATTGCGCTTGTGGACAGGGGGGGCTGGGATGTTCGCCTACAGGGCTGATCGATCGCTGTTCGGCTTGAGGTCTGCCGTGTCCGCTAAACTCGCGGGTCGAACCCACGGGCGCGGACGCCGCCCGGACCGACCGGAGCAGGCATGAGCATCAAGTCAGACCGCTGGATTCGCCGCATGGCCGCGCAGGGCATGATCACTCCGTTCGAGCCGGGGCAGGTCAAGCAGAATGCCGCAGGCGAACGCATCGTCAGCTATGGCACCTCCAGCTACGGCTATGACGTGCGTTGCTCAGACGAATTCAAAGTTTTCACCAACATCAACAGCACCATCGTCGACCCCAAGCACTTCGATCCAAAGAGCTTTGTCGACGTCAAGGCGGACGCCTGCATCATCCCGCCCAACTCGTTTGCGCTTGCGCGCACCGTGGAATATTTCCGGGTCCCGCGCGACGTGCTGGTGGTATGCCTCGGCAAGAGCACTTACGCGCGCTGCGGCATCATCGTCAACGTGACGCCGCTGGAGCCGGAGTGGGAGGGTCATGTCACCCTTGAGTTCAGCAACACCACCCCGCTGCCCGCGCGCATCTACGCGGGCGAGGGGGTGGCGCAGATGCTGTTCTACCAGTCCGACGAAGTCTGCGAGACCAGCTACCGCGATCGCGGCGGCAAGTATCAGGGCCAGACCGGGGTGACTCTGCCGCGCACCTGATCTGCGCAGGTGGCGTAGCGCTCCGGCTACAGCACCCGCTTGGCGGCGACGAAACGGTCGCGCCAGTAGTGGCCATCGAGCGCATCAAGGCGCACGGTGCCGCCGCTGCTTGGTGCATGCACGAAGCGACCCTCGCCGACGTAGATTCCCGCATGGTCGACCCGGCCGCGCTGGCCGAAGAACACCAGATCGCCGGACGCCAGCCGCTCGCGGCGCACGGCGGCCGCCGACATGGCGTGCAGCTCTCGAGTGGTGCGCGGCAGCTGCAGCCGCGCGGCCTCGCGGAACACGTAGCCGATCAGCCCGCTGCAGTCGAAGCCGCCGTGCGGCGTATTGCCGCCGTAGCGGTAGGGCGTGCCGACCAGTGAGATCGCAAGGAACAACACGTCATGGGCGGCGTGTCCCACGACCCCGCCCGCGCGATCGGATGGCGCTTGCGCTTGCGCTGGCGCTGAGGGCAACGCCTCTCGCCGCGGCGGACTCGAACACGCCGCCAGCCCCAGCGTGAGCAGCATCGCGAGGCCGAGCGCCCCACCGTGACGGCGCCGGCCGAGCCGGCTATCCTGTCGTGTTTCCCCTGACCGACCCACCAAGCCACCTCCCATGAAGATCGAAGAAAACCGAGTCGTCCGCTTCCACTACACCGTGTCCGAAGCCGGCCATGAAGTCGAGTCCTCGCGCGGCAGCGATCCACTGGCGGTGCTGTTCGGCCGCGGCGGCTTGATCGCCGGCGTCGAGAAAGCCCTGTCCGGACGCGAAGCAGGCGAGCGCTTCGAGGCCGAGGTGTCGCCGGAGGAAGGCTATGGGCCGCGTCGCCCGGAGCTTACCCAGCGCGTTCCGAAGAAGCATTTCAAGGGTATGCCGCTGCGCGTCGGCCAGACCGTGATGATGCAGACCCAGCAGGGGCCTCGCCCGATCAGCATCCAGAAGATCGGCCTGAGCGTAGTCGATGTCGATCTGAACCACCCCATGGCCGGCAAGGCGCTGCGCTTCGACATCGAGGTGGTGGAGGTGCGCGAGGCGTCCGCAGAAGAAATCGAACGCGGGCAGGTGCGTGGCGCCGGCGGCGTGGAACCGGCCGAGAGCTGAAGGCCTCGCAAGGCGCCTGCAGCTGCCAGCCGATGCGGTTCGCTTCAGGCGCCCGGATAGACATCTCCACCCGCTTGGCGTGCGAGCAATGCGGCGAAGGCGTCGGCATCCACGGCCCGACTGAACAGCCAGCCCTGGGCTTCCGGCACGCCCTCTGCGCGCAGGAATTCAAGCTGCGCGCCGGTTTCCACGCCTTCGGCGACCATGCTGATGCCCAGACGCCGCGCCAGCTCCGCGGTGGTGGCGACAATCGCCGCCGCGCGTGCGTCCGCCGGGACCGAGGCGACAAACACTCGATCCACCTTCAGCCGGTCTACCGGGAAGCGCAAAAGGTAGGAGAGGCTGGAATAGCCGCTGCCGAAATCGTCCAGTGCGCGCCCAATGCCCCGGGCTCCAATGTCCTCGAGTGCCCGACTGGCTGCGTCCGGATCCTGCATCAGCACGGACTCGGTCAGCTCCAGCTCGAGCATCGCGGCGGGCAAGCCGTGGCGAGCGAGTGCGGCATCCACGATTTCGATGAGGTCGCCCGCATAGAACTGCTGGGCCGACACGTTGACCGAGACCTGCACGGAAGGCAGCCCCTTCATCCGCCAGAGTGCCATTTGGAGGCAGGCCTGCTCCAGCACCCAGCGCCCGATCGGCACGATCAGGCCGACGGCTTCGGCGAGTTCGACCAACTCCGCCGTGGGCAGATGCGCGCCGTCCGGACCCGCTACGCGCAGAAGGGCTTCAGCGCCCACGATGCGTCCCGAGCGCAGGCAGATGCGTGGCTGGTAGTGAAGCGTGAGCTCGCCCTGTTCGAGGGCACGCCGCAGGAGGGCCTCGAGCTCCAGGGCGCGGCGTGCGGCCTCGCCCAGCTCCTCGCTGAAAACGGACACACGGTCACGGCCCTCGTGTTTGGCCCGGTACATGGCCAGATCGGCGCGCTGCATCAGTAGCTCGACGCTGCTGCCGTGTACCGGGTACAGGCTGAGCCCGATGCTGGCGCTGGCGAACAGCTTGCGTTCGCCCAACAGGTAGGGCTCGCGCAGCCGCGCGCACAGGCCTTGCGCGACCGATAGTGCTTCCCGTGCATCGCCTACCCCACGCAGCACCACCAAAAACTCGTCGCCACCGAGTCGCGCAAGCATGTCTTCACCCCTCAAGCGGGCGCGCAGCCTGCGGGCGGCTTCGATCAGCATGGCGTCGCCGACGCTGTGACCGAGGCTGTCATTGACGCCCTTGAATCGATCCAGGTCGATGAACAGCACGGCGAAAGGCTTGGCTTCCGCCACCAGCTGCCGTTCCAGCTCGGATTGCGCGAGACGACGATTCGGAAGCCCGGTCAGCATGTCGTGATGGGCGAGATAGTCCAGCCGTGCTTCGGAGGCTTTGAGCGGGCTGATGTCGGTGCCTACCAGCACGAACTGGCGGGCCTCTCCGCTGCCGTCGCGTACGGCATTGATGCTCAGCCACTGCGGATAGCTGCTGCTGTCCCGACGGTGGCTGGTGCACTCTCCGTTCCAGTAACCCAGGCTGCGCAGGCTGGACTCGATCTCCGTCAGCAGGCGTTCGCGCTGCGTATCGTCAGCGAACACGTCGATCCAATGCCGCCCAAGCAGCTCCTCCCGGCTGTAGCCGCTACAGCGCAGCAGCGCGGGGTTCGTGCTGATGATCCGTCCTTCCAGATCGGCGACAGCAATCGAGTCTCGCGTGCTCTCGAACACGCTGACGGCGCGCCGCAGGTCGGCCTCGGATCGGCGGCGCTCGATCGCCGCCCCCATGCTGGCAGCGATCAGCTTGAGCACGCTCTCCTCTGCGAGCATGAACTCACGGCGTTCGCGCACCGAGTCGAATCCAACGAAGCCCCACAGATGCGTGTCCAGCATGATCGGAACGATCAGCAGCGACTGGATGCCCTGTGGCTCCAGCACTGCGCGTTCGCTGGCATCGAACTCCTCCGAGTGCTTCTTGAAGGTTCGATCCTCTGTGATGCTTGCCAGCACCCGCGGAAACGCTGCGCCGGCATCGAGGCCCTCCAGTTCCGGATTGTCGATCTGCGGCTCGATGCCGGGTGCGACCCACTCGAGACGCTGATCCGCCAGCACGCGCCCGTCCGCGCGCGGCGGTCTGAGCTCAAACATGTAGACGCGGTCGACCTCGCAGGCGCGCCCGAGTGCTTGCATGACCTCGGCCAGCACCTGATCGAGGGCAGTGGCGCCGACCAGGCGGTAGGCAAGACTCGCCGCCAGGCTGATGAGAGTCTGTTCGCGAGCCAGCTCCGCGCGCAGCCGCCTGACCTCATCGGCCGTGGATTCGAGGTCGTCTGGAGCGCTGCGGTTCAAGAGGAAAGGGGGGGCGGCAAGGCTGAAATCTGCCGAGCATCCTAGCAGTTGACCGCGCCAAGCCTTTGCGCGAAGCGGGTGCAGCCCGGCCGGCCGCGCAGGCAGGGTGCGGCGCGCCTCGATCACACCCTTGTTCAACACCCTGTTGATCAGGTTGCGTGCGCCGGCGTTGTGTCGGCCGTGGCCGGTGACCACCGTGGCGATGATGTCTTCCGCAGTGGCCTCACCACGATCCCAGAGGGCCTGCATGACCACACTCCCGGCTTTGCTGATGGGGTCCTGCTCACCGCAGTCTTTATGCCGGCAAGTGTGATTTCGCAGCACGCGTGTAGTAGATGGCCGTCAAGCCCTTCGGAGCACTGACGTCGAGCCTCTGGACGGGGCTGCGGGGCCTGCGGCTGCTGCTCCGCTATACTTCGAGGTCTTTTGCCCGTGCAGCAGTCCAGGTGCCCCATGTTTGAAGTCAATCCCGTCCGCAATCAGATCACTGACCTTGCCGAGCGGCTGTCGCTGCTCCGGGGGTTTCTTTGACTACGACCGCAAGGTCGAACGCCTCGAAGAAGTCACACGCGAGCTGGAAAGCCCGGACGTCTGGAACAAGCCTGAAAGCGCCCAGCAGCTTGGCCGCGAGCGCGCGCAGCTGGAGAAGGTCGTCATCGGCATTCGCGAGCTGCAGCAGGCGCTTGCCGATGCCGGCGAGTTCCTCGATCTGGCCGAAATGGAAAGCGACGAGGACACCTTCAATTCGGTGGTTGCCGACCTGGCCAAGCATGCTGCGGCAGTCGAGAAGCTGGAGTTCCAGCGCATGTTCTCCGGCAAGATGGACGCGGCCAATGCGTTCGTCGACATCCAGGCCGGCGCCGGCGGCACCGAGGCGCAGGACTGGGCGGAGATGCTGCTGCGCATGTACCTGCGCTGGGCCGAGTCGCGCGGCTGGAAGACCGAGTTGATGGAGGTCAGCGGCGGCGAGGTCGCCGGCATCAAATCCGCGACCTTCCGCGTCGAGGGTGATTTCGCCTACGGCTGGCTCAAAACCGAAACCGGCGTGCACCGCCTGGTGCGCAAGTCCCCGTTCGACTCCGACAACCGCCGCCACACCAGCTTTACCTCGCTGTTCGTCAGCCCGGAAGTCGACGACAAGATCGATATCGAGATCAACCCGGCTGACCTGAAGACGGACGTGTATCGCTCATCCGGCGCCGGTGGCCAGCACGTCAACAAGACCGAATCGGCGGTGCGAATCACGCATGTGCCCAGCGGCATCGTGGTGGCCTGCCAGAACGGTCGCAGCCAGCATCAGAACAGGGACATGGCCATGCAGATGCTGGCGGCCAAGCTCTATGAGCTGGAAATCCAGAAGCGCAACGTGGAACGCGATGCGGTCGAGGCCACCAAGTCCGATATCGGCTGGGGCAGCCAGATCCGCAACTACGTGCTGGACCAAAGCCGCATCAAGGATCTGCGCACCGGCATCGAGCGTTCTGACACCCAGAAGGTGCTGGACGGTGATCTCGACGAGTTCGTCGAGGCCAGTTTGAAGTCCGGCCTAGAGGCCGGCTCGAAGCGTTCCGACGCCGTGTGAGTGCCGGTGCTTCGAAGCCTGTGGGATCGCCACATGAGAGCAATCGACAGCATTTGATCCTGGCCGAATTGAAATCTACGGCAGGAGAGCCCCTCCCCCCTGGTGGGGGAGGGGTTGGGGAGAGGGGGACGAGGCTTGCCACAAGCGTTCCCCCCCTCTCCCCCGGCCCCTCTCCCACCAGGGGAGAGGGGACAAGTCTGGACTCGATGACAGCTGCAACACCTCGGAAGATCAAATGAACAAGCAAGGCACCCCCCCAGCTCAGCACATCACCGGCACGGGTCTTCAGGACACCAGTCGCTTTGGCGAAGCGCCCGAGGTTGCAGATGCGCAGGAAAACTTCCTGATCGCCGAGCGCCGCAGCAAGCTCAATGTGCTGCGTGAGGCGGGTCCTGCGTTTCCGAACGATTTCCAGCGCAAGCACTACGCCGGTGATCTGCAGTCCGAATACGCCGACGCCGAGCGCTTCAGCGCCGAGGCTCTGGCTGCAACCGGCCGCCGCGTGCAGCTGGCTGGTCGGCTGCTGGCCAAGCGCGTCATGGGCAAGGCCAGCTTCGCGCACATCCAAGACGAGTCCGGCCGCATCCAGCTGTACCTGACCCGCGACGGCATTGGCGAAGACAGCTACGCGGCCTTCAAAGCCATGGACATCGGCGACATCGTCGGCGTCGAGGGCGGGCTGACCCGTACCCGCACCGGTGAGCTCTCGGTCGATGTGAAGGCGCTGCGCCTGTTGACCAAGGCCCTGCGTCCGCTGCCCGACAAGTTCCACGGCATGACGGATGTCGAGCAGCGCTACCGCATGCGCTACGTCGACCTGATCGTGAACCCGGAGGCGCGCGAGGTCTTCGTGCAGCGCTCGAAGATCATCCGCGCGATGCGCAGCTGGCTGGACGCGCGGCGCTTCCTCGAAGTCGAAACGCCGATGATGCATTACATCCCCGGCGGCGCCACGGCCAAGCCCTTCACCACCCACCACAACGCGCTGGACCTGCAGCTCTACCTGCGCGTCGCGCCCGAGCTGTACCTCAAGCGCCTCGTGGTCGGCGGGCTGGAGCGGGTCTACGAGATCAACCGCAACTTCCGCAACGAAGGTGTAAGCACCCGCCACAACCCCGAGTTCACGATGCTCGAGCTGTACGAGGCCTACGCCACGTACCACGAGATCATGGACCTGACCGAGCAGGTCATCCGCCACTGCGCGGTCGAGGTGTTCCGCACGCCGGTGCGCGAGTGGGAAGGCGCCAGCATCGACCTGGGCCCCGACTTCCGCCGCTGGCGCATGGACGAAGCCGTGCGCCACTTCAATCCGGAAATCAGCGAGGCCGACTGCCGCGACCGCGATGCGCTGGTCGCGCACTGCGCGCGCTTGAAGATCCCGGTGAAGAAGGGCTACGGCTGGGGCAAGCTGCTGCTGGAGATCTTCGAAAAGACTGTCGAGGGCCAGCTGGTCCAGCCGACCTTCATCACCCACCACCCGGTGGAGGTCAGCCCGCTGGCCCGCGAGAGCGACAGCGAGCCCGGCATCACCGAGCGCTTCGAACTGTTCATCAACGGACGCGAAATCGCCAACGGCTTCAGCGAGCTCAACGACGCCGAAGACCAGGCCGCACGCTTCCGCGCCCAAGTCGAGCAGAAGGAAGGCGGCGACGACGAGGCCATGCACTTCGACGCCGACTACATCCGCGCCCTGGAGTACGGCATGGCGCCGACCGGCGGCCTGGGCATCGGCATCGATCGCCTGGTGATGCTGCTCACCGACTGTGCCTCGATCCGCGACGTGCTGCTGTTCCCCTACATGCGGCCTGAAGCCGAGTGATCGGGGCGCGGCCTCAGCCGCAGGGCTCGGGGCTCTGCTTCCAGATCACCGGTTCCCAGTGGGCGTTGCGGCGCACCAGGCTGCGGCCCTCGGGAATCAAGCGAGCGGCCAACCGGTAGGTGATTCCGGGCTCGACCTCAACGACAAGGGTCTTGTAGCGGTCGCGCGTGCGGCGACCGTCGCGCTCGCGGTTCTGCGAGGCCAAAAACCGGTTTGCATCGATGGCCTCGGCCACGGTCAGCGTGTGGCGACCCGGGGGCAGCCGCCACTGGTCCGCAGTGGTTGGGCCTGGCAAGTTACCGTTGACCGCGATCAGCACGGCTGCGAACAGGTTCTCGGTGCGCGGCGCAATGTCGAAGGTGCTGATGCGCCCGCAGGTGCTTGCCTGAGCGCTGGCGCCGAGGCAAAGCGCGAGCCCGGCAAGCGCCAGCCTGAGGGTTCTGTGATGCATGTTGTGCTCCTTGTTGAGACTCATCGGCAGGATTGCTCGACGCTACGCCAGATCACCGGCTCCCAGTAGGCCTGGTCCCGCACTGGTTCGATGCGCTCTCGGTCCAGCCGCGCCGCCAGCCGGTAAGTGGTGTTGGGTGCCACATCCAGCGTGAGAGTCTTGTAGCGTTCGGCAAAGCGCAGGCGCGAGCGCTGCAGGTTTTGATAGCCGGTGAAGCGGTGACCGTTGATCGCCTCCGCCACCTTGATTTGCCTGCGCCCCGCGCTGACCCGCAACACCTGGGCATCCAGTGGACCGGCGAGGCGCCCGTCGACCTCGACAACGATCAGTGGATGCAGGTCCTGGCTGAGCGGGGGGCGCAGTTCCAGCGCGATTCGACCGCAGCCCTGCCCAGCGGCAGCAGGGTCGGTGGGCTCTACCTGCAGGCGATAGGCGGGAATCTCGATCGCGTCGGCGCTGCCGGTCAGGGTGAGCATTTCCTCGCCGCGCTGCACCCCCAGCTCAAGATAACCGGCGCTGGCTTCCAGAATATCCGGCAAGGCCTTGGCAGCGCCGGCAGGGAGCAGACTCTGGCCGTTGGCCGAGCGCAGTCGATCGCCCGCTAGAAGGCCCATGCGCTGGCCTGCACCGCCGGGTGAGAGCGCCTGTACCCGCGGCGGGCCGCTGTCCTCTGGCGCCGGGTCGACTACCGCACCCAGCTCGAATCGGGTGCGTTGCGAGCGCTCGATCACCAAGGCCGAACCCTCCAGTTGTTCGAGCCGGTCCTGCTCGATCAGTCTCAGGACTGCCGCGTCGAGTTGATCGTCCGCAGCGAGCGCTGGCAGCGCGAGCCAAAGCAGCGCCGTGCAGAGCACGGCGAGCATCTGGCTGCTGCGGAGGCTATAGATGGATGAGTTGGGGCCGGGCATGGCTGGGATCCTCGATGCGTTGTTCGATGCTCTGGCGGAGCTGCCAGAGCCGGGCGATCTGCTCGTGCTCGTCGCCGCCAAGGTAGGCGGCCTCGAGCCGGCGGTCGATGTATCTGAGTTCGCGGTGCAGTGCGGCGAGCACCAACTGCTCAGCGGCGGTCGGCTCCGCTTGGGACAGTGCTGGCGGCCCGGAGGATGGCGCTGACTGCCACAGGCCGGGCAGTACGGCTGCCATTGCAAGGACTGCAGCGAGCCCCAGGCATGCCGCCGCGCGGCGGGCGTTCCGCCGCCGCGCCATACTGCGGTCCACCCGCAGCCACAGTGCTTCGGGTGGCGCTGGCAACGGCGGCAGGCCACGCAGCTGGGCGTGCAGCCATGCCTCCGTATCTGACCGGAGCGAAGGGGGAAGAGCGTTCATGCGGATGCCTCTGGTCGGCGCGAATCGGATGCCTCATCAAGCTGTCGCAGGCGCTGCAGGCTGCGCGCCAGCAGGGATTTCGACCAGCTCTCGCTGTGGCCGAAGCGCGCCGCGATCTCGGCGTGGGAGAAGCCTTCCATGCTGTGCAGCCAGACCACGCTGCGGGCCAGCGGGTTGAGCCGGGCCAGCAGGCCGATGGCTTCCGCCAGCTGTGGCTCGGTGCCGGTGCTGTCGAGGCCGTCCAGCGCATCGGCATCGCCGTCCCAGCGGCGTTCGCTGCGGATGCGGTCGATCACGGTATTGGCCACCAGCCGCTTCAGCCAGGCACCGAACGGCGCCTCGCCACGATAGCTGCGCAGGCGCTCGAAGGCCCGCACGAAGGCGTCGTGGGTGGCGTCTTCGGCGGCCGCGCTGCGTCCCAGCATGCGTAGGCAGAGCGCATAGGCGGCTCGTGCATAAGTCCGGTAGATCGCCTCCAGGCCCTCACGGTCGCCGCGCTGGGCGCGCGCCAGGGTGGCGGCGTCCAGCGGCGTGGCGAACCCGTAGTCGGCATCGAGCATGGGCGGCATTCTCATGCCTTGCAGGACGCTCGGGCGAGCCCGAGCGTCGCAGCATGCCCGATGGCGGGACAGCGGCGGGGTCGTGGACAATCGGGGGATGGACGAACTCCCCGTTGTTTCCCTCTGGCGGCCCGATGCCGTCGAACCCCGCGTCTTGAGCGCGGATTCCCAAGGCCGAGTGCTGTCCCATACCTCAGCGGGCCAAGCGCAGCACGGGCTGCACCTTCCGGGCCTGGTCAACCTGCATTCGCACGCCTTCCAGCGCGCCATGGCCGGGGCTGCCGAGCGCAGGCTGCATCCCTCCGACAGCTTCTGGACCTGGCGCGAGACCATGTATGCGCTTGCCGAGCGGTTCGATCCCGACCGGCTGCAGGCGGTCGCTGCCCAGCTCTACGCGGAAATGCTGGAAGCCGGCTTCACCCGGGTCTGCGAGTTCCACTATCTGCACCATGCGCCGGACGGCCGCCCCTACGCCGACCCGGCGTCGATGTCGCTGGCGCTCATCGAAGCCGCACGCGAGACCGGTATCGGCCTGACCCTGCTGCCGGTGCTCTACATGCAGGGTGGTTTCGATGGACGCGCGCTGGGTCCACGCCAGCGCCGCTTTGGTCTCGACGTAGAGCGCTGGCTGCAGCTGTTCGAGCGCCTGCGCGGTGAGAACCTCCTAGGGCTCGTCGTCGGCTGCGCCCTGCACAGCCTGCGGGCGGTACCGCCCGAGGCTATGGCAGAGCTGCTGGCGCAGCTGCCGGCGGACTGCCCGATCCATGTTCATATCGCCGAGCAGGTCGGCGAGGTGCAGGAGTGCCTGGCCGTGCGCGGCCAGCGCCCGGTGGCCTGGCTGCTTGCCAATGCGCCGGTCGATGCGCGCTGGACGCTCGTGCACGCCACCCATCTCGATGCCTACGAGCGACGCGCGCTGGCGGCGTCCGGCGCGGTCGCCGGGCTCTGCCCCACCACCGAGGCCAACCTCGGCGACGGCCTGTTCCCGCTGCCAGAGTTTCTGGCCGAGGGCGGCCGTATCGGCATCGGCAGCGACTCGCACGTGTCGGTGAGCCTTGTGGAGGAGCTGCGCTGGCTGGAATACGGCCAGCGACTGCAGCGCCGTCAGCGCACCCTGGCAGCCGATGAGGCCCAGCCCGGCGTCGCCGCACGGCTGCTGCAGGCCTGCCTCGCCAGCGGTGCCCGGTCAGGCGGACGCTCCAGCCAGCTTGCCGGGCACGCACAGCCGCTGCAGCCCGGCGCAGACCTCGATTTGCTGGAGCTCGACGCCGCGCACCCCGCCTTCGCCGGCGCCGATCCAGCGCACTGGCCGGAGCGCTGGGTGTTCGCCAGCAACCGCCCCGCCGTGGCACGGGTATGGGCGCGCGGGCAGCTCTGCGTGGAGGGTGGGCGGCACCGGCAGGCGGATGCCCTGCAGTCCCGCTTCGTTCGGGCGATGCAACAGCTGCATGCCTGAGCCACGGATCGGGCGATGCGGTCGGCTCGATTCGAGGCTGGACATGACTCTGCGATATCCGGGCCGTTCAATGTGCCCGCAGTGCGGCTGGGCGGCATCGCAGGCTTGGCGCATGCGCGGCGGCCCCGGCCGCGCGGCAGGAGCTTTCCGTCAGAGCGTGTGAAAAAACCCAGATGCCGTAGGGAGGGCGTCGCCGTCACGGGCGTCCAGCGGCGGCCGCAGCAGGCAGATGGTTCTCACATACTCTCAGCCGCAGTGGCTGGCGCCTTGCGATTGGCGCGTCCTCTCTGGTTTCCCCGGTTTGGCGCTTGCCGCGGAGGCCACGCCCCCACAACTTGCGCTGGGTCTTGGCGAATCCCTGTCACTCTCCTTCATCGTGCGAAGCCACGAGCCTGAGAATGACGGGCGCCCAGAGAGGCCGATCGTGATGCTCGCTGGTCGATCCGGTCCTGCGTAGCCAGCTCGGCGCACTGTCCGAGCCCTTGCTGGATCGACTGTCCTTGGACTGGCCTGGGCTTCGGTGACCGCCGCTACCCGGAAGGCACCCGGCGTCGCGCCGAGCGCGACGGCTGCGTATACGGCGACGACCTCCTGCGGTAAACACATCCTGCTTGGGTCGGGCCGCGGCCGCGCCAGACGCCGTTTGCACGCGGATGGATCGACACTCCCAGCATCCCGCAGCCAGCAGAAGACGAATGCCCACCAGCCCCCGCCGATCATCGACCCCACCGCTTCGCCATCTGCATGTGGTGCTGGGCGATCAGCTTGACCGCGACAGCGCCCTGTTCGACGACTTCGATCCCGCACTGGATGCGGTGTGGATGGCCGAGGTGGTGGAAGAATCCACCCATGTCTGGTCGCACAAGGCGCGGATCGCGGTCTTCCTAGCCGGCATGCGTCACTTCGACGCGGACCTGCGCGCGCGCGGCTGGACCGTGCACTACCGCGCACTCGAAGCGCACGAAGCCCCCGATCTGGCGGCTGCGCTGCGCGAGGATCTCACCCGCCTGAAGCCTCAGGGCCTGCGCTGGGTGCGACCCGGCGACTGGCGGGTCTGGCAGGCGCTGAAGGTGGAAGCGGAAGCGGCGGCCTTGACTGTCTCGGAATGTCCGGACCGCCATTTTCTGTGTGACATCGAGGACTTCGCCGGCTGGGCCGAGGGGCGCAAGGAGCTGCGATTGGAGTTCTTCTATCGTTGGCTCAGGCAGCGGCTGGACGTGTTGATGCAGGGGCGCCAGCCGGCGGGGGGGCAATGGAACTTCGACGCCGAGAATCGCGAGAGCTTCGACGCGCGGGGTCCCGGCCTGTTGCCGGCGCCGCTGGCATTCCCGCCGGATGCGATCACCACCGAGGTGCTGGCGCTGGTTGCGCGACGTTTCGCCGACCACCCCGGCGAGCTGGATGCCTTCGATTGGCCGCTGACTCCGACGCAGGCGGAGGATGCGCTCGAAGACTTCGTGCGTCACCGCCTACCGCTGTTCGGCCGCTACCAGGACGCGATGTGGACGGATCAGCCCTGGCTCTACCATTCCCGGCTGTCGGTGGCGCTCAACCTCAAGCTGATCACGCCGGCGCGGGTGGTCGAAGCCGCGGTCGAGGCCTGGCGGGCAGGGCAGGCGCCGTTAGCTGCGGTTGAGGGCTTCGTGCGGCAGATCCTCGGCTGGCGTGAGTACGTGCGCGGCCTGTACTGGCTGCGCATGCCGGGCTATCTCGAAGAGAACGCGCTCGCAGCCGAGCAGCCGCTGCCGGCCTTTTACTGGACCGGCGACACTGACATGCAGTGCCTGAAGCAGGCCATCGACCAGACCCTGCGCTTCGGCTACGCCCACCATATCCAGCGCCTGATGGTGACCGGCCTGTTCGCCCTGATGCTGGGCGTGCGTCCGCGCGAGGTGCATGAGTGGTACCTGGCGGTGTACGTGGACGCGGTGGAATGGGTCGAGCTGCCGAACGTGCTGGGCATGAGCCAGTTCGCGGACGGTGGAGTGATGGCCAGCAAGCCCTATTGCGCCTCGGGCAAGTACATCCAGCGCATGGGGAATTACTGCAGCGGCTGCCGCTTCAAGCCGGAGCTGGCGGTGGGAGAGCGCGCCTGCCCGTTCACTACCCTGTACTGGGATTTCCTCGAGCGCCACCGCGAGCGCTTTGCCCGGCACCCACGCGCGGCCTTGCAGTGGCGAAGCCTGGAGCGGCTGGACCCTGCGCGCAGGCAAGAAATCGGCGAGCAGGCGGCCCGGCTGCGGGAGCAGCTGCTGGGGCCGTGAAGCGTGTCGCCTGAATGGGTGTGCAGCAGGGAGGATCAGCCGACCGCAGAGGTCGGTCACTGCACGGTGGGACGCAGTTGCTGGTGCTTGCGGGAGCGGGGCAGAGCGCTGCCGCTCAGGCCGTCCGTAGCGTGCCGAAGCTGGGCTCGGGGCGGTGCGGCAGCAGGTCCGGCCCCAGCAGGCGGGAGATCCGGCTGAAAACCTCATCCCGCGAGAATGGCTTCTTCATGAAGTCATCGGCACCGATCCGCTGCAGATAGAACTGCTCAGTGGCCTGCTCGTTGCCACTGATCATGATGATTGGTGTGCCACGGGTGGCCTCGGCGCGGCGCAGGTGGCGCAGGGCTTCGAAGCCGCTCATGCCGGGCAGCACGATGTCGAGGAAGATCAGGTGTGGCTGCTCGGCTTCGGCGATTTCGATGCCGCGTTCGGCATCGTAGGCCTCGCGGGTGGAAAAGCCGTTCTGTTGCAGCATTCGCCTAAGCACCGTGACGATGGTCGGGCTGTCGTCGATGATCAGGAAGCGGGTGTCTGGCCTTGCCTGAACGCGTGGCTGATGTCGACGCTCCGCGCTGCGGTCATCGTTGCTGAACAGGCGCTTGAAGAGGCTGACTCCGCTCATGTGTCACTCCGGGGCTGCTGACCGACTTCCGTGCAAAAGCCGGGTTCTGGACGCAGTCTGCACATGGGCGCTCGTTGAGCGTGCGCGCCGGCGCAGACTGCACTCGCCGGTGACTGATTGTCACAAACTGTGTTTCTGTGATGCAAGGCATCGGGCGGCCACAGTTTGTGACACTGTTTGCAGGTTTGCAAATCCGCTGCCGTTCCGCAGTGAAATCCGGTCGGCCCCGGGGCGGTTGCGTGAACCGCACGCGAGCAGACCGGGCAGCCCGACGAAATTGCCACCATGGGTGACCAGCGGCGCCTGCCGCGGGCGCGCCATGTCTTCACAGGCTCTCCCGTTGCAAGTGAGCTACTGCCGTAGGAAGCCGGATACGCGAACGGCGCCCATGGGGCGCCGTTCGCGTTCTGTTGCGGCCGTCAAGTGAGCTGACGGGTTTTCATGGTCAGTCGTCGCTGGTGTTCTTCAGGCCGCGCCGAACCAGCAGGGCGTTCGGATCCGGCTGCTGGCCACGCCAGTTCACGTACATCTGCATCGGATCCTCGCTGCCGCCGCGGGCGAGAATGGCGCGCCGGTAGGCGTTGCCCAGCTCCGCGCTCAATCCGCCCTGTGCCGTGACGTGTGCAAACGCGTCCGCGGCCAGCAGCTCACTCCAGAGATAGGCGTAATAGCCGGCGGAATAGCCACCGGGGAACACGTGGGCGAAGTAGCCGCTGCGATAGCGCGGCGGCACCGGCGCGAAGTCGACGCCATGGCGGGCAAGGGCCTCGCGCTCGAAGGTTTCCACGTCATCGATCTGGGTGCCGGCCGGCAGGATGTGCCATGCCATGTCGAGGTAGGTGGCGGCGATGTACTCGAGCGTATCGAAGCCCTGATTGAAGCCCGAGGCATTCAGGATCCGCTGCAGCAGGTCAGCCGGGATCGGCTCGCCGGTCTGATAGTGGCGGGCATAGTTGGCAATGATTTCAGGGTGCTTGGCCCAGTCCTCCTCGAACTGCGAGGGGAACTCCACGAAGTCGCGCGGCACGTTGGTACCGGCCAGCGAGGGATAGCGCACGTCCGAGAACAGGCCGTGCACGGCGTGGCCGACCTCGTGGTACATGGTGGTGACCTCGTCGAAGGTCATCAGCGCGGGCTGGCCTTCGACCGGCTTGGGGATGTTCATCACGTTGGTGATCACCGGCTTCTGGCCGAGCAGGTGCGACTGGTCCACGAAGCTCGACATCCAGGCGCCGCCGCGCTTGCTCGGGCGGGCGAAGTAATCCGCGTAGAACAGGCCGATCTGGCTGCCGTCGCTGTCGATCACGTCGAACACGCGCACGTCGGGGTGGTAGACCGGCAGGTCGGTGCGCTCGTTGAAGCTGACCCCATAAAAGCGATTCATCGCGTAGAACACGCCGTCACGCAACACCCGGTCAAGCTCGAAATAGGGCTTTACCTGTTCGGGGTCCAGGTCGTACTTCTGGGCGCGCACCTTTTCCGCGTAGAACTCCCAATCCCAAGGCGTCACTTCGAAATCACCGCCCTCGGCGCGGATCAGAGCCTGGATGTCGGCGGCTTCGCGCTTGGCGTTCTCCACCACCGTGGGGGTGAGATCGTCCAGCATCTTCAGCACCGCTTCCGGGGTGCCGGCCATCTGGGTCTCCAGTGCGAACTCGGCGTGGTTGGCCTTGCCCAGCAGCTGCGCGCGCTCAGCGCGCAGCGCGGCCAGGCGCAGCACCATTGCGCGGGTGTCGCCTTCACCGCTCAGGCCACGATTGGCCGAGGCCTCCCAGACGCGCTGGCGCAGCTCACGGTTGGTCAGCTGGGTGAGTACGGGCTGGCGGGTGGTGTTGGTGATGCGCAGCAGCCACTTGCCCTCATGCCCGGATGCTTTGGCCGCCTCGGCGGCGGCGGCGATCTGCCCGTCGGACAGGCCATCGAGGTCAGCCGCATTTTCTACAACGACCGCGGCCTCTTGCGTCTGCTTGAGCAGGGCCTGCTGGTAGGCCGTCATCAGGCTCGCCTGCTCGGAGTTCAAGGCCCGGATGCGGTTCTTCTCATCTTCGGACAGCTCGGCGCCGGCCCGCACGAAACGCAGGTGGGTCTGTTCCACCAGGCGACGGGTTTCCGGGTCAAGTTCAAGCACTTCGCGGGCGTCATACAGCGCCTTGACGCGGGCAAACAGCTCGGCATTCAGCAGGATGCTGTCCTGATGGGCTGCCATCTTGGGCGCAATTTCAGCCTGCACCTGCTGGATCGTCGTATTGGTGTCCGTACCGGCCAGATTGCCGAATACGCGCATCACGCGATTGAGCAGGGCGCCAGAGCGCTCCATCGCTTCCAGAGTGTTCACCACTGTCGGCGGCTCTGCGCTGTTGGCAATCGCTTCGATCTCAAGCAGGTGCAGGCGCATGCCTTCCAGCATGACCGGCAGGTAGTGCTCGTCGCGGATGCTGCTGAAGTCCGGCGCCATCAGGGGCAGGCTGCTCGGCTCCATGAACGGATTGGCGGAAAGGTCGGCGGCGCCAGCCTCCGCGCCGGCGTCGACTGCGGCCGGGGCCGGCGCTGCGGACTGGGAGTCTGGCTGCGAGCACGCGGTCAAGCCGAGGGAGAGGGCAATGGCACCGGCGAGGGCGCCGGTGAGCAGGGGGTTACGCATGAGGCAACTCCGTTGATACGGGTCATAGGAAGCTCTGGACTATAGCAGGGGGCTGTCGGATTCCCCATGCGGCGCCGGCTGGGGGTTCCCCGTGCTCGGCGCAGGGCGATGTTGCCGGTGCTTGTCCTGTGCTTGTCGCCGAGCAGAGCCGCCAGCAGCAGCGGGTAGATGAGAGGTCGCAGTCGTGGCAAGGCTCTCCGCGCCTGCCTTGCCCAAGCGTTCGCCCGATACCGATCCGCGCCGGCCAGCTGAGCGCTGGACAGGCACAACTCCGAAGGAAGGTGCGCGCAGCTCAGGCTGCGTTACCTCGCCAACTGCGATCCGCAGGGGTGTTGCGTTTCAGAGTTGAGACCGCCATCCGCCAGACGCAGCAACTGCAGGGCTTCCGAAACTGGAGCGTGAACTGGCGCTCTCGATGCGTTGAACAAGCCCCGGTGCCCTACCAGCGATAGGTCACGGTGTAGCGCACCGTCTGCTTGCCTTCCGCCGGCAGCTTCAGCGCGAAGTCCACGGTTTGTGCGTCGCGGCGCGCAAAGGGCAGGGAGTTTCCGCTGATGTCCCAGCCGCTCCAGCGATAGAGGTATTCGCGCACGGTCACTCCGGCCGGGCTCTTCTTGCCGTTGCGCACCTCTACTTCGATGGTCTCGGTGATGGTGCGGGCCTTCTCGTCATAGGCGAAGCTCACCTGCTTGCGCTCGCCGCTGATGTCGAAGGCGGTGCCCAGCTTGAGCCGGATCGTTTCGTTGCGGGCGGTGTGGCCGATCAGGTCCTCACCGATAAACTCCTGCGCGCCGTCTGCCGCGGCCTGGCTCACGCGCACGCGGCCGCCCGGCAACGGCACGCCCAGTTTGTTGTTCTCGCGGTTTTCGAACTCCAGGAAGGCCGCGGCCTCACCGCGCTGGGTGGCGCCAAAGCCCTGGTCAGTCATCGCTCGGCCCCAGGGCCGGTACATCGGGCTGGCGGTGAACACCAGCTCGCGCCGGCAGGCCGCACCGGCCACCGCCGGGAACAGCTCCAGCTGCTTGACCGAGTTGTCCGGCAGGTCGGTGCGCCGGCCGAGCGTGTACAGGTGGTACTCGAACAGCTCCGACTGCTCGAAGCCGGGCGCCGAGTCCGTGGCCATGCGCGCTTCCATCATCATCACCATCGGCGGCTCCGGCGCCGAGGGCGCGCGATTGACGTCGCCGGCCACCAGCTTCAGCCGCGCATTCGGATAGCTGCCACCGCTCTGGTTGACCAGGCTGACCCATGCCGCCAGATCCATGCGGCACTCGCCGCCGTCTTCGCGCAGGGTCAGGTTGTAGTCGGTCCACCAGGTCATGCCGCGGGTCTGGTAGCTCACCTGGGTCTGGTGGCGGCCGCCGCGGGCGGCATCCAGGGTCCAGACCAGGGTCGGCTTGCTGATCAGGCCGCCGGGCAGGGCAGGGAACTGCACGCTGCTCCAGCTGCCCAGCGTCACCACGCTGCCGTCCGGGCGCGCCAGGATCATGCCGCCGTCGGCCGAGAGCAGGGTGCCGCTGACCTGCTCCACGGAATTGCCGCGGACCTGTTCCACGGTCAGGGTCTCGCCCAGGTAGCGCTGCAGCAGCTTCTGCTGGCTGACCAGGTCGTACTGGTAGTTCTGCTCCAGCACGCGGGTGCCGGCGCGGTCGGTGAGCGAGACGAAGCTCACCGTGGTCGGATCGATCCGCCGCGCCACGTCGGCAAAGCGCAGCTCGCCAATACCGCGCGCCAGCTCCAGCGTGCGGCGGTCGCTGACCACGGCATAGCCCGGCAGGCGGTCGCCGTAGTCGGCCAGGCGCTCGGTGGAAAGCGTCCCCGGCGCCGCCGCGCTGTATACGGTCAAGGCATAGTCGGGCACGTCGGCAGCCGCGGCGGCAGTGGCGGTCATGGCAAGGCTCAGCATCGACAGCAGGGGAAAACGCATGGTGGACCTCCGTTCGGATTCGGACAAATGCTGCCGCGCAGCGCGACGGCGCAGGTCGGATACGGAGGATGCGCTGGAACGGGGTTGGGTGCACGGCCGCTCGTGAGCGTCGAGGTTCAGCTTCTGGATCGCCTGCTGACCAACACCGCCGCCCCCGCCAGCAGCAGCGACGCGAGCAGGAAGGGGGCTCCCGACAGGCCCCAGTGCGCCAGCGGGCCGGTGGCGGCGGCGAGGATCTGGCTGAACATCAGTGGGCCGATGATGCCGGCGATGCCGGTGAGGCTGGTCAGGGCGCCCTGCAGGCGGCCCTGCGCCTCGGGCTCGATGGCGCGGGTGAGCAGGCCCTGCGCCGAGGGCATGGTGAAGCCCCACAGGGCCATCACCGGGATCGCGGCGATCAGCATCCAGCCCTGCGAGGCGAGGCCGTAGAGGGCGAAGCCGACTGCGCCCATGCTCAGGCCAAACAGCAGGCCGCGGCGTTCGCCGATGCGTGGGATCACCTTGCGCACCAGCCCGCCCTGCACGATCGCCGAGCACACGCCAACCAAAGCCAGGGCCAGCCCGACCGTGCGCGCATCCCAGCCGTAGCGGTAGTCGGCATACAGCACGAAGGCCGCCGGCAGAGCCATATGGGCCAGCTGGCTCAGGAACAGGCCACCGGCCAGCACCGGCACGCCGGGGTGGTCACGCAGGAAGCGCAGTGCGCCCATCGGGTTTGCGCCGCGCCAGGCGAAGGGCTGGCGCTTTTCCGGCGGCAGCGATTCCGGCAGCACCAGCCAGCCGTAGAGGAAGGCGCCGAGGCTCAAGCCCGCGGCGATCCAGAAGGGCAGGCGCAGATCAATACTGCCGAGCAGGCCGCCCAGCGCCGGGCCGATCACAAAGCCCAGGCCGAAGGCGGCGCCGAGCAGGCCGAAGCCGGCGGCGCGCTTCTCCGGCGGGGTGACGTCGGCGATGTAGGCGCTCGCGGTGGTGATGCTGGCGGCGGTGATGCCGGCCAGCAGGCGCCCGATCAGCAGCCACCACAGGCTGGGCGCCAGCGCCATCAGCACGTAATCCAGACACAGGCCGAGATGGGAAAGCAGCAGCACCGGTCGCCGGCCGAAGCGGTCCGACAGCGCGCCCAGCACCGGCGCGGCCAAGAACTGCATGGCCGCGAAGCTGACCGCGAACAGGCCGTACAGCATGGCCGCGCGCGAGGACTCGCCGCCGCTGAACTCCAGAATCAGCTTGGGCAGGATCGGAATGATCAGGCCAAGCGCGAGGATGTCCAGGACGACGGTGATGAAGATGAAGACCAGCGCCGCCCGGCGTCGGGCGGGCGGCGGTGGCGAGGCGTCCAATCGCTTCAGCCGCCCAAGCGGGCCTTGATGCGGGCCGAGACCTGGCCCATGTCGGCGCGGCCAGCCAGCTGCGGCTTGAGTGCGCCGACCACCTTGCCCATGTCGCGGGCGCTGGCGGCGCCGGTGCTGGCGATGGCTTGTTCGATCAGGGCGTCGACTTCCGCTTCGGTGAGCGCCTGCGGCATGTAGGTCTGGATCACCTCGATCTCGAAGCGCTCAACCGCGGCCAGGTCTTCGCGTGCGGCGGCCTCGAACTGGCTGACCGAGTCGCGGCGCTGCTTGAGCATCTTCTCCAGCACGCTCAGCACCTGCGCATCGTCGAGCTGGATGCGCTCGTCGACCTCGCGCTGCTTGATCGCGGCATTGATCAGCCGGATCACGCCGAGGCGCTCCTTGTCGCCGCCCTTCATGGCGGCCTTCATGTCATCGGTGAGTTGAAGTTTGAGGCTCATGGTTTTTCTCGCAGATCGGGCAGGGCGGAGAACGCCCACAGGAAAAGCCGGTGTCGCTTGCGCAACACCGGCTCCGGAGGATCCTTCAAAGGCCTGCCCGGCGAGCTGCCGGACGACCTGGATCAGTACAGGCGCTGGCGCTTGGTAACGTCGCGGCTGACGCGACGCAGGTGGCGCTTGACCGCGGCGGCCGCCTTGCGCTTGCGCTCCTGGGTCGGCTTCTCATAGAACTCGCGCTTGCGGGTTTCGGCCAGGATGCCGGCCTTCTCGCAGGTGCGCTTGAAGCGACGCAGGGCAAACTCAAACGGCTCGTTTTCGCGGATTTTGACGCTGGGCATGGGATCTCCGGTGCTGATTCTGTTGACCCCCGCGGCACCGGCGGCGCGTGTGGCGCGCGCAATGCGAGGGCGGGGAGCCGCGTATGATACCCGGCCTTCCAACGCCCTTGCAATCCGGGGCGCTATCTGTACTCCAAGCCCATGAACGTCCTCGGTATCGAATCCTCCTGCGACGAGACCGGCGTCGCCGTCTACGCCCACGGCCGCGGCCTGCTGGCGCATGCGCTCTACAGCCAGGTACGCCTGCATGCGGACTACGGCGGGGTGGTGCCAGAGCTGGCCAGCCGGGATCACGTGCGCAAGCTGCTGCCGCTGGTGCGGCGCTGCCTTGACGAGGCCGGGCTGGGCATTCGCGACCTCGACGGCGTGGCCTACACCGCTGGCCCCGGCCTGGTGGGTGCCCTGCTGGTCGGCGCCGCCAGCGCCCGCGCCATCGCCTGGTCGCTGGGCGTGCCGGCGATCGGCGTGCATCACATGGAGGGTCATCTGCTGGCGCCGCTGCTGGAGGCTGAACCGCCGCAACCGCCGTTCGTGGCCCTGCTCGTGTCCGGCGGCCACAGCCAGCTGGTGGCGGTGGAGCGGATCGGGGTCTACCGCCTGTTGGGTGAAACGCTGGACGATGCGGCGGGCGAAGCCTTCGACAAGACGGCCAAGCTGCTGGGCCTGCCCTATCCCGGCGGGCCTGAGCTGGCCAAGCTGGCGGAATCGGGCGACCCGGGGCGGTTCACGTTTTCGCGGCCGATGACCGATCGGCCCGGCCTGGAGTTCAGCTTCTCGGGCCTGAAGACCCAGGTGCTGCTGGCCTGGAAGCAGTCGGATCAGAGCGCACAGACCCGCGCCGACATCGCCCGGGGTTTCGAGGAGGCCGTGGTCGAGACCCTGGCCATCAAATGCGAGCGCGCGCTGAAGGCGACCGGCGCCCAAACCTTGGTGGTGGCCGGCGGTGTCGGCGCCAACCGCCGCCTGCGCGCGCGGCTGGACGCACTGAGCCGGAAGCGAAAGGTGAAGGTGAGCTTTCCGCGTCCGGAATTCTGCACCGACAACGGCGCCATGATCGCGTTTGCCGGTGCTCTAAGGCTGGCGGCCGGCCAGCACGAACCCGCCGCGATCACCGTGCGGCCACGCTGGGATATGGCAGCCTTGCCGCCCGCCTGAAGGCGGCATCAATTACAGGACCACGCATGGACAAGGTTTTCATCGATGCGCTCGAGATCGAGTGCCAGATCGGCATCTACGACTGGGAGCGGCGCATCCGCCAGCCGATCGTGCTCGACATCGAGATGGCCTTCGACAACCGGGTGCCGGCGGGCTCCGACGATATCCGCGATACCCTCGACTACAAGGCCGTCAGCAAGCGCCTGCTGCAGTTCGTGGGCGAGTCGGGATTCGGCCTGGTCGAAACTCTCGCCGAGCGCTGCGCTGCGATCATCCTGGATGAATTCAAGGTCAGCCACGTGCGGCTCAAGCTGTCCAAGCCGGGTGCGGTCCGTGGCGCGCGCGCTGTCGGCGTGATCATCGAGCGCAGCCGTCCGCAGGCCTCCGCGTGAGCCTGGCGCTGCTGAGCCTGGGCAGCAACCAGCAGCCGGAGCACTACCTGCTGGCGGCAGCCTCGGCGCTGCGCTCGCGGTTTCCGGGCGCGCAGTTCTCGCCGGTCTACCGCACGCCGGCGGTGGGCTTCGAGGGGCCGGATTTCCTGAATGCCGCGGCGGCCATCGACAGCGACCTCGATCCTGTCGCCCTGAACGAGTGGCTGCACGCGCTGGAGGATGCCAACGGCCGTCGCCGAGACGTGCCTCGCTTTTCCTCGCGCACGCTCGATGTGGACATCGTCTACTTCGATCAGCTGGTTTTCGAAGGCCCAGGCAATCTCAAACTGCCGCGGCCGGAGCTCAAGCACGCCTTCGTGCTGAAGCCGCTGGTGGACATCGCGCCGGAGTTCATTGATCCGCTGCAGCACAGGGATCTTGCCGAGCTCTGGGCCGCGTCAGGGTTGATCGCGCCAGCGCTGGACCCGCTGCAGATCTAGTGCAGTGATTCGCACCTGAGCGAACCGTATCTGCGGCTTCTTTGCGCGGCTGACAGCGTTCCTCGTCCTCGCCATGGCGCTGCCATGACGCGTCGTCGCGCCTTGCCAACCACACAAATCCGCTCGCAGCTACTGTCCGCCACGTAGCAATCACTCCACTGGCGCGTCCTGCCGCGCGTTCAGAACCTCAGCGTCTCGATCAGCTGCCCGACTTCCGCGGCGGAGCCACGCAGCACCTCCTGCAGGGTGTCCTCCCCCACCAGCATGTCGATGGAGCTGGCGCGCTGGGCGGCAGGCTGGGTGGGATCCTCCCAGCGCAGGGGGCTCGGCACCGGCGCCAGCACGTCGGCCAGCAGCAGGGTGTCGCCGAGGGTCTCGGGCGGGATCGACAGCATGCCGCGCCAATACTCTTCGATGGATTCAATCACCGCGGTCGGCACCGCCAGATGGCGAAGCACGGCGAGGCCGAGGTCGCGCTCGACAGTCTGGTCGGTGTCCATGTCGCGGCCCTCGACTTCCGCGCCCTCGGCCAGCTCCACCGTCAGCGGCGCTTCCACCCTGAGCAGGGCCGGATAGCGGTCGGCGCGGGAGATCAAGTAGAAGCCACCGATGTCATGGATCAGGCCGGCGAACAGGGCGGTTTCGGGGTCGCAGCGGGTGACGCGCTGCGCCAGCATCCGCGCCAGCGCGGCGACGTGGGCGGTGCGCTCCCACAGCTGTCGCGCGGCCTGCTGCTGGGCCGGGCTGCCGTTGGCGCCGGCCATCTGGCGGGTGACCAGCGCCATCGCCAGCGTGCGCAGGGTCGCGAAGCCGAGCCGATTGACGGCCGTCTTGACGTCCGCCACCTCGCGGCCGCTGCGGTTGTAGGCCACGGAGTTGGCCATGCCGACCACCCGCGCCGACAGCAGCGGATCGGCCTGGATCAGGCGGGCGGCCTGGTCCGCCGAGCAGTTCGGGTCGTCCAGCGCTGATTTGATCTTGAGCGCCAGCTGGGCGTGCGTCGGGAAGCTCAGATCGCCGCTCGCGGCGTCGCGGGCAATGGCTTTCAGGGCTTCGAGGCGATCCATCCGGTGTCCTTGGGCTGCCCAAAGTGGGTCCAGCGTAGCCGCATGCAAGTTCTTCGCCGCGGCCCGCGGCGGCAGGCCGACGCAGGCCGGACCTCAGCTGTCTTCGCCCAGCAGCTCCAGCGCCATGACGATGGCGTCCTCGCGCCCCCCGGCTGAGGGGTAGTAGTTGGCGCGGCGGGCGATCTCATTGAAGCCGAGCGAGTCGTACAGGGCGATCGCGGCCGGGTTGGAGGGGCGTACCTCCAGGAAGATGCGTTCGGCGTGGTGCCAGCGGGCAAGGTCGATCAGCCGACGCATCAGCCGCCGGCCGTGGCCCTCGCCCTGGTGGCGCGGCGCCACGCACACATTGAGGACGTGGGCCTCGCCGGCAGCGGCGCTGAGCACGCCGTAGCCCAGCAGCTCGCCGCCGCCGTCCAGCACCCAGCAGGGGTAACCGGCGCGCAGGCAGTCGCGAAAGATCGCATGGGTCCAGGGAAAGGGGTAGGCCTCCAGCTCGATGCGCATCACCGCATCGATGTCGGCCTCGCTCATCGGCCGCAGCTGTGCGGCCAGTGGGGCAGGGCACGCGTTCATGCCTGCAGCTGGCGGCGCAGTTGGCGAAGCTGCGGCCACAGCGCACGGCGGGCTGCGCTGCGGCTGCGCAACTCGGCCAGAGGGGGCAAGACCAGCCGCGGCAGGGCTTGATCGCTGCCGTCCGGGCCGACCTCCGTCGGCAGCAGGCCGGCAGCGGTCAAGACGGCGCGACCGAGGCTGCTGCCCGTCCAGTCCGCAATGCAGTCATGGCCTGCCAGCACGAGGCCGGCGCGCAGGCCGGGCCGGAGCTTGGGATCATCGGAGTAATCCGATCCGGTCTGCGGGTTCGCGGAAGCTCGCCGCAGTCGCAGTGGCACCAGACCCAGCGTCCGCAGGGTGCGGATCTGTTCGGAAGCTGCGGCGAGCGGCGCGACTCGGCTCACGGATGCACCTCGCGCAGCAGCGGTCCCAACTCGGCCAGAAAAGCCGCGAAGGCCTCGTCGACCCCGCTGCCCAGCGCCACCACCGAAGCGGCGATGCTGTTGTCGGCGGCGGCCACGCGGGCTGCGTATTCGCGCTCCAGCAACGGCAGGCTTGCGCCGCGCTGTTCCACACGCAGGCGCAGCGCCACCCGGGCTTCCCAGCCACCCGCGACCGGCACGCGCTCGAAGGTTTCGATGCGGCCGCTGATCCACAGCGCCGTCACCCGCCCCTGCAGCTGCTCGATGACCTGCCCCGAGGCTCCCGCGGCACGCAGCATGCCCGCCAGCCGGCGCTGCAGCAGGGCGCCGGGCGGATCCACCCAGCGGTTGTAGTGGTAGCTGCGCAGGCGTACGCCGTCGGCGTCCAGCGCGTACAGCAGGGACTGGTCGGCGTGCAGGCCGTCGGCCTCGAAGCGCTGGACCACGATCGGCAGCGCCGTGGCGGGTATCGATGGCACCTGCACCGCGGCAGGCGGCAGCCGGTGCCAGGTGGTCTCCGGGATCTGCGGCGTCATCGCGCAGGCACCCAACAGCAGGGCCAGCAGGGGCGCGGCGAGCAGACGAAGCGGTAGCGTGGGCATCAGCGAGCCTCGGTCTCGTCCGGGGGCGGGGTGTAGATCAGGCGGCTGGGGTTGCGCCGGATCTCGCGTGAGAACGCGTCGACGTTGCGGCTGGAGGATTCCAGATGGTGGGTGATGGCGTCGATGCGGCGGGCGATGGTCGCCAGCGTGCGCTCCAGGTCCAGCACCGCCTCCTGCAGGGCCGGGCGGGTCTCGTCGACGGTGGCGCTGAGCGTGTCCAGCAGGCGGTCGGCACGAGCCTGGGTGGCCGCCAGCTCGGCGGAGACCTTCTGCACGTTGGCGAGGCTGTCGCGAATCGCCTGCTGGTTGGGTGCGGCCAGCACCGCGTTGACGCCGTCAGCGGCGCTGTTGAGCCGGCCCAGCAGGCTCTGGGCCTCGGACAGCAGGGCAGGGGCGCTGGCATCCAGCGCGCCGCCGATCGAATCCAGGCGCAGAGCCAGGCTTTCCAGCATCGGCCGCAGCCGGTCCTTGGACAGCGAGTTGACCTCGCCTGCCAGGTCGGCCATCGCCAGGAACAGGTCACCGCCCTCGCGGCTGGGCAGGGCGCCGCCGGCGGCCAGCGCATTGGGGCTGCTGCCCTCGCGGATGCCGATGGCGACGTCGGCCAGCAGGCCGGTCGACTGCAGGGCAGCCACGCTGTCCTCGGGAATGGGCCAATCGGCGCGAACCGAGAACTCCACCCGGTAGCGGGTGCGCCCGCTGTCGCGCTCGGGCGTGATCGACTCCACCTGGCCGACGCGGAACCCCTCGTAGAACACCGGCGCGCCAAAGCCCAGGCCGGTCACGTTGGTGTAGTGCGCGTGGTAGCGCACCGCGCTTCCACCGCGGCCGGTCAGGGCAATCAGCGTGAACAGCAGCAGGCCGAAGGCCACCACCACCACCAGTCCCACCAAGCTGTAATTGATCCCGTCGCGCTTCATCCCGTCGTCCCGTGGCTGATAGCGCAGTTTAGGCGTGCAAGCCGGGCCTCGCGAGCGCAGCTCGACGATTCCCGATTCCCCATTCTCGATTCCCGGCCTCTCATCCCTCCTCCTCGGTCAGCCGCTTGAGGTACTCGTCCACGTCGACTTCGATCTCGCGCGGGCGCCGGTTCAGCAGGTCCTGGATGCGCGGATGATCCGAGGCGCGAACGTCCGCCACCTTGCCGGTCATCAGCACTTCGCCGTGGTCGAGCACGGTGATGCTGTCGGCGATCTTGAAGGCCGACTCCAGCTCGTGGGTGACCACCACGATGCTCATGCGCATGGCGTCGCGCAGCTGCAGGATCAGCTCGTCCAGCTCGGCCGAGACCACGGGATCCAGACCCGCCGAGGGCTCGTCGAAGAACAGCAGCTTGGGGTCCATCACGATCGCCCTCGCCAATGCCGCGCGCTTGACCATGCCGCCCGAGAGCTGGCCCGGCATCAGGTCCTGGAAGCCGCCGAGGTTGACCACCTCCAGCTTGAGCCGGCTCATGATGCGGATGGTGTTCTCGTCCAGCCGGGTGTGTTCGCGCAGCGGCAGGGCGACGTTTTCGCCAACCGTCATCGAGGTGAACAGAGCCCCGCCCTGGAAGCTCACCCCCAGCTGGCGACGGATCGCCAGCAGCTGCGCGGTGCTTGCATGCGCGATATCGGTGCCGAACAGGCGCACCGTGCCGGCGGCCGGCTTCTGCAGCCCCAGCAGATGCCGCAGCAGGGTGCTCTTGCCCGAGCCGGAGCCGCCCATGATCACCCGGATCTCGCCCGGGTGAACCCGGAAGTCGATGCCATTGAGGATGCGACGTCGGCCGTAGTAGGCCTGCAGGCCGTGGACGTCGATCAGCGGCTCTTGAGAGCCGGGAATCGGGAATGGGGAATCGGGAATCGTCATGCGCGACTCCTTGCGGAGTCGCTGGGAATTGAGAATTGGGAATCGGGACTCGAAAGAGCGAAGAGCTGCTCGCTCTGCATTTCGGGGCGCGTCCGATCAAACGTGCAGCCATAACGACGCTGGCGGAGCACTGCTCCACGATTCCCAATTCCCCATTCCCGATTCCCAGCCATCTTCATCGATTCAAAAAGAACGAAAACAACATATCCGCCACCACGATGGCGCTGATCGACAGCACCACGGCGCGGGTAGTGGCGCGGCCGACGCCTTCGGCGCCGCCCTGCACGCCGAATCCGGTGCTGGTGCCGATCAGGGTGATCAGGGTGGCGAACACCACCGATTTGGACAGGCCCTCCCAAAGGTCGCGGGGTTCCAGCATTTCCAGCGTGCGCGCCAGGTAGGCGCCCACGCTCATGTCCAGCGGCCCGGAGGCGTAGAGGCCGGCGCCGAGCACGGCCACGGCGTTGGCGAACACGGTCAGCACCGGCACCATCACCAGCATCGCCAGCAGCGCCGGGGCGACCAGGTAGCGCACAGGGTCGACGCCGATCACGGCCAGCGCATCGACCTCCTGCGAGACCACCATCGAGCCCAGCCGCGCGGCCAGCGCCGAGCCGGTGCGGCCGGCCACCACGATGGCGGTGATCAGCGCGCCGAACTCGCGGGTGATCGATTTGGCGGTGGCAACGATGACCTGGCTCTCGGCGCCAAACTCGCTGAGCGCGGCGATGAACTGGATGCCCAGCATCACGCCGATGGTCAGCGAGAGCAGGCTGACGATGGGCAGGGCGTCGACGCCGATCTGGCGCATCTGCTCGCCCACCATGCGCAGCCGCACCGGCTGGCCGCGGGTCCAGCCGACGGCAAGGAAATAGACGCTCTCGAAGAACAGCATGGCGGCGTAGCCGAGCTCGCCCAGCACCTGCACGCTGCGGCGACCGATGCGATCGAGCAGGGCGTTCACCGCGCTCATGCGCCAGTGCTGCCCTCCAGGCTCTCGACCAGCTCGAACACGCGGTCCAGCCGGGCCAGCTTCAGCACCGAGTGCACGGGTGCGCTGGGCGCCACCAGCACGAAGCGCTGGCCGCGGCTGCGCGCGTTCTGGAAACCTTCCACCAGGGCTGCAATGCCCGAGCTGTCGATGTAGCGCACTGCGCCCAGATGCACGGCGACCGGGCGGCTGCCGGCCAAGGCCGCCAGCACCGCCTGGCGCACCTTTGCCGACCAGCTCAGGTCGACTTCGCCGGAGAGCCGCACCACGGTGTGGCCTGCCTCCTCGGTGGTCTGGCAATCGTTCATGCGCTGATGGCTCCGGTCGCGTGGGCTGGGGGCTCAGTGGACGATACGGTCGGACGCGCGGAATCCAGACGTCGCAGCATCCAAAGTCGGTTGCCGCCGCCGGCAAGCGGAGTGATCCGCCATTCGTCCATCAGGGTGTCGATGAAGCACAGGCCGAGCCCGCCGGGCCGGCATTCCTCAATGTTGCGCGGGCGGATCCGGTCCGGATCGACGCAGGCGGCGGTATCGCTCAGCACAAGGTGCAGCTCGTTGTGCTCCCGGCGGATGATCAGTTCGATGCGGCCGCTGCCGCAGTCACCGCCGAACGCGTGGCGAATGATGTTTGCGCAGGCCTCATCGAGCGCCAGCACCAGGGACGCGCGCAGCTCGGCGTCGATCGGCAGCTGCGCCAGCACGGCGTCGGCGGCGTGGCGCATCGGCATCAGCTGGCTGGCCTGGGCCGGGAAGGCCATACGCAGCAGGGCGGGGGATTCGCCCTCCAGCACCATCAGCGTGGTGTCGTCGGTCATGGTCATCTTGCGCATCTGCCGCACCAGGGCGCGCAGGCGCGCCTCCGGCGGCAGCTGGCGCATTTCGGCCACGGCCGCCTGCACACCGTCGACGCCCAGCACCTCGCCGTCGTCGCCGCGGACATCGGTCATGCCGTCCGAAAAAAGGTAGAGGGCGGCGCCGTCGAGGCTGCAGGCCTGCTCCGGATAGTGCATGCCGCCAAGGATGCCCAAGGGCGGGCCTTCCGCCTCGAAGCGTCGAAAACAGCCGGCGCGGTCGACCCGCAGCAGCGGCGGGAAGCCGGCGTTGGCCCATACCGCCTGCTGGGTCCAGGGGTCGTAGTAGCCGGCCACCGCGCATACGAACATGCCGGCGGCGATCGCCTCCATCAGCTCGTCGTTGGCGCGCGCCAGCCATTGGCCGGGTGGCAGCCCCTCCTTGCCCGCCCAGCGCAGCAGGCTGGCGCAGCGGACCATCAGGAACGACGCGTCCAGGCCCTTGCCGGCGACGTCGCCCACGGTGAAAGCGATGCGGCCGTCGGGCAGCTCGAAGAAATCGTAGAAGTCGCCGGAAATCTCGCGCGCCGGGAAATTCAGCGCGCGCAGCGGAAATGCGCCGCGGCGGCGGCGCGGCAGCAGCGAGCGCTGCAGGCGCCGGGCCATCGTCAGCTCGCGGCGGATCCGGTTCTGGGTGAGCTGGATGTCGACCAGACGCGCGTGGTTCAGCGCCAGCGCGGTCGGCGCCGCCAGCAGGCGCAGGGCGTCGGCATCGTCGGCGCCGAACAGCGCGCCGCCGCGTTTGTTGAGCACCTGCAGGGCGCCGATCGGCCCCTCGCTGGTCATGATCGGCGCTGTCACCACGCTGCGGGTGACGAAGTCGCCGGGGTTCTGCAGCTGGCGCCCGGCAAAATCCGGATCCGTGCTCGCATCGCGGACGATTTCGCATTCGCGGCGTGCGATCGCGCGCCCCACCAGGCCTTGGTCCATGCGCAGGCTCAGGCCGCGGATATCGACCGGGCCGGCGCAGGCGCGGCAGACGATGCGGCCCTGGGCCTCGTCGATCAGGAACACCGCCGAGGCCTCGGCGTCCATGGCGTCGGCGATCAGCGCCGCCACCTGCAGCAGGGTCTCCTCCAGATCCAGCGACACCGCCAGCCGTTGGCTCAAGTCAGCCAGCCGCGCCAGCAGGCGCTGCTCGCGACCGGCTGCCGGGCTGGCCGTGGCGCTCACGCCGAGGGCGCCCCGCGCCTGCGGACCCTGCCCAGGATCCACGCTGCCGGCCCCGACAGGGCGTACAGCCAGAACACGGTCAGCAGCATCCGGTCCGGAGCCACTGCCAGCGCCACGAACAGTCCCACCGCGCCGAGGATCACCACGAAGGGCACGCGCTCGCCGAACGGCAGGGCCTTGCCGCTGTGGTAGCGCAGCCGGCTCACCATCAGCAGGGCGGCGACCACGGTGACCGCCAGCGCCGGGTACTGCAGCTGGGCGCCGCTGAACTCGAACTTGTTGGCCACCCACACGAAGGCCATCAGTGCGCCGGCAGCAGCCGGGCTGGCAAGGCCGATGAAGTAGCGCTTGTCGACCACGCTGACCTGGGTATTGAAGCGCGCCAGCCGCAATGCCGCGCAGGCCGCATACAGAAACGCCACCGCCCAGCCGATCTTGGCCCACAGCGGACCGTGTACGGCCAGGCTGGACAGCGACCAGTGGTACATCACCAGCGCTGGCGCCATGCCGAAACTGACCAGGTCGGCCAGCGAGTCGTACTGCACGCCGAACTCGCTCTGGGTGTTGGTCAGCCGGGCGATTCGGCCGTCGAGCCCATCCAGCAGGCCCGCAACGAAGACTGCGATCGCCGCGCTGGTGTAGTCGCCGTTGGCAGCGGCGATGATGGCGTAGAAGCCCGCGAACAGTCCTCCCGTGGTCAGCAGGTTGGGCAGCAGGTAGATGCCGCGGCGTGGCGGCGGTCGCTGGGGTTCGGCCGGGCTGGGGCCGGTCTCGCTGGCGGTCATCGGAGGCTCGGCAGTGGCGGAATGCGGTACACAGCAGCACGGGGCGGACTGCGCCGGGGCCAAGTGTAGCCTGCACCCGTACGCTCATCGCACGGAGGCTGCGACCGTCGGGGGGTTCGCCGGCCTGACTTGTGCGGGCCGGGTGGCGGGTGATACCTAATGCACTGCCCTTTTCGGATCGCCCCCATGCAAGCACCCTCCTCGCGTCTGCTGGTCCTCCCGGCCTGCCTGCTGTTGGCGGCCGTTTGCGCGTTTCCCGGCGCCGCCGGGGCCACCGAAGTCTGGCGCTGGAAGGACGCCAGCGGAATTACCCAATATGGCGAGCGCCCCCCGGAGGGCGTCGAGGCCGAACGCGTTGCCCTGCGGCCCGAGCCGAGCATCGCGCCCTTGCCTGCAGCGGCGGCTCCGCCGCCGCCGGCCGAGGACGAGAGCGTCGACCTTGATGATCCCGTGGATGCTGCCCGCCAGCGTGCCGTGGATGCCAATGCAGAGGCCCGCCGACTTGCTCGCGAAGCCAACTGCCAGCGTGCTCGCCTGAATCTGCAGGTGCTCCGCTCGGAGGCCAATGTCAGCGTGCGTGACGGCGCGGAAGCGCGCACGCTCAACGCCGAAGAGCGCGCTGCCGAGCTGGCGGCCAACGAGGAAGCCGAGCGTCTGAACTGCGAGCCGCAGGCCGAGGGCGGCGGCTGACCACCCTGCCGTTTGCGTGCTCACTCCAGCCTCACCAGCCGGCGGAGGACCCTGCAGCGCCAGATGGCGCTGTCCTGTTTGCCCTGGATGAGCGATTCCTCTCCATCCGCCCTTGCCCGTGAAGGCCCGGAGCGTGCCGCCGAGCGTTTGCGGCTGGAAGCCCTCGTGCTGCGCATGGCGCAGGGTGAGCAGGCAGCGCTGGCCGAGCTGTTCGAGCGATGTGCCCCGCGAGTGAACGCAGTGGCGCTTCGTGTGCTGCAGCGCCCGGAGGACGCTGAAGAGGCGGTGCTGGACACCTTCACCCAAGCCTGGGAGCGCGCGCCGGATTACAGCGCGGCCCGCGGCGAGGTTTTGACTTGGCTGCTCGGCATGGCCTGGAGCCGGGCGATCGACCGCCTGCGCCGCGAGCGACGCCATCGTCGCTGCGAACCCCTGCATCCGGAGGGCGGCGCTGAACCGTATGTCGGGGAGATGCACGACCCCACGCCAAGACTGCTCGACGCCCTGGATGCGCACTCTGCGCTGGCCGACGCGCGCCAGCAGCTCAGCCATGTCCAGCAGCAGCTGCTCGCGCTGGCTTTTCTCGAGGACTTGAGCCACGCCGAGATCGCCGAACGCACCGGCCTGCCGCTGGGCACCGTGAAGAGCCATCTGCGTCGCGCCTTGGCGCGCATGGCAGGGTCGCTCGGCGGACGGGAGTCCGTCCATGACTGAGCAGGATCCGAACTTTTCGCCGCAAGACCGCCTGCATGCCGACGCGGCCGCTCGGCTTGCCCGCGAGCTGGCGCCTGCACCACTGGCCGAGTCGACGCTGGCGCCGCTGCAGGCGCGGCTTCTGCAGCGCGTGGCCGCAAGTGCGGAGGCGCTGCCGCGCCGCCCCGAGCTGCCCTGGTTCACCGCTTTCGAGGGCGTGCAGGTGCAGACCTTGCGTTGTGACCCCGAGGCGCGTGAGCAGGTGACCCTGTGGCGGCTGTCGCCGGGCGCACGGATCCCGCGTCACTCCCACAGCGCCCGCGAGGAGTGCCTGGTGCTGGAGGGGGCCATCGTGCACGCCGGGCAGCGCCACCCGGCAGGTGACTTCCTGGTCGCCGAAGCCGGCTCACGTCATCAGCCCTTCGACTCGCCCGAGGGCGCCCTGCTGCTGATCCGCGGCGAGCCGGTGCCGCGCCTTGGCCGTTTCAGCCGCTGGCTGCTGCGTCGGCTCCGCCTGTAGCGGCCACTTCCACTTCCACTCCTGACTTCGGACGAAAAACCATGAAATCCCGCCTCCCCGCCATCCTCCTGCTCGGCCTGATCACTCCGGCCTTCGCCCAGCTGCCGCCCGACAAACCTGAGGCCAGCACCAGCATGTTCGAGTCCACCCGCGAACCGGCCAGCGACAAGGAGTCCGCCGCAGTGGTGGCCGAACTCGAAGGCCAGATCAGCAGCGCGCCGGCCGTGTTCGTGCGCGGCTACATGGTCGACCGTGCCGGCATGACGCTCTACACCTTCGACCGCGACCGTCCGGGCGTCAGTACCTGCTACCGCGCCTGCGAAAAGCTGTGGCCACCGCTGCTCGCCGACCTTGACGCGGTGGACGAAGAGGAGTTCAGCGTGATCGAGCGCATGGATGGCTCGCGACAGTGGGCCTGGCGCGGCCAGCCGCTCTACTACTGGCCCTACGACAAACGCCCGGGCGACATTACCGGCGACAACGTCAGCGGGGTCTGGCACATCCTGCTGGATCCGGATGCACAGCCGAAGTCGTCGGAGACTGGCGCGCTTTGAAGTTTTGCTTCAAGGAAACAGCGCGTTTGCGTGCAGGCACCCGGTCGTCTGCACGCGGTTTGCACAACTCCGAGCGATTCGGCTGCATCCAGCCGGTGCGGCGAGCACGTAGGACTTGCATGTCGGGTGTGCGCCCGACGGCCATCCACGTTCCGTTACGGGAGTTCGCATGCACCCTTCCACTTGCGCTCGACTGGCGATGCCACTCGTGCTTTCCGCGGCCTTGGCGGCGACTGCTCCGGCGGCGGCCCAGTCCGGCATCGGCTCCGCCCCGGGCTTCGGCGGCAAGCTGCTGTTGACCGGCGGCGTCACCCAGATCGAGGGCGCCGGCGGCGGCGGCCTCACGCCCTGGGCCCTGATCGGCGGGTATGGCACCCGCGACCAGATCGGCGCCAAGGCTTTCTACACCCGCGTCGACACCGGCGATTACGCGCTCGACAGCTACGGCGCCCTGGTGGGTCTGTACGACCGCGTGGAATTCAGCCTCGCGCGACAGCGCTTCGACACCCGCGACGTGGGCGCCGCGCTCGGTCTCGGCCGCGGCTTCGTGTTCACCCAGGACACCGTGGGCGTCAAGGTGAAACTCGCCGGTGATGCCGTCTACGAGCAGGACAGCTGGATGCCGCAGTTCGCACTGGGCGCGCAGTACAAGCGCAACGACCAGCCCGACGTGCTGGCCTTCATCGGCGCCAAGCGTCGCGATGATGTCGATCTCTACCTGTCGGCCACCAAGCTGCATCTGAACTCCAGCCTGCTGGTGAACGGCACGCTGCGCTACACCCGCGCCAACCAGTTCGGCATCCTCGGGTTTGGCGGCGACAAAAGCGACAGCCGCAGCCTGCAGTTCGAAGGCAGCGTGGCCCGCCTGCTCAGCCCCAATCTCGCGCTTGGCGCGGAGTTCCGCAGCAAGCCGGACAACCTCGGCATCGCCCGCGAGAACAATGCCTGGGACCTGTTCCTGGCCTGGGCGCCCAACAAGCATGCTTCGGTCACCGTGGCCTGGGTCCACCTCGGCAACATCGTGATCGAGGACAACCAGCGCGGCTGGTACCTGAGCCTGCAGCTGGGCTTCTGATCCCGATTCCCCTCGCGTGACCGCTTCCCACTTCTTCGGAGACACTCCATGACCCGTTCCCTGCGTGGCGCCCTGCTGGCTGCCGCCCTCGTCCTCGCCGGCCCCGCCGCCGCCGAGCCCATGAACCCCGCACCTGCCCACCCCGAGCTGCGCCCCGTGCTGGCCGAGTTTGGCGGCGTCGACGGCCTGACCGCGCTGATGGACGACTTCATGCAGCGCCTGCTGGCTGACGCCCGCACCCGCGAGTTCTTCGAGTTCTCCGACCAGCCGCGGGTCAAGCGCCAGCTGGTCGAGCAGTTCTGCGTGATCCTTGGCGGCGACTGCGTCTACAGCGGCCGCAGCATGGCCGAATCCCACGAGGGCCTGGACATCCGCCGCGATGAGTTCAATGCGCTGGTGGAAGTGCTGCAGGCCTCTATGCGCGCCCGCGGAGTACCGTTTTCGGCCCAGAACAAGCTGCTGGCAAAGCTGGCGCCGATGCATCGCGAGGTGGTGACGCGCTGAACGCACGCTCAGAGCGTGTGAAAAAAACCAGCTGCCGCAGCGCGCCGCCGCCACGCGCGTCCAGCGGCGGCCGCAGCAGGCAGATGGTTCTTCTACAGCCTCTCAGATGTCAGGGGCGTCCCTGCCTCAACGAGGTCAAGCCTGACCGGGCACTTCGATCTACGACACGCTGCGCACCTGACTGCTCGACTGCTCGACTGCTCGACTGCTCGACCGCGCGCCGCACGCAGGGCGTTGGCGCCCGCGTGCGGAGTCCGGTCGGCTAGCCGCGGCTTTGCGCCAAACGCGGCCCCGTCGGCCGGCTCTTCATGAACTGCCGATACAGCACCGGCACCACGAACAGGGTCAGCACGCTGGAGAACGCCAGCCCCCACACGATGGCCGAGGCCACCGGGCCCCACAGCAGCGACGTGCCGGCGAAACCCATGGCCAGCGAGAACAGACCGGCGATGGTGGTGCCGGTGGTCATGGCGATGGCCACCACCCGGCGGCGTGCGGCGTAGAGCGTGGCGTGCAGGGTGCGCATACCGGCCGCGCGGCGCTGGTTGGCGGCGTCGATCAGCACGATGGCCGCGTTGACCGCGATCCCGACCAGAGCGATGGCGCCGTACATCGTGTAGAGCGAGACCGGGTTGCCGGAGATCGCCACGCCCAGCGTCACCCCCATCAGCGCCAGCGGGATGGTCACCAGGATCAACAGCGGCTGCCAGTAGCTGCGGAACTGCGCGGCCAGGATCAGGTAGATCAGGCCCACGCCCAGCAGGAACAGCGGGCCCATCGCCGCCAGCGATTCATTGATGTCGTCGAGCTGGCCGGAGAAGTCGAGGTCGGCGTTGGGGAACTGGCCGCGCACGTCTTCCCAGCGGGTGCGCAGCTCGTTGGCGGCGGCGACCGCATTGTTCATGTCCAGGTCCAGATCGGCCTCTACCGTGATCGCGCGGCGGAAGTTCCAGTGTTTGATCAGGTCGGCGCTGGTGCGGGTCTCGGCGCGCACCAGGGCGCCAAGCACGGTGCTGCCGCCGCCGGGAAGGGCGACCGGCTGCGCCAGCAGGTTTTCGATGCGGGTCAGCCGCTGCGGCCGCGCCTGCACGCGCAGCTCCACCTTCTCGCCGCGGTCGCGCAGGTCTGCCACCACCTCACCGTCCACGTGCAGGCGCACCAGCCGTGCCACCGTGGCCGGATCCAGCCCGGCCTCGCGCGCGGCGGCCACGTCCACCTCCAGCGCCAGTTCGCTGCGGCCGGGGCTGGCATCGTCGATGACGTCGCGGGCGCCGGCGATGCCGGCCACGATCCGCTTGACCGCCTCGGCGGCGCCGGCCAGTTCGGCCGGGTCATCGGCGCGCACCTTGACGCTGATCGCCTTGCCGGTGGGCGGACCGCCGCTGAGCTTGAAGAAGGACATCTCGGCCGGCACCGGCGCGGATTCCACGGCGGCGCGCATGCCCTCGATGATTTCGTCGATGCTCCGCGCGTCACCGCCGGCCGGGAACAGCGAAACCGCGATCTGGCCGTAGCGGTCCCCATAGACGGGCTCGACGTCGGTGAACTTGATGCCGGCCATCGACACCACCGAGCGTGACTCACCCTCGCGCAGGTGGGAGCGCACGATCTGCTCCACCCTCAGGGTGTGGGCGATGCTTTCCTCGATCGGTGTGGTCGGCGGCAGGTCGACGTTGACGTAGAACAGCCGGATCGGGTCGAAGCTGAAGAAATTGAAGCGCACCGGCCCCTTGTTGTCGACGCCGAGCGCGATCAGGCCGATGCAGGCGAAGAACAGCGCCAGCGCGCCGCCCAGATAGCGCTTGGGCCGGCGCATCACGTGGATCAGGGCGCGGGTGTACTGGATCCGCAGCGCGTGGGTCCAGCGCTCGCGCCGGGCCTGGGTGGACGAGCGGCTGAGCGCGCGGCTGCCCAGCGCGCTTACATGCGAGGGCAGCATCCAGAAGGCCTGCAGCAGGCTCACCGCCAGCCCCACCGTCACCACGAAGGGGATGATGAACATGAACTTGCCGAGGATGCCCGGCAGCAGCATCAGCGGCAGGAAGGCGGCCATGGTGGTGGCGACCGCGGCGACCAGCGGCAGGCCAACCTCGGACAGACTTTCCATTGCGGCGCGGATCGCGTCCATGCCGCGCTGCATGCGGTAGTACATGGCTTCCACTACCACCACCGATACGTCCACCAGCATGCCGAGCACGATCACCACGCCCAGCAGCACCGAGACATTCAGCGTGCTGCCCCAGACCTGCAGCAGTACGAAGGTGCCGGCGATGGAGAACATCATGCCCAGCGCCACCACCGAGGCGATGCGCGAGCCGAGGAACATCCAGCACACCGCCAGCACCAGCACCAGCCCGACCAATGCGTTGTTCTGCATGACCGCCAGCGCCTCGCGAGTGGGAATGGACTGGTCGTCGCTGAGCGTCAGCTCGAGCCCGCTGCCCGCCAGCACTGCGTTGCGACGCTCAACGTAGTCGCGAATCCGATCCACCAGCTCCAGCGTGTTGGCACCGCCGATCTTGGTCACCGACAGCAGCACCGCGGGCTGGCCCTCGGATCCGATCAGCTGGCGCGGGCGCTGGCTGACCCGGCGCACTTCGGCCAGGGTGTCCAGGCGCACCGCCGCGCCGCCGGTGAGCGGCAGCTCGAAGCCGGCCAGGCGTTCGACGTCGGGCTGGGCGCCGGAGACCCGCACCAGCCATTCGGCGTCCGCTGCCTCCTGCTTGCCGGCGAACACGTCGCGAAACCAGCCGCGCAGGGCGTCAGCCAAATGCACGGCGTTGAGGCCGCGCCCGGCCAGCGCCTGCGGGTCGAACTCCACCCGCAGCTCGGGATCGCGGAAGCCCAGCGCCAGCACCCGGTCGACGCCGCTGATGCGCTCGATGTCCTCGCGCACGCTGCGCGCGGTCGAGCGCAGGTGCTCGTCGTCGGCCTGGCCGCGCAGCAGCACCATCGCGGTGGGGAAGCCGTTGGCGCTGGTGATCTCCAGGATGTCCGGGTCCAGCGCCTCGGTGGGCAGCTCCGCATTGGCCTTGTTCTGCACCTCGCGGCGGACGTCGCTGATGCGCTTGTCGAAGGTGCGCTCGTCGATCTCGCGGAAGCGCACGAGGATGTTGCTGACGCCCTCGCGAGAGGAGCTGATCACCCAGCGGATGTCCTGCACGTTGCGCAGGCTGTCCTCCAGCGGGTTGGTGATCTTGGCTTCGACGTCCTCGGCCGAGGCGCCGGGCAGCACCGTGCTGATGTTCAGCCAGTTGAAGTTGATCTCCGGATCTTGTTCGCGCGGCATGCCGACATAGGCCAGCGCGCCCATCACCAGCACCACCGCGAACGCGATATTGGCCAGCGGGTGGTGGGTGATCAGGCGCTCCAGCAGGCTCATGGCTCCCGCACCGGCAGCGCATCGCCCTCGTTGAGGCCCTGCTGGCCGGCGCTCACCACGAGGGTGGCCGGATCGATCGCGAGCCGGAACGGCCGGCCTTCCTGGGCTTCGGGCGCCGGCACGAAGCGGGCCTGGCCGTTGGCGTCGACGAAGGCGCCGAGGCGGCCGTTGCGTTTGACCATCAGCTCGGCGGGCAGCAGGAGGCTGGGGCCGATCCAGGTGAGCGTGCCGGTGCTGCCGGCGGGCGCCGCCGCGCCCTCGAAAGCGAAGCGCGCCAGCCGCGTGCGCGTGCTGCGCTCGAGCACCGGTGACAGCGCGATCAGCTGCAGCGGAAAGACTCGGCCCTGGGCCTCGAAGCGCAGCTCGCGCCCGGCTTCCAGCTCAGCGGCGGACTCCGGCGCAATCTGTGCCTCGACTTCGGGCGCGGCGTCCGACACCAGACGCAGCAGTGGCGTGCCCGGCACCGCCAGCGCACCGACCTGCGCCATGCGCTCCAGCACCACGCCGGCAAACGGCGCGCGCACCCGGCACTTGTCGAGCTGTCGTGCAGCGATGTCGCGGCCTGCCTCGGCCAGCGCCAGATCGGCTTGAGCCGCCTGCAGCCCGGTCTCCAGCGCCAGCAGCTCATCGGCGCTGATGTGGCTGCCGGCGCGCAGCTCGCGCCCGCGCAGGGCGCGCTGTTCGGCCAGCGTACGGCGCGCCTGGGCGGCCTGAAGCTGGGCTCCGGCCTGAGCCAGCGCAAGCCGGGCGTCGCGCGTGTCGAGGGTGATCAGCACAGTGCCGGCTTCGACCTGCCGGCCGGCGTCGACATGGACCGTGGCCACCGTGGCGCTGATTTCGGCCGCCAGCACGGCATCATTGGGCGCCAGCACCGCCGCGCTGGCCTGCAGCCGGTCAGCCAGGGCGAGATCGGCGGCGGGCCTGAGCTCGACAGCCAGCGCTGGCCATGGGAGCAGGCACAGGCAGAGCAGCATCAGCGCGTTTCGGCCGCGTTCGAAAAAACGATTCAATGGCATACCAGGATCCGATCCTTGGACAAGCGATGTCGTAAGTCTGCCGGTTAGCATGAGGCGACATCGTGCAGATGTCGATTCCTACCGCTGCTGGCGCACGCGCCGCGGGCGCGGTTTGGCTCAGAGCGGCTAAGGCAGCCTTGGGGTGCCGGGGAGCGTTTGCTCGCGCGCGGCGGACGCTGCGATGCCCAGCTGCGCTGCCAGCTGTTCGCCTGCGGCCCGCGACGGCTCCGTCGGCAGCAGCGAAGCGCGGAGTGCGGGTAGCGCCTCTGCGAGCTCCCGCCGCGCGTCGCCCCGGCGCCCCAGCTGCGCCCACAGGGCAGCAAGCTCGGCGCGGGCGATGGCCAGGTCGACTGCGAGCACCTCGGCTGCACGCAGACGCTCGACGGCTTCGCGCTGCAGAGGCTCGGCGATGGCCGTGCGTCCGGCTGCCCGCTCGAGGTGTGCTTCGGCACGCAGCATATGTGCGAACAGGGGATGGGTCTCCGGCAGCAGGGCCGAAAACAGCCGGCGCGCGTGCTGCAGCTGCTGTCGCGCCGGTTCGAGCTCGCCCGCGCGCCGCGCCGCCAGCGTCAGCTGCCAGGTGACCATCGCGTATTCGAAGCTGGATTCGCCATCAAGCGCCAGCGATCTGCGCTGCAGGTCAGCCAGGATCTCGCTGGCGCGTGCGGCTTCGCCCGCCAGCGCCAGGCAGCGCGCCCAGCTGCGTTCGATCATGCGCGGGGGCAGGTCGTCGGGGTCGGCTTCTCCCCGCTGGATGCGCGCGCGCGCTGCCTCGAACAGCTCCAGCGCGCGCCAGTAATCGCCCGCGTTCTCGTGGATAGCGGCGGTGTTGGTCAGCCCGATCGCGTCCTCCACGGCACCGCTGCCGCTGTCCGCCTGGAGTCGGGCCGAGGTCTCTGCAGCTTCGATCGCCTCGCGATAGCGTCCCTGGTCGTTGAACACCATGGCCAGGGTGTTGTACAGCGTGCCCAGCCGCTGCCCGCGCTCGCCGCCGGTGCGGCGCTGCAGTGCGATCGCGTCCCGCGCGGCCGTCTCGGCTGCCGCCACGCTACCGCGCCTGAGCAGCGCTTCTGCACGCAGGCGCAGCAGGTTGACGCGCGTGGGTGAGTCCTTGGGCAGATGGGCCTCGGCCAGCGCCCAGCCCTGATCGGCGAGCTCGAGCGCACGCTCCCACCTGCCGCGCTGTTCGAGCACGCTGCCCCAGGCCTGGATGATGTTGAGCATGGAGTCGACCGGCGGCGTGGGCAGGCTTTGTGCCAGAGCGAGGGCCTCACTCCAGAGAGCGTCTGCCGCCTCTAGCTCGCCGAGGCGGTAGCGTGCATGCGCCAGCGCCTCCAGCGATTCCACCCGCTTCGCCGGATCGTTCGGGGCGAAGCGCGCATGCAGGTCGGCCACTGCCTGCGCTGCGGCCAGACTGTCGGCGCCGCGCTCCAGCACCCCCAGCACGGCGGAGTGTCCGGCGTGTGCCTGCGCCAGCTCGAAAGCTTCCTCGGGCAGCGTGGGTTCGACTCCGGCGAGGCCTGCCGCCAGCAGCGGTTCGGCCAGGACTGGCTCGCTGATCGCGTAGTAGAGCTGGCCCAGCAGCCTCTGGATGGCCTGCACGGCGGTGGCTTCCTCGCCCATCCGAAGCTCAAGCTGGCGGCGCGCCTGGTCAAGCAGGTCGCGTACGCTCACTTCCGAGCTCAAGGCCGCTTCGGGAGCCACTGCGGCCAAGGTGTCGGTGAGGAAGCCAAGCGCCGCGCGCGCAGAGGCGGCGGCGCGATCCGATTGCATGCGGGCGGCCCGAGCTTCCGCTTCGGCAAGTAGCGCGCGATCGCGCTCGGCCGCCAGCTGCCAGGTGAAGCCGGCAGCGACGGTGAGTGCCAGCACCGCCACCGCCACCCCGAGCCGATGACGCAGCAGGAATTTGCGCATGCGATAGCCGAGGCGGTCTGCGCGGGCGCGCAGCGGGCGGCCGCTGCGGTAGCGCGCAATGTCATCCCGCAGCGCTTCCACGGTCGGGTAGCGATCCGATGGATCGAGCGCGATGGCCATGTCTAGCAGCCCGCGCAGCTCGGCGTCCAGCGAAAGGGGCTGGAACCCGGACGGCAGTTGGCCGTGCTGGCCGGGGCTGCGCTCGCCGCTCAGCAGCTCGCGCAGCAGCACGCCGAGGCCGAACACGTCGGTGGCGGTGGTGATCGTATCGCCGCTCTGCTGCTCGGGGCTGGCATAGCCCGGCGTCCAGACCCGGGTAGAGGTCTGGCGCGCATCCTCGCTGGCGCTCACGTCGACCAGCTTGGCGACGCCGAAATCGAGCAGGCGCGGCTCGCCGTCGGCGCGCACCAGCACGTTGCCGGGCTTGATGTCGCGGTGGATCACCAGCCGCTGGTGGGCGTGCTGGACCGCTGCGGCGATGTTGTCGAACAGCTCGAGGCGCTGATCGAGGGCGAGGCCGGCGCGAGCGACATGGTCAAGCAGAGGCAGGCCCTCGACATACTCCATCACCACGTAGGGCTGGCCGTCTGCGGTTTCGCCGCCGTCCAGCAGGCGCGCGATGTTCGGGTGGTCGAGGTCAGCAAGGATCTGCCGCTCCAGGCGCAGCCGGCGCTGGCCGTCTGCGGTGGGGAAACCGCGGATCAGCTTGATCGCCACCTGCTGGCGGAAACTGTCGTCCGCGCGCTCGGCCAGCAGCACGGTGCCCATGCCGCCGGCGCCGAGCTCGCGCAGCACCCGCCAGCCGCCGATATGGGTGTTCGCACGCGGCGCCGTGGCAGCGCTGGCGCTGTCGATGGCCGCCGCCATCGGATCGCGGGTCAGTGCGTCGGCGGCGAGCAGGGCGGTCAGCTGCAGGCGGGTCTCTTCGGGCAGCCGCGCGAGCTCCGCTGCACGCGCGTCGGCGTCCAGCGCCACGACGGCCTCGAACAGCTCCGCGAGCTGCGCGTGGCGCTCGCGGCTCATCCGGCCAATGCCTGCTTGAGCCAGGCGCGGGCGAAGCGCAGATCGCGGTCGACCGTGCCCTCGGATAGCGCAAGGGCGCGTGCGATCTCGGCGCGCGAGAAGCCTCCGAAATAGACCATCTCGACAATCCGCGCCTGCCTTGGATCCAGCAGCGCCAAGCTTGAAAGAGCGTCGTCGACGCGCAGCAGCTCCGCCTCCTGTGCCGGCATGGCGAAGTCGGCGGCGCTGAGCGGCAGGTGCGCCTGGCCGCCGCCGCGCTTTTCGGCAAGGCGACGGCGGGCTTGGTCGACCAGGATCTGGCGGGTGGCTTGGGCTACGACGTGGAAGAAGTGCTGGCGATCCTGCCAGTCCGGGATGTCTGCAAGCAGACGGATCAGGGCCTCGTGCGCCAGTTCCGTCGCGGACAGCGTTGCGCCGTGCTGGGCTCGGATCGCCTGTGCAGCAATTGCCCGCACCCGCGGGTAGACCAGCGCCAGCAGCCGCTCGCCGGCGTTGATGTCACCGGATTGCCAGCTGCGCATGAGCAGTGTCAGCTCCGCCCGCGGCAAGTCGCCGGCCGGCTCGGGGTCGGGCAGAGGCTCCGCGGTGGTCTCGGCTTCTGGCTGCACCTGCGCAGTCTAGCCAAGCCTCCGGCCTGCGCGCAGCTGCCGGCGACGGCGCCGACGCGGATGGCCAGCGCAGGGGGAGTCAAGTCTCGAACCCGCTGCGGAAAAGCAGCATGCCGGCAGATCCGGGCGTCGTGCTGATGCCCATGCCGTTGTTCTGCGGATTCGGGTCCGGCGTGGACGCATTCGCGCGCAGCTCCACCGTGTTCCCGTCTGGAGAGGCAGGGAACTCGGTGACGCACTCGATGAATGCATTGAGCGTGCGGCTGGCCTGCGGGCTGCTGGGCGTGCAGCTGCTGCTGGCGCCCGGCGGCAGCAGCTGGAAGCTGCAGCTGGCGTTCTGCGCTGGATCCGGCCCGAGGTTGCGGCAGCGACCGCGGACGCGGCGGTTCTGCGGCGACGACGCCGCGATCACCGCCAGATCGGTGATCGCCATGTCGGCGCGCGTCATGGTGCCCACATGCACAAGCAGCGACAGCTCCGGATAGGCCCAAAGCTGGCCGTAGTCGCCTTGGATCGACAGCGTGGGTGCGCGCAGGTGCGCATCCGTGCCGAAGCCGCTCATCAAGCGGTTGCTGACCACCGGCACCAGAAACTGGTAGGCGGCATAGCTGCCCATGGGCCAGACCGTGGAGTTGTTCTGCGGATCGCGGCGCTCGATCTGCAGCCCGCTGCCGCCGTCGCCGACGATTCGCAGCGGCAGCGGCGCGGCGCTCGGCTGCGGGCAGCCGGCAATGCGCAGGCTGGCGCCAAAGCTCAAGTCGGTGAGAGCCTGCTGGGTGAACTCCACGTAGCCCCCACTGCCGTCCATGGGCCGGTAGAAGCAGCGCAGCGGAGTTGCCGGATTGGCGACCACGCTGGTGCCCGTGGGCAGCTGCAGGTGCGGGGCCATCAGCCGTCCAGCCGGTGGCGAGGCGATGGCGGCCATCACCAGCGCGACGTAGTAGGTCTGGCCCACCTGCGGCTGCGGCGGCTGATTCACGGTCTGCTGGGCGACGTAGTAGGCGGTGCCTTGAGACTGCGGGGCTCCGAGCTGATCGATCAGCGGGGTATAGACCGGAATCCCCTCGCGCCAGACCACCTGGGCCTCGGTCGACGGGATCAGCGCTGCGAGCAAGGGGGCTGCAAGGCACAGGCGGCGCGTCACGGGTTTCATCGGATGTTCCTTGCTGGGGACGCCTGTCCTTTACGCAGATCGGCGCCTGATCCCACAACGCGGATTACGGCTGCCCCGGAACGGGTCGGGCGGCAGGCCCGCGCGCTGCGGCAGTTGATCAGCCCTCGAAGCCATGGGCGAAGAGCCGATCACCGTCGACGTGGGCGATGCCTTGGAAGGGGCCACCGACCTGCGCGCCGGCGAGGTTGCGGCGCGGCGACAGGTTGCCGGTTCCGCTCGCCGGGAAGCTCACTACCCGCGGCGTCACGCCATACAGCCCGCTGGCGACCACGATCTCTCCCGCGTCCGGGATGTAGGCCATCGCGCCGCCGTTGAACATCTGGGTCTGGCTGCCGCCGATTTCGCGCAGGGCCGTGACCGGTCCATCGCCGGCTACCGGGATCACCACCACCCGCATCTCGCTGAGGCCACCGACCGCTTGGCCCTCCACCAGCAGGAACAATTCATCGGGGCGGGAGGGCAGCCACAGCACGTCCCAGACGAATCGCCCCAGCGCTGGCCCACTTCGGCGGCGACTCGGCGCGACGTTGCCGCTGGCGCTGTCGGGGTAGAACAGCAGGTCGCCGGCATAGCCCTGCGCGTTGAGCTTGCCGTCGGCGACCACAAACTCGCCAGTCAGGGGCAGGTGCGCAATCGAGTTGGGGTTGCCCGCCTGCAGCAGGGTCGCGGAGCCCTGGATGCTGCGCACCGGTGCGAGCTCGCCGCTGCCCTCGCGTGGGAAGACATGAATGCCGAGGCTGCCCCTGAGCACCGCGATCTCCTCGCTGGCGCCGATCCGAACGGCTTTTCGCGGCTGTCCGATCCCCTGGGTGCTGCTCAGCCGTCGCATCGGCACGGCATCGCCGCGGGCGGTGGCTCCGAGAACGACAATCTGCCGGCCCGCAAAGTCCGCGACATAGACTTCCTTCGCGAGCGTGTCGAAGAACAGGCCGGAGGCGCTTGCAAGCTGGGTGTTGCTGCCGCCCAGTTGGGCGACGGGAGCGACATCACCCGAGGCGCTGTCGGTGAACACGCGGATGACGTCAGGCTCCCCGGCACTTCCGAAGCGGCCCAGCCAGGTTTCGGCACAGGCGCAGGGCGCCGCCAACAGCAGGACGAGAAGTACCGGTACGCCGGCGCTGAAGAACCGTGTGGCGGTGTTGCGGTGTGCGCGCATGGAAGTGACCTCGAGCGGGGGGGCGTGGGCCACCGCCGGCGTCCGGCTGGGCACGATGGCGTGCGTCCGGCGTGGCCCGGTCGGGGCAAACCCCCTTTACGCAGGCCGGAGCCGATTCCCGCAACAGTCAGCGCCGCCGCACGCAACGGATGTGCAAGGGCGGAAGCGCATGCTCGACGCCTGCGCTCTGGCGCACAGCGCCGGAGCCGGTGTGCCGCGCGCAACACGTCATCCGCGCTTTTGGAGGGTCGGCACAGCGCAGGCCGACGTTACTGCCCCAGCGCCACCCCGAGTGCGATTCCGAGGCCCTTGGCCTGGGTGGCCAGCGACAGGCTGGCCGCACCCGGATGGCGGCAGGCCTGCTCCGGCAGGTAGGGCAGGTGAATGAAGCCGCCACGGGTGCCGGTGCCCGCCAGTGCGTGCAGCAGCCGGAAGTACACGGCATTGCACACATAGCTTCCCGCCGTGAGCGAGAGCTCGGCGGGCACGCCATGGTCACGCAGGGCCTCTGCCATCTCCGCCAGCGGCAGTCGGCAGAGGTAGGCCGCGGGTGCGCCGGCCAACACGTCGATCTCGCGCGGCTGGCGGCCTGCGCCATCGGCGATGCGGGCATCGATGAAGTTCAGCGCCACCCGCTCCAGTCGCAGTCCCGTGCATCCGCCGGCTTCGCCTGTGCACAGCACCAGTTCCGGCCGGTGGCGTTCGATGGCAGCCAGCAGTGCCGCTGGCGCAGCCTCGAAATCCACCGGCAGCAGCAGGGGTTCGACCCTGTGGCCGGCGATGCGCTCGCCAGAGAGTTCGGCGAGCACCTCCTGCGATGGATTGAGCAGCTCACCGTTGAACGGTTCGAAGCCGCTCAGCAGAACCTTCGGCAGGCCCGCCATCAGTAGGTTTGCGCCAGCACCTGGGTGCTGACCGCGACAAAGTGGAAGCTGCTTCCGGCCAGCACGAATCCGTGCCAGACGGCGTGCGAGTAGGGCAGGCTGTCGCGGTGGTAGAACAGCGTGCCGACCGTGTACGCCAAGCCCCCGGCGAACAGCCAGACCAGGGTATTGGTGGGGAGAGCCTCGCGCATGGGGCCAATGGCCACCACCGCCAACCAGCCCATGGCCACGTACATCAGGGTCGACAGGCGCCGAAAGCGGCCGGTGAAGAACAGCTTGAAGACAATGCCGAGCACGGCCAGCACCCAGATCAGAACGAACAGGGTCCAGCCCCAGCTGTCGCGCAAGCCGAGCAGGGTGAAAGGCGTGTAGGTGCCGGCAATCAACAGGAAGATCGCGCAGTGGTCGAGGATTTTCAGCCGCTGCTTCAGGCGCTCGTGGCGGGCGGCGTGATACAGGGTCGAAGCGATGTAGAGCAGGCTGAGCGTGGCCACGAAGACGATCGCCGAGGCCAGCTGCCAGCCGTCGCCCCAGAGCGCGGCCAGCGTGATCAGGACAGCGCCTGCGACGAGGCTGGCCAAGGCGCCCACGCCGTGGGTGAGGGCGTTCCAGACTTCCTCGGGGTGCAGGCTGTGTGGTGGATGCATTCGGGTCCCCCGCGACGCTGTGACGACGGTTAGCATACTGTCCAGTTCAGTATTGAGGTAACGCCCCATGCAGCATAGCCAGTCCGGGTTCAGATCGCTGCGCGTCCGTGCGGCCGACGGTGCCGAGGCCGATCTGCACCTTTGGGCATCGCCGGAGGCCCGCCGCGGCCTGTACTTCCTACCGGCGCTGGGGGTTGGGCTGCGGCCCAACCACATCTTCGCGAGCGCACTCGCCGAGGCCGGCATCGCGGTTGCGCTGCATGAGTGGCGCGGGCTCGGCGGCAGCAGCCTGCGCGCGCAGCGGCGCTGCGACTGGGGCTATCGAGAACTGCTGGAGCTGGACCTGCCCGCCGGCCTCGCCGCAGCGCGTGCAGCAGCGCCCGGGCTTTGCTGGGAGATCGGCGGCCATAGCCTCGGCGGCCAGCTTGCCCTGCTGGCCGCGGCCCTGCAGCCCGAGGTATTCCAGCGAGTGCATGTGATCGCCAGTGGCATGCCCGATTGGCGCGCCTATTCGCGTCTCCGCGGCCTCGGCATCTGGGCCGCCCTGCATGCGCTGCCGGGCACGGCGCGTCTGCTGGGCCACTACCCGGGCGAACGCTTCGGCTTCGCCGGCCGTGAGGCGCTGGGCGTACTGCGCGACTGGTCGCACAGCGGCCGCCATCGGCGATACCGGCTGCGCGATTCCGCGCAGGACCCCGAAGCCGCGCTGCAAGCCTTTCGAGGCCGGGTGCAGGCGCTGCACATGCGCTCCGACTGGCTGTGCCCGAGCCGCAGCCTGCAGTCGCTGGCGGCAAAGACGCCTCAGGCAGATTGGCGCATCGAGACCCTGGACGATGCGGAGTTCGCGCCGCGTCGGGCTGATCACTTCGCGTGGCTGAAGGCCCCAGCGCCGGTGGTGCAGAGGGTGCTGGAGCGCCCCTGAAGCCAAAAACCTTTCGATAGCCTCGCGCTCATGGAAAACTGCGAGTGGATTTCCCACAGGCTTGTCTTCATTCATGCATTTACTTGGCATCCTGCATCTGGTGATCGCGCTGTTCTTCGCCGTACATGCGATGCGAAACGGCCGCGAGATCTACTGGCTGTTCCTGCTGTTCATGTTTCCGCTGCTTGGCAGTCTGGTCTACGCACTCACTATCTGGCTGCCCGACCAGCGCTCCGGGCGCGCGCTGCGGGCGGTCACTCGTGCCGCGGGTAATCTGATCAACCCGGGCCGCGAGCTGCGCGAGGCGCGCGAGGCGCTGGAGGCCAGCAATACGCCCGGCAACCATCTGCGCCTGGCCGACGCCTTGCTGGCGTTGGGGCAGGCCGAGCCTGCGCTGGAGCACTACACCCAGTCGCGCCGCGGCGTGCATGCAGATGACCCGGAGATCGAGGTCCGGCACGCGCAGGCACTGTTGGAGGCCGGCCAGCCCGCCGCTGCGCGCGAGCTGTTGGAGTCCCTGATCCAGCGCCGCCCCGATTTCCGCTCTCCGCGTGGGCACCTGACCTATGCGCGCGCCGTCGCCGCAAGCGGTGATCGCGCCCTTGCCCGCGAGGAGTTTCAGGCCGTGATCGAGGGGTATGCAGGCCTGGAGGCGCGCGCTCGCTACGCCGAGGTGCTGTTGGAATGGGATGAGCGCGCGGAGGCCGGCGAAGTAGCGGCAGTCGCGCTCAAGCAGGCCAAGCGCATGCCTGCGCACGCCCGTGAGCTCAATACCGAGTGGCGTCGGCGGCTCAAGCAGGTGGCGGCGCGCTGTCGGGGCTGAAGCTGGCTGCATCCATTGCGGCTGTCTACCTGACGCAGCTGTGGGTCTGACCCACCTTGACGGTTGCTGCGGTGGCGCGTGTGCGGGCAAAGCGAAGTGCGCCGTCGCTCTTTCGCTCGAAGCGCGCCTCCACATGCGCGGCAGTGCGATCAGAGCTGCAGTGAAATCTCGCGCTGCCAGTCGCCGAGCGCATTGAGCAGCGCCAGCGCCTGAGCATCCGCTGCGTGCTGGACGCGCAGCGCATCCAGCAGGGGCGGGTAGGTCTCCATGTCGTATTCGGAGAGCTCGCTGCCGGGCGCAAGTCGCTGCTGCAGGTACTCGCGCCACTGCTCCTGCTCCTGCAGCGACAGGGTCTGCGGCCAGTTGCGAGCGCGGTAGCGCTGCAGTATCACTTTCAGGCGTGGATCGCGCAGGCGCTGCTCGAAGTCGGCCAGCTGCTCGGGGCGGCTGCGGCGCAGCGCCTCGAACTGCGCCCTGTCAGCATCGGGCAGGAAACCGTCATAGAGCGCGCCGTCGGCATCACCGCCACTTACGAAGGCGCGCGGCCGCGCGAACACCGCGCGCACCTTGCTGGCGAGCCCGGCCGAAGTGCGCATCTGCTCCAGCCGCTGCAGCGCCAGGTTTCGATCGAGCTTGAGGCGGGCCAGTTCGCTGTCGCTGATGTGACGCATGTCGACCAAGGCCGGACAGCGGTTGCAGTGGATCTCCTTCAGCGCCACGCGCTGCTCGCCCTCGGGCAAGTCGGCGCGGGCCACGTAGAGGCGATCGGCGATCTCGTCCGGCTGCAGCCGCAGCAGGTCGCCGGGGTCGCTGCCGAGGTCGAACACGATGACCCGGCCCGGCACCACGGGGTGCTCCGCAATGGGTGCCACGATTGCCGCACAGCCATGTTCGGCGCTGAACATTCCCGAGACGTGCAGCACGGGTGTCATGCTGGCCACGTCGAGCAAGGCCAGCGCGCGCTGCTTGCGGCGGAACTCGAAGTAGTAGTCCCACATCCGCGGCTGCGCGCGGCGGAACACGCGAGCCAGGTCGATCAGCGCCTCGACATCCGACAGCGCATCATGGGCGCGGCTGTGGCCGCAGCCGTTGGCGGCGGCGAGGTGCTCCAGCTTGAAGCTCGGCAGGCCATCCTCGCGCCTGGGCCACTCGATGCCCTCAGGGCGCAGCGCGTACAGCAGACGACCAAGATCGAGCAGGTCCCAGCGCGAGTTGCCGCGGGCGTACTCGCGCTGATACGGATCAAAGAAATTCCGGTACAGCGCGTGGCGGATGTGTTCGTCGTCGAAGCGCAGGCTGTTGTAGCCCACCGCGCAGGTGCCGGGCTGCGCCAGCGCCTCGTGCACGCGGGCCAGGAACTCAGGCTCGATCAGGCCCTCGCTGCGCGCGCGCTGCGGGGTGATGCCGGTGATCAACGTGGCCTCGGGCGAGGGCAGCAGATCGAGCGCCGGCTGGCAGTAGAACATCAGCGGGTCGTCGATGATCTCGAGCCCGGCGTCGGTGCGGATGCCGGCGAACTGCGCGATGCGGCTGGTCCGCGGGCTGCGGCCGAAGGTTTCGAGGTCGAACCAGAGGAAGGTGTCTTTCATCAAGCGATGGGATTCGGGATTGGAGATTCGGGATTCGCGGAGCGCTTCGTCGATTGTCTGCGTGCAATGCCCTGCACGTCGACACGTGCGACTGCGGGAGGGACAGCTGCGATGGTGGATGCGCGATCGTTCGGCTAGAAAACCAGGGCGAACGCGAACACGCCGAGCATGCTGAAGGCGATCGCGACCTTGAGCACGGCGCCGATCACGATGCCGATCCAGGTGCCAAGGCCCACATGTGCGGCGCGCCTGAGCGTGCCACCAGCAATCAGCTCACCCAGCAGTGCGCCAACGAAGGGCCCGAGCAGCAGGCCGAACAGTCCGAAGAACAACCCGACAACCGTTCCTACGGCTGCGCCCGCGAGCGCCCAGACGCTCGCGCCCACGCGCTTTGCCCCCATCAGGCCGGCCAGCAGATCGGCCAGCACGGAGAGCACGGTCAGGACCACCAGCACGGTAAGCGTCGGCCAGCCCAGCAGGCTGAAGTCGCCGACCCAGGCGGCGAGCAGCATGCCGGCGAACATGAGCGGGATGCCGGGCAGTGCCGGAAGCACGGTTCCCGCCACACCGACCAGCACCATCGCTGCGGCGAGGGTGTAGAGCAGATAGGGCAGCAGGCTGGTGAAGTCCATGGCAGCGTTTTTTCGAGGAAAGTGACGCGCAAGCATGCCACGCGCTGGCCGGATGAGGAGTCCTGTGCGGTCGCTGCAGCTGTTGTGCCGTGCGCAACCAATCATCAAGGTGTGGCGGCGTCCTTGGGCGCTGCTTGGCGTTGTTCGTGGTCGCCGTCGCCCGCTGCGGCTTGTCCTCGCGCCTTGATCCGCACCCGAATCTGCCGCCGGCCGGCTGACGATGTGTCACCCGCGGCTCGTCAGGGCGATGTCTCCATAACGGGTGTCCGGGGTTAGACTCGGGGCGTGTGAAGAAATCCAGACGCCGTTGCGAGGACGTCGCTGGGCGTTTGTGGCAAGGCGCGGTACGTGAATACGAGGGAGTTTGGTGAACCAAATGACCGCAGGATTCGCGCAGCGCGCTGCCGCCTCGGGCGTCCAGCGGCGGCCGCAGCAGGCGGCGGGTTTTTTCACATGCTCTCACTCCGGCAACGTTTCCCAATCGCTAACCGAGGAGCTCCGCATGGACCCCAACGCCACGCCTCCACAGCACAACCCTTACGCAGCTCCGCAAGCCCGCGTCGAGGACGCGCCCCAGCTCGGCGGTGAATTGGCCTCACGCTGGCTGCGCCTTGGCGGCGCGATCATCGATGCCATCATCCTCATCATCGTCGTGCTGCCGCTCGTGTTCCTGTTCGGAATGGGCGCGGCCTTCACCGGCCAGGCGCCGAGTGGCTTCGGCACCCAGCTGATGGGTGTGCTGCTGGGTTTTGGCGCGTTCGTGGCAGTACAGGGCTACTTTCTGCACAGCAGCGGTCAGACCATCGCGAAAAAGCTCTTGAAGATGCGCATCGTTGACGAGAGCGGCAACAAGCCGGAGTTCGGCCGTCTGCTGGGCCTGCGTTACGCGGTGTTCCATGCAGTGCAGCTGCTGGGCTTCATCGGCGGGGTCGTTGCCCTCGTCAATGTGCTTTTCATCTTCCGCGACGACCGACGTTGCCTGCATGACCTGCTGGCCGGCACCCGCGTGGTGATGGCTGACTGAGCTCGCACGCCCGGTGTAGCGCGCGCAACCAATCATCAATGTGCGGCGGCGTCCTTGGGCGCTGCTTGGCGTTGTTCGTCGCCGCCGTGGCCCGCTACGGCTTGTCCTCGCGCCTTGATCCGCACCCAAGGCTGCCGCCGGCTGGCTGATTGGGTGTCACCTGCGACGGCAGCGCGATGTGAGGGTCAAGCGGTTATCGGGTCCACCAGATTCCCTTGAGCTGACGCGCTGCGCTTTGCCGCGTCCGAACCAGTCAGGGCCTGGATCCGTTGCGCGTAAAGCCGCTTGAAGGCTTCTTGGCCCCGCGCGGCGGGCCGGGTGTGCTCGAAGTCACCGACATTGGTGCGCTCACGCTTCCGTGGAGCCTGCCTGCAGGCAACCGCGTCTGCGCCCTCCACCAATCCTGCGAGCCGCGAGCAGGCATAGCCCCACTCACAGCCGCCTTCGCGGGGCGGCCACGTCTTGAGTCGGGGCGAGAGATTCGTGCGTGCAAGGGTTGTTGGTGTGCTTCGAATGCAACCGAGGCGCTGCCGTCTGCGCCCGCGCCCGGACTCCGGGCGGCGCAACGCCCGGGCCAGCTCATCCGAGCCATGCGCCCAACAGCTCGATGACCTCGGTTGACAGCAGTACGCTGGCGCCGATCGTGGCGATGCCGATGACCCAGGCAATCAGCAGCAGCGCGCCATCGCGTTCGATCAGCGCCAGCGCGTACAGCACCAGCAGCAGGCCGAACGGGTAATTGGTCAGTGGTATCGGCAGCGCGAGCAGGACGCCCAGCAGAACCAGCTGGGCGCCGCAGAAAGCCATCGCCACGGGATGCGTCGCCAGGCCGTTGAGGCGCGGCCGGCACAGGCGCTCGATCCATCGCAGTACTCCGCCGGCGCGGCGAGTGAAGCTGGCGAGCTTCTCGCGGTCGAGGACGTGCGCGCGCACGCGCGCCGGAAGCCAGGGCCGCCGCATCCCGAGCAGCATCTGCAGGCCGACCAGCGAGACCAGCGGACCACTGATCGCGCCCACGCCGAAGGGCAGGGGGATGAAGGCGGGCATCACCGCCAGCAGCAGCAGGGCGCCGAATGCGCGACGTCCGAAAGCGTCGAGCAAGCCGGCCACGTCCAGCGGAGCGCTGTCGGGGTTCGCCACGAGCGCGTTCAGGATCTGGCTGGTGCTGGGTGCGTGCGAGTGCATTCGCCTCGGAGATCGGGTGCAGAAGGGGTGTGGCAGGGTCGCTCTGCGCCTTGGTCACCCTACGAGTGTCGGGGTGATTGCTTCGAGGCTCAAGGGTGTCATCCCACTGTCATTCAAGTGAAATAAAGTGTGCACTCCCCGGACTGCGTCGTTGGCGCAGGCAGGGCCCGTCCGGCGCGGCTGCGCCGAACCACGTTTCCGGAGAGTACCGATGGCCCGGTGCAGCCTGCTGCTGCCCCTGCTGCTGCTTTGCCTTGCCGGCTGCACGCGAGAGCCGCTGCCCGGGCTGCTGCGCGTGGACGGCTCGAGCACGGTCTACCCGCTGCTGGAAGCGCTGGCGGAAAACTACCAGCGCCGGCATCGAGGCGAGGTTCGGATCGCACTGGGTGTCTCCGGCACTGGCGGCGGCTTCAGTCGCTTCTGCCGCGGCGAGCTGGATCTTGCAAACGCCTCGCGTCGCATCGTGGACACCGAGCGGGCGGCCTGCATGGCTGCCGGCATCGAGTTTCTTGAGCTGCAGCTGGCCCTGGATGCGATCACCCTGGTGGTGCACCCCGAGACTGATTGGGTGGATGCCTTGGATCTGTCGCAGCTGCGGCGGATCTGGGCCGTGGAATCCGAGCGGCGGGTGCTGCAGTGGAATCAGGTGGATCCGCGGTTTCCCGAACGTCCGCTTCTGCTGTTCGGCCCCGGCGCCGATTCCGGCACCTTCGATTACTTCACCCGCGCGGTGAACGGCCGCGCCCGCTCCAGCCGCAGCGACTACACCGCCAGCGAATCGGACAACGTGCTGGTGCTGGGAGTGGCGCAGGCGCCAGGTGCGCTGGGCTTTTTCGGTCTTTCCTACTACCGCCAGAATGCCAACCAGCTGCGCGCCTTGGCGGTGCGCGGCGAGGGCGCGCCGCAGCCGGTAATGCCAAGCCCGGAAAGCATCCGCGATGGGAGCTATCCTTTCGTCAGGCCGATGTACCTGTATGTCAACCTGGCGCGGCTGCGGGCGGAGCCGACTTTCGGCAAGTTCCTGATGGAGGCGCTGGAGCAGGCGCCGACAGCGGCGGCGTCGGTTGGCTTCGTGCCTTTGCCTGACGCGGGCTATGCGCAAGCGCAGGCACAGCTGCGCGTCGCGCTTGCAGGAGCAGACAGATGAGGCCCCTCGCGCCCGACCCGGTCGATGCCTGCGCCCGTCGACGCGCGTTTCGCCAGCGCCAGCGCCTGCTGGAGGGCTTGGTAGAGCGTTTGCTGCTGCTGGCGGCACTGGTCGCAGTAGGCGTCACCGTGGCCATCGTCGCCGTGCTGGTGGTGGAGTCCGCTCCCTTCTTCGCCCAGGTGTCGCTGTCGGAATTCCTGGGCTCCACCCAGTGGAGCCCGCTGTTCGAGCAGCCCCGGTTCGGCATCTGGGCGCTTCTCGCCGGCACCCTGACCACCAGCCTGGTGGCGATGGCGGTGGCGGTGCCGCTTGGCATCCTGCTGGCGGTGTACCTGAGCGAGTTCGCGAACGCCCGCGTGCGCGAGCGGGTCAAGCCGGTGCTGGAGCTGCTGGCCGGCATGCCGACCGTGGTGTTCGGTTACTTCGCCCTGCTGTTCGTGACCCCGCTGCTGCAGAAGCTGATCCCCGGCCTGCCCGGCTTCAACATGCTCAGCGCCGGCTTGGTGCTGGGGGTGATGGTGGTGCCCTATGTGAGCTCGTTGTCCGAGGATGCGCTGCGCGCAGTGCCGATGGAGCTGCGCGAGGCGGCCTATGCGCTGGGCGCCGGACGGATGCGAACTTCGCTGACCGTGGTGCTGCCGGCAGCGGTGTCGGGGGTTGTCGCCGCCTGCATCCTCGCTGCCTCCCGCGCGGTGGGCGAGACCATGGTGGTGGCGATTGCCGCCGGCCAGCAGCCGAACTTCAGCTTCGACCCCACCGAGTCGGCCGCCACCGTCACCGCCTACATCGTGCAGGTGGCGATGGGCGACCTGCCGCAGGGCTCGATCGGCTACCAGAGCATCTTCGCCGCCGGCCTCGCGCTGTTCTTGATGACCCTGGCCTTCAACCTGGTCGGCCAGTGGGTGCGGCTGCGCTTCCGGGAGCCCTACTGATGCGCCTGTCGCCGGAGCAGCTGCAGCGGCTGGGTGCGCGCGCGCGCCTGCGCGACCTGCTGTTCGAAGCCTGCGGGGTGGTCGCACTGCTGGTGGCCCTGCTGGTGCTGGCGGCGCTGTTCCTGCAGCTGCTGCTCGACGGCATGCCGCGGCTGCGGCCTGACTTCCTGCTGGCCTATCCCTCACGGTTTGCCGAGCAGGCGGGCATCCTGCCGGCCTGGGTCGGCTCGGCCCTGCTGATGCTGGTGGCCGCACTGGCGGCCGTGCCGGTGGGCGTGGCCGCAGGCGTGTATCTGGAGGAGTACGCGCCGCGCAATCGCCTGTCTGACCTTATCGAGATCAACGTCAGCAACCTCGCGGGCGTGCCCTCGATCCTTTACGGACTGCTGGCGTTGGGCCTGTTCGTGCACCGGTTTGGCATGGGCCAGAGCGTGCTGAGCGCCGGCCTGGCGTTGGCTCTGCTGATCCTGCCGATCGTGATCGTGACAACCCGCGAGGCGATCCGCGCGGTGCCGGGCGAAGTGCGCGAGGCGTCATATGGCCTCGGCGCCAGCCGTTGGCAGACAGTCTGGCATCACGTGCTGCCCTATTCGGGCGCCGGCATCCTGACCGGTGTGATCCTTGGCCTGTCGCGGGCCATCGGCGAGACCGCGCCGCTGATCACCCTGGGTGCGCTCACCTTCATCGCCTTCCTTCCGCCGGCGCCGGCGACAGCGCAGCCGCCTTTCGTCAACGCTGACTGGCTGGCGGCGCCGTTCACCGCGCTGCCGCTGCAGATCTTCAACTGGCTGTCGCGACCGGATCCGGCCTTTCAGGCCAATGCCGCCGCAGCTGCCGTGGTCCTGATCCTGATGACCCTGGCCATGAATGGCCTAGCCATCTGGCTGCGCGCACGCGCCCGCCGCCGCCTCAGCTGGTGAGCTTCCGCATGAACCTGCCACCTTCGACCCGCCCCGGATTGCCCGACTGCGTGCAGGGCCGCGCGCTCAAGGCGGATGTGCGCGCACTGTCCTTCCACTACGGCGGGTTCCAGGCGCTGAACGGCATCGACCTGCCGGTGGTGGCGAACGAGGTGACCGCCCTGATCGGGCCCTCCGGCTGCGGCAAGTCGACCCTGCTGCGCTGCTTCAATCGCCTGCACGATCTGTATCCCGGCAATCGCTACGGCGGCGAGATCCGCCTCTATCCCGACGATATCGATCTGCTTTCGCCGGCGGTCGACCCGATCGAGACCCGGCTGCGTATCGGCATGGTGTTCCAGAAGCCCAATCCGTTCCCGAAATCGGTGTTCGACAACGTGGCGTACGGCCTGCGGGTCAGCGGTGAGCGGCGCCCGCGGGTGCTTGCCGAGCGCGTCGAGCGGGCGCTGCGCGACGCTGCGCTGTGGGACGAAGTGAAGGACCGGCTGGATGCGCCGGGCACCAGTCTCTCCGGAGGCCAGCAGCAGCGCCTGTGCATCGCCCGCGCGTTGGCCACCGAGCCGGAGATCCTGCTGTTCGACGAGCCCACCTCGGCGCTGGACCCGATGGCCACCGCCAACATCGAGGAGCTGATCACCGGCCTCGCCCGTTCGGTGTCGGTACTGATCGTCACCCACAACATGCAGCAGGCTGGCCGCGTGTCGCGCTTCACGGCCTTCATGTACCTTGGCAGCGTGGTCGAGTTTGGTGAGACCGATCAGGTGTTCACCCGGCCGGCGCGCAAGGAAACCGAGAATTACATCACCGGGCGCTTCGGCTGAGGCGTGTCGGGCAGGAACGAAGGACAGGCATGGCGCTGGCAGGCGGACACACGCTGAAGAAGTTCGACGAGGAGCTGGCAACCCTGCGCGACCTTGTCATCAAGATGGGTGGCGCGGTCGAGGAGCAGCTGCGTCTTGGCATGCGCTGCATCGAGCAGGGTGACGCCCGGCTGGCCGAGCAGGTGGTGGCCGGCGATCGTCAGGTTGATCGCTACGAGCTGCGCGCCGATCAGGAGATCGCCCAGTTGATCGCCCTGCGCGCACCGCTGGGCGTGGACCTGCGCACCATCCTGACCCTGTCGAAGACGGTCAACGATCTGGAGCGCATTGGCGACGAGTCCAAGAAGCTGGCGCGGGTGTCGCTGGCCTTGGTTGAGCACACCGGCGACCGCATGGACGTGCCGATGATCAGCGAGATCGCCGGCATGGCGCGGATCGCCGGCGCCATGCTGCGCGGAGCGCTGGATGCCCTGGTGCGACTGGACCTGGGCCTTGCGGAGCGGATCCGCCGCGACGATGATCGGCTGGATTCAGCCTACAAGGCCAGCGTGCGCCAGCTCACCGCGCTGATGGAGGCCGCGCCGGAATCGGTGCCGGCCGGGGTGCAGGCGATCTTCGCGCTGAAGTCGCTGGAGCGCATCGGCGACCACGCCAAGAACATCGCCGGCTACGTGTTCTATCTGGTCGAGGGGCGCGATATACGCCACCCCAAGGCCCAGCTGGAGCGTGCAGAGGGCGCGGCCTGAAGTGGACTCTGCCTTCAGGCCGCGCGCAGCCGCTCCAGCACGGCAAGCGTGGGGCGCGCCAGGTTGAGAGTGTAGAAGTGCAGCTCCGGTGCGCCCTCGTCGATCAGGCGTCGGCACAGTGCCGCCACCACGTCGGCGGCGAATTCGCGCAGGCTGGCGGCATCGTCGCCGTAGGCCTGCAGGCGGCGGGCGATCCAGCGCGGGATCTCCGCCCCGCACATCTCCGAGAAGCGCTTGAGCTGGCTGTAGTTTGAAATCGGCATGATGCCCGGGATCACCGGCACCTCGATGCCCTCGCGGCGGACCGCGCGCACGAACGCGAAGTACGCATCCGGGTTGTAGAAGTACTGGGTGATCGCTGAATCGGCGCCGGCGCGGACCTTGGTGCAGAAGTGCTTGAGGTCGGCAAACGCGTCGTCCGCCTGTGGATGCACCTCCGGGTAGGCGGCCACCTCCACATGGAAGCGCTGCCCGGTCTCGGCGCGGATGAACTCCACCAGCTCGGTGGCGTAGCGGAAGTCGCCGGGACGGGCCATGCCCGAGGGCAGGTCGCCGCGCAGCGCCACCAGTCGTGTGCAGCCGTCCTCGGCATAAGCCTGCAGCAGGCTGCCGATCTCCTCGCGGGTGCCACCCATGCATGACAGATGCGGGGCCGCATCCAGGCCATGCTGCTTGCGCAGGCCACGCACTGCGTCCGGCGTATAGGACAGGGTGGAGCCACCGGCCCCGAAAGTCACCGAAACGAAGCGCGGCGCAAGCGGTTTCAGTTTCTCGACGGTGCGCTCCAGCTGCTGGCGCTGTTCGTCGGTCTTGGGTGGGAAGAATTCAAACGAGAGGGAGGGCAGGGCGGGCATTTATCGCTCTATCGCGATGGAGAGGTGGGAAAGCATATCCGCTCGGATCGCACCTGCCTACCGGGCTTGACCGCAAACGCGAATCATTATCAAATGGAGCGCGTGGCGTCGCCGTCGGCGCCCAAGATCCCCACCGGAGAGTCGAAATGCGCATCGAAGTCCGTTGTTCCGATTCCGCGAACCGCCCGAGTTCGGCCACGCCGATGTTTGCCGCCCAGGCCGCACCTTCCCGTATCGACAGCCAGACCCTGCTGCAGGGTGGGCGCGAGCTGCGCATCGAGCACGCCGGCCAGGAGTATCGGCTTCGGCTGACCCAGAACGACAAGCTGATCCTGACCAAATAGGCCAGACGCATGTGGGCCGACGCTCCGCTGCTGCCGATGTCGACTCCGTTCGCAGAGTCGGCGACTTCGGCTTTCGATGTTGGCGCGCTGGGCCCGCGTCTTGCTGCGCTGGGTCCGGTGCTCTGCCTGTACCGACGCGAGTTGGCGCGACCCGAGCATCCGCCGGACTGGTTGGCCCTGTGTGCCGCACGCGCGCAGGCGCTGTGCGAGCTATCCAGCGAAGGCCCACGCGAGGCCCTGCGTTTCTTCGATGTGGCGGGTCGGCCCCTGCTGCAGGTCTGCCTGCTCAGCGACAGCGACTTCCTCGGCTGGGAGCAGGCGCTGCAGGCGCCCTGTGTGCAGCGCGACCCATCGCCCTCACCGCTGTGCCAGCTGCCTTGGCTGGCACGCCTGCGCTGGCGGGCACGCCTGCTGCGTTTCGACAGCGCGGCAGTCGTGGCGCATCGTTCGTCCAGGCCAACGATTTCCGCTGCGGGCATGTGCCTCGCCGTCGACTGGTGCCGGCGCTATGGCTGCTCGCTGGTTGAAGATTGAACCCGGTACGCTGCGGCTGGTGCAGCGCGCCCTTTCATCTGGCCCGCGGGTTTCCGCGCTCGTCGAGTCCGCTACGGAGCCTCAGCCCATGAGGCGCAGCGCCGCCTCGATGCCTGCACGGTCATGCGCGCGCAGCAGGCGGGGCAGGCCACGCTGCAGCTCAGCCAGGTCGGAGTCACGGATGATCCGGCGCACTTCGAGCAGGTTGCCGGGGTGCAGGCTGAACTCGGTCAGGCCGAGCGCCAGCAGCAGGCGCGTATAGGCCGGATCTCCCGCCATTTCGCCGCAGACCGACACCGGCATTCCGCGCTTGCGGCCATGCCGCAGCACGTCGCGCACCACCCGCAGCACCGCCGGGTGCAGCGGGCTGGCGCGATCGGCCACCGCGTCGTTGCCGCGGTCCACCGCCAGCAGGTACTGCACCAGATCGTTGGTGCCGATCGAGAGGAAATCGAGCCGTTTGCCAAAGCTGTGCAGGGCCAGTGCCGCCGCCGGGACTTCGATCATCACGCCCAGGCTGACCCGTTTGGCGACAGCGTGACCCTCCTCATCCAGCTCGCGGGTGCAGCTCGCTACCAGGTGGCGAACCACGTCGACCTCTTCGACGCAGCTGACCATCGGCACCAGGATGTTGACCTTGCCGTAGGCGGAGGCGCGCAGCAGGGCGCGGATCTGGCTGCGGAACAGGCCGGGCTGCGACAGCGACAGACGCACCCCGCGCAGGCCAAGTGCGGGGTTGGGCTCATGGCTGAGCGCGATGCCGGAGCGGTCGGCCTTGTCGGCCCCGAGGTCGAGGGTGCGCAGGGTAACGGGGCGGCCGCGCATGCCCATCACCAGGTCCCGGTAGACCAGGAACTGGTCTTCCTCGTCGGGGATTGATCGGCCCTGCATGAACAGGAACTCAGTGCGGTAGAGGCCGATGCCCGAGGCGCCAAGCGCGTAGGCGCGGTCGACGTCGGCGCGCGATTCCGCATTGGCCAACAGGCGGATTTCCACGCCGTCGCGGGTGACCGTCTCGGCGCCTTTCAGTTTTTCCAGCTCGCGGCGTTCGCGCTGGCCCTCGCGGCGGATGCGCTTGAAGCGGCGCAGGTCCTCGGCGTTGGGCTCGATGATGATTTCGCCGGTAGTGCCGTCCACCAGCAGGGCATCACCGTCGTTGATCTCGGCCAGGGCCTCGTGGGCGCCGACCACCAGCGGCAGGTGCAGGCTGCGGGCAAGAATGGCGCTGTGCGAGAGTGCGCTGCCGGCACCGGTGACCACCGCCACCACCCCGCGCTGGGTCAGCTGCGAGAGCTCGGCCGGGGCGATGGTGTCGGTGACCAGCACCTCTCCGGCGAGCCCGGCGAGCTGGCTGGTGGGGCCGCGGTGCAGGGCTGCCCAGACCCGGCCCAGTACGTGCTCGATGTCCTCGCGGCGTGAGCGCAGGTACGGGTCCTCGATGCCGTCAAACACTGCCAGCAGGCGGTCGCGCTGGAGTTTCAGTGCGTAGTCGGCGCTGTAGCGGGCGGTGCGGATCAGATCGTCCATGCCCAGCACCAGCTCGGGGTCGTCCAGCAGCAGCTGGTGCATGTCGAGGAACTCGCCCAGCTCATGGGAAAGTGCACCCTGCAGCTGTACGCGCATCTGCAGCAGTTCGCCGCGAGCGATGTCGAGGGCGGCGTGCAGGCGCTCGATCTCGGGCTCGATCGCGCCCTCGGGCAGGGTTTCCTCGCGGACCTCATGCATCAGCGGCTCGCGAACGTGGGCCACGCCCAGCGCGATGCCGCGCGAGGCGGGCTGGCCCTTCAGCAGCAGGCGCATGGGCTGCCCTCACTGCTTCTGGCGGCCACGGCGCTCAGCACTCCTCGTCGAAGCCGCGGGCGAACAGCGCGCTCGCGGCCTCCGCCGCGGCTTCCTCGTCGGGGCCGTCAACCCGCAGGCGGACATTGCTGCCTTGGGCGGCAGCGAGCAGCATCACGCCCATGATGCTCTTGGCGTTGACCTCGCGGCCGCGACCCACCAGGAAGGCATTGGACTTGAATCCGCTGAGCAGCTGTACAAGCTTGGCCGAGGCCCGCGCGTGCAGGCCCAGCCGGTTCACCACGGTCAGTTCGCGCTCAAGCATGGCCGTTGATCACTCCGCTGCGTGCGCCTTGCACCGCGGTCGCGGCGAGGGCGTCGAGATCCTGCTCAGGGTAGTTGAGCACCCGCAGCAACATCGGCAAGTTGAGGCCGGACACCCGTCGCACCCGCACCGGCGTGGACTCCAGCCGCGCGCCGAGGTTGCTGGGCGAGGCGCCGTAGAGGTCGGTGAGCAGCAATACTCCGTCGCCACCGTCGAGACGACCCAGCGTGCCGCGTGCGCGCATCGAGAGATCGTCCAGACAGGCGTCAAAAGGCACTTCCAGAACCTCCAGCGGCAGGGTCGGATTGCCCAGCACCTTCTGCACCGTCGCCCGCAGCGCCAGACCAATGCCCGGATGGGTCAACAACAGTACGCCTACCGCCATCAGCGCGACTCCCAAGGCCAATGCGCGGCTTGCCGCGAATTCCGAATGCCCAATTCCGAATTCCGCTTCATTCGATTTCCCTGTGGAAGGTGACCACCTGTTCGCGCCCATGCCCGCGCAGGTGGGCGGCTACGGTTTCCGCGCAGTACACCGAGCGGTGGCGACCACCGGTACAGCCGAACGCGATGGTGACGTAGCTGCGGCTGTCGGTTTCGAAACGCGGCAGCCAGGTGTCGAGGAAGCGCAGAACCTGGTCCAGATAGTCACGCGCCAGCGGCTGCTCGTCGAGGTGTTCGCGCACCGGTGCATCGCGTCCGGACAGCGGTCGCAGCGCTGGCATCCAGTGCGGATTCGGCAGGCAGCGCACGTCGAACACGAAGTCGGCGTCGGCCGGAAGCCCGTTACGGTAGGCGAAGGACTCCAGCAGGATCGAAATCCGGCCGCCGGATTCCATCGCGATTTCGGTCGTGACCGTGCGGCGCAGCTGGTGGACGTTGAGCTCGCTGCTGTCGACGACGCGATCGGCCAGCGCCATCAGCGGTCGCAGCAGCTCGCGCTCGCGGGCGATCGCCTCGGCCAGCGGCAGGCCCTCGCGCGACAGTGGATGGCGCCGACGGGTTTCGTTGAAGCGCTTGATCAGCACCTCGCTGCGGGTGTCGAGGAACACCAGCCGGTAGCCATAGCCGGCGGCGCCGATCGCAGCCAGCGAGGCCGGCAGGTCGGCAAGGTCTTCGACGCGGTTGCGCACGTCGATACCCACCGCTACCCGTCGGTGGCCGCCGCTGCACACGCTTTCGACGAAAGCCGGCAACAGGTCGGCCGGCAGGTTGTCGGCGCAGTAGTAGTCGAGGTCTTCCAGAGTGCGCAGGGCTACGGATTTGCCGGAGCCCGAGAGTCCAGTGACGATCAGGACCTCGCTGGGGAAGTTCGCTGCGGCGGCGTCGGCGGGAGTGTTCATGGGTCGAGCTTCCGCATGTGGTGGGCCTGGCGGTCCATGAAGGTCTGCGCCGGATCAGCGCCCTTGGTCTTGAGCGCGTGGGCGCGCACCGCGGCTTCGGCCAGCACCGCCAGGTTGCGGCCGGCTGCCACCGGCAGGGTGACCTGGGGGATATCAAGTTCGAGCACGCGGCGGCTGCCGCGGTCGCCATAGAGCCGGTCACCGCCAACCGCCCCTTGCTGGGGGTCGGTGCGATCCAGGTGGACGATCAGCCTCAGGTATTTGTTCCGCTTGACCGAGGTGTCCCCGAACATCTCGCGCACGTTCAGGATGCCAAGGCCACGCACCTCGATCAGATCCTGCAGCAGCTCGGGGCAGGTGCCGTCGAGAACGTCCGGCGCAATCTGGGTGAATTCCGGCGCATCGTCGGCCACCAGGCGGTGGCCGCGGGTGACGAGTTCCAGCGCCAGTTCGCTCTTGCCGGAGCCGGAGTCCCCGGTGATCAGCACGCCGATGGAGTAGATCTCCATGAACACGCCGTGCAGTGTGATCCTGCGCGCCAGCGCGCGCGCCAGGTGGTACTGCAGCAGGGTCAACAGCTCGTGTCCGCGCAGCGGTGAGGTCCACAGCGGTGTTTCGGACTCGTTGGCGGCATCGCGCAGGTCCGGCGGCGCCGGCTGGTCGCGGCTGACCACCAGCGCCAGCGGCCGCGCATGGACGATCTTGGCGAGGGTCTCCCAGCGCACGCGCGAGTCCAGCCCGTCGAGGTAGGCCAGCTCTTCGGCGCCGATGATCTGCACCTTGTTGGCGTGGATGGTGTTGAGGTAGCCGGCCAGCGAAGGCCGGCGCGCAAGATGCTCGCCCGGTTCGATCTCTCGTCGCTCTCCGCGCTGTCCAGCCAGCCAGCGCAGTCCGAGCCGCTCCTGCATCTGGTCAAACAGCTCGCGGGCGCTCAGGCGGGCGTCCATGCGGCCGCTGTGGGGTGCTCAGGCTGCCGCGTGCGTGAGCTGCCAGTCCGCCAGCAGGGCGTAGGCAGCCGTCGCATCGGGCGCCTCGCGCAGTCGCTGGCAGAAGGCTGCGTCACCGAACATTTCGGCCAGCTGCGACAGCAGGACGAGATGCTGGTGGCTGAAGTGTTCGGGTACCGCCAGGGCGAACACGAGGTCGACGGACGCGCCATCGATGGCTCCGAAGTCCACGCCCTCGGACAGGCGCATGAAGGCGCCGATCGCGTTGGCCAGCCCGGGCGTACGGCCATGCGGGATGGCAACGCCGTGCCCGAGGCCGGTGGAGCCGAGCTTCTCGCGCGCGAAGAGACTGTCGAAGATCGCTCGCTCGACGGTCTCGCCTTGGCCGTCGGCCAGGGTGATGGCCAGCGATTCCAACAGGCGCTTCTTGCTGGTGGTGTTCTGGCCGACGCTGGTGCGCGCGGGCGTGAGGAGGTCGATGAGAAGCATGATCCAGGGCCTGGGGAGGCGAACGTGCCGCCGCCGGCTCAAGCCGGCGGCGGCGCGGAGGGGCAGCAGGCTAGCCGAAGCTGCCGCTGCGGGAGGGGGCTTCACCGCGGTGATGATCGGTGAGCTTCTCCTTGTACTTGATGACCTGACGGTCGATCTTGTCGGCCAGCAGGTCGATGGCGGCATACATGGACTCGGCCACCGATTCTGCATGCAGCGTGCGGCCCGTGGCGTGTACGGTCGCTTCCGCCCTGTGGTCGAGCTTGTCGACCGAGAGGATCACCTGGATATCCAGCAGATGGTCGAAGTGGCGCTCCAGCTTGGCCAGCTTGGTCTCGACGTACTCGCGCAGGGCGGCCGTCACGTCGATCTGGTGTCCACTGATTTCGATCCGCATGGCTTGTCTCTCCTGGGTAGGTTCTGACTGGGGCCACCCGGCCGCTGGGCCGTGTGGCTGTCGCCCTGCGGCTGCCGCTGGGCAACCGTCGAGCGCGCGCCCTCCGTGGCGCTGCCGGCCACCCCACGTGGGGGGCCGACGGATATCTGCGTGCGGCGGTGCGGACCATGGCGGCCCTGCAGGTGACCCTGCAAGCCGCGGTCCAGCCGTGCGCAAGAAAGTTCTGGGGGTCGCCGAGCGGGCCCACAAGATCGGCGTGCAGAGCACGCGGGGCGGTGCCGCCTGGACAGGAGCCTGGTCGCGCTGGATGCCATGGTGGGCTCAGCCTACCCGCTGCCGCTCGTTGGAAGAGGGGATATTCATCGCTTCCCGGTATTTTGCCACCGTTCGCCTTGCGACCGTGACGCCTTCTGTCTCCAGGAGCTTGGCGAGTCGTTGGTCTGACAAAGGTTTGCGAGGCGATTCCGCCTCGATCAAGCGCCTGATCATCGCCTGGATCGCCGTACTGGAGGCGCTTCCCCCATCCACGGTGGACACGCCGGATGAAAAGAAGTGTTTGAATTCAAAGGTTCCGCGCGGGGTATGTAGATACTTCCGGGTAGTGACCCGCGAGATCGTCGACTCGTGGAGCTCAAGTTCTTCGGCGATTTCCCGCAGCACCAGCGGCCGCATCGCCTCGGGGCCGTGCTCGAGGAAGGCGCTCTGCTGGCGGACGATGCAGTCGGCCACCCGCAGGATGGTGTCGGCGCGCGTCTCCAGTGAGCGGATCAGCCAACGGGCTTCCTGCAGCTGGGCACGCAGGTAGCTGGAATCGCCCCGGGTTGCCACGCCAATCATGGACTCGTAGTGGCGATTGATGCCCACCCGCGGCAGGCAGCTGGGCGCAAGGCCGACCCGCCATACCCCTGCCTGCTTGAAGGCGTAGGCATCAGGGCTGACATATTCCGGCCGTTCGCCGCCGTAGCGGGCGCCCGGGCGTGGGTCCATCCGTCGCAGCAGGGCTACGGCGTGCTCGACCAGGTCCTCGTCTTCGCGTAGCTGGCGTGCCAGCTTGGCGGTGCCAAGGCGGGCCAGGTCCTCCAGATGGGAGTGCGCGATCCGTGTCGCCAGATCAAGCGCCGGGCCGGTCTCCTCGCAGGCTCGCAGCTGCACGCACAGGCACTCGGAAAGCGTCCGGGCGCCCACGCCCAGTGGGTCGAAGTGCTGGATCTGGCTCAGTACCGCGCAAACCTCATCAAGCTCGGCCTCGATCTCGGGCCGCAGGGTGGCGAGAATCTCCTCCAGCGGCTCTTCGAGGTAGCCCTCGTCGCCGATAGCGTCGATCAGAGCGCGCCCAATGGCTTTGTCGCGGGCCGACAGCGGGCTCAGATTGAGCTGCCACAGGAGGTGTTCGTCCAGGCTCCCGGTGGCGGCGCCCTGCAGGCTTTCAAGGCGGTCCTCGCCTTCGTTGCTGCCGCTGCTGCCGGAGGCGAAGGGCTCGAAGTCCCAGTCCGGCTCATAGTCCAGTGGCGTCTCTTCCGGCTCGGCTGCAGCCGTGTCGGCGGTATCCCCGATGGAATCCTCTTGGGCACCCGACTCGCCCTGCAGCGGCTCCGCATCGTCCTCGCGCTCGAGCAGCGGATTGCTTTCGAGCGCCAGGTTGATTTCGGTTTCCAGCTCCATCGAGGACATCTGCAGCAAACGGATCGCCTGGCGCAGCTGCGGAGTCAGCGTCAGCTGCTGCCCCATCCGGAGCTGAAGCGTCGGCTTCATCACAGACGGAATCCGTCGCCCAGGTAAACACGCCGTACGTCTGGATCATCCAGCACCTGCGCGGGGCTGCCTTCGGCCAGCACTCCGCCGTCGTTGAGGATGTAAGCGCGGTCGCAGATGCCCAGGGTCTCGCGCACGTTGTGGTCGGTGATCAGCACGCCAATGCCGCGCGACTTGAGGTGTCGCACGATGCGCTGGATCTCGCCGACCGAGATCGGATCGACGCCGGCGAAGGGTTCGTCCAGCAACATCAGGCGTGGTTTGGCGGCCAGTGCTCGGGCGATTTCGACACGCCGACGCTCGCCGCCGGACAGGCTTGCGCCGAGGCTGTCGGCCACGTGTGCGATCTGCAGCTCATCGAGCAGACGCCCTGCTTCCGCCTGCTGCTGGCGACGGTCGAGATCAGGCCGCAGCTCCAGCACCGCCAATACGTTGTCAGCCACCGACAGGCGCCGGAACACCGAGGCCTCCTGCGGCAGGTAGCCGACTCCCAGCCGCGCACGCGCGTGCATGGGAAGGTTGGTGATATCGCGATCATCCAACCGGATGCTGCCGCCATCCGCCGGGATCAGGCCGACAATCATGTAGAAGCACGTGGTCTTGCCGGCACCGTTCGGGCCGAGCAAGCCGACGACTTCACCCGCCTCCAGCTGCAGCGAGAAGTCGCGCACGACTTCCCGGTCGCGATAGCGCTTGCGCAGCCCCTGCGCGGTGAGCATCAAGGCGTCCCATCGGCCTGGCTGCGCGGCTCGATGCGCATGCGGATGCGCCCCGCATCGCCGTCGCCCTCCGCGCGCAGGCGTCCGCTGGCCATGTCGTAGTTGACCCGTTCGCCGCGCAGCTGGCCCTGCGGCTGGTCGACTTCCACGCTGCCCTCGAGGTCGACCACATTCGACAGCGGCCGGTAGTTCACCACCTGCGCCCGTACGTTCACCGGATTGCCGGCGTCGTCGACCTGGCGAAGCGAGGCGGGCCGGCCACGGAACACCACCAGGGTCACCTCGCCGTCGACCCGGGTCACGGTGGCTCGCTCGGCCTGGATGTTCAAGCTGCCCTGGCGGATTTCGACGCCGTCGATCAGGTGCGTTTCGCCATTTTCAGCCAGGGTGCCATCCAGGCTCCGCGACTCGATTTCGATTGGCTGCGTGCGATCTGCGCTGGCGGCGCCGGCCAGCGCGGGCGAGGCCAGCAGAAGAACGGCAAGAGTGGTACGGAGGGATGTGTTCAATCGGTCAGCCTTGCGGAGGGGCATAGCGGGCACGGACCTCGTCGAGTAGTCGGAAGCGCTGGCTGTCGAGGTCGGCCTCAAGACCGACGCCGTCGAGTATAAAACCGGGCCCGCTGGCGGTCACTGCGACGTCGCTGCGCACCTGGCGGGCCGTGGGGAAGAGGTCTAGGCGCTCGCTTTGCAGCCGTGCCGGGCCACGCGCACCGGGCGGAGCGTCCACCTGCACCTCGCGCAGCATGCGCAGCTCCTCGGCGTCTGCGCTGACCCAGGCCAGGCGCGAGCGCGCAACCCACTGCCCCGGCACGCGCTCGCCCTCGACACCCCGCTCGGGCAGGGTCAGCACGGGTTCCGATACCTCAATCGTGCCGGCATAGGGATGCCGTGCCAGCCGCGGCCCGGTAGCGGCGAATGACTCGCGGCCCTGCTCATCCAGAACCACCAGGCTGAAGTCGGTGAGCTGATAGTCGGAGCGTGGTGGGCCGGTCAACACCTGGATCGGCAGCGGATCCCGCAGCAGCCACAGCAGCCAGCCACTGGCAGCGGCGAGTAGGGAAAGAAGGAGCAGCGACAGCGCCTGGCGAGCGTTCAAGAGTGGGTCTGCATCAGGCCGGCGAAAACCGGGAAAGCAGCTCTTCGCGCCGGCCCTTGGCCTCGATCACCAGATCGCAGAACTCGCGGGCGGCACCGCTGCCGCCTGCCGCCCGGGTCTGCCATTCGACCCGCTCCAAGACCCAGGGGTGCGCATTGGCTGGCGCCACCGAGAGGCCGGCCACCGCCATCGCGGCAAGGTCGGGCAGATCGTCGCCCATGAATGCCGCCTCGCTGCAGGGAATGCGCAGGCTGGCACACAGCGCGGAGAGGGCCGCGCCCTTGTCGTGGCAGCCCTGGATCAAGTGGCGAACGCCGAGGTCGGCTGCCCGCCGCGCCACCAGTGGGCTGCTGCGCGCGGTGATCCATGCGATCTCCACGCCGATCCGGGCCAGCAGTTTGAGACCCTGACCGTCGTGGACGTCGAAGCTCTTGAACTCGTGGCCGTCGTCGCCGTAACCGAGCCGCCCATCGGTCAGGGTGCCATCCACATCGAAGGCGGCAAGAGACAGGCGCGCGGCCCGCGACAGCAGGGCGGTTCGGTCAAGGCGGCTGGGCTCCGCGGCAGAGGGGTGTGCATTCATGCCTGCATCCGGAGCGTGATCAGACGACACGGGCGCGCAGCAGGTCGTGGATGTTGAGGGCGCCGACGACGCGCTGGTCGGCGTCGACCACCACGAGCGCGCTGATCTTGTGTTCCTCCATCAGCCGTGCAGCCTCCACCGCCAGCTTCTCGGCGGTGATCGCCTTTGGATGGCGGCTCATCACGCCAGTCACCGGAGTGCCGCGCAGATCGAAGCGCGGGTCGTCCATGGCGCGGCGCAGGTCGCCGTCGGTGAACACGCCGAGCAGGCGGTCGTCGGCGTCGACCACCGCCGTCATGCCCAGCCGCTTGCGGCTCATTTCCACCACGGCGTCGCTGAGTGAAGCGGTGTCCGGGACCCGCGGCACCTGCGTGCCCGTGTGCATGACGTCGCCGATGTGCAGCAGCAGCCGCCGACCGAGACTGCCGGCCGGGTGGGAGCGGGCGAAGTCCTCGCTGGTGAAGCCCCGTGATTCCAGCAGGGCGACGGCAAGGGCATCGCCCATCACCAGTGCGGCGGTGGTGCTGGAGGTCGGCGCCAGGCCCAGTGGGCAGGCCTCGGCCGGCACGCTGACCTCCAGGTGCACGTCCGCCAGCCGGGCGAGGGTGGAATCCGGCCGCCCGGTCATCGCGATCAGCGGGTTGCCCTGCCGGCGCAGCGCCGGAAGGATGGTCAGCAGCTCGTCGGTTTCACCCGAGTTGGAAACCGCGATGACGACATCTGCGTCGGTGATCATGCCGAGGTCACCGTGGCTTGCTTCGCCCGGATGCACATAGAAGGAAGGGGTGCCGGTGGAGGCCAGGGTCGCCGCGATCTTGCGGGCGATATGTCCGGATTTGCCCATGCCGCTGCAGATGACCCGACCCGAGCAGGCGAACATGAGCCGGCAGGCGGCCACGAAATGTCCGTCGACGCGCGCCAGCAGGGCGTCGATGGCGGCGCGCTCGATGTCGACAACCCTTTGGCCGCTGGCGATGAGGGTCTCGGCGGACAAGCCGCTTGCGTCGCGGGTCGAGTGCAGGGAGTGGATTCGGGCGCTCATCGTTTTCGGTTGGCTTGCGCCTGCAGGCGAGGCTTGGAGAAGACAGCCTCGAATCGGGCGATTGGGGGAAAGGATCTGGCGGTTTAGGGGCGGCCCGCCGAAGGCTGGGCGCGAATGCTTTAGACTTGCGCCGCATTCTACCTGCCCCGGGGTGGGGCCGCCGCGTCGCCGGCCCTGTCCCGCCCCGTGACCCGACCAGCCTGCCAATGACCCCTGAAACCATCCGTGAACTGATCGAAGCCGGTCTGCCCGGCGCGCGTGCCCGCGTCCTGGGCGATGACGGCGTCCACTTCGAGGCCGTCGTGGTCTGCGAAGCCTTCGCCGGCAAGCTGCCGCTGGCCCGTCACCGCATGGTCTATGCCACCCTCGGTGAGCTGATGGGGGGCGCGATTCACGCGCTTTCACTGAAGACGTTGACGCCCGCCGAAGCAGGCGAGCCCTGATCCATGGCCAAAATCCAGATCACTGGCAACGGCCCGCTGCACGGTGAGGTGTGGATCTCCGGTGCCAAGAACGCGGTGCTGCCCATCCTGTGCGCCGGCTTGCTGGCGGATGGTCCGATGGACATCGGCAACGTGCCGCATCTGCACGACGTCACCACCACCCTTGAGCTTCTTGGCCAGATGGGGGTGTCGCTGGGAATGCAGGACCGCATGCGTATCAGCCTGGATGCCAGCCGCGCCGACCGCTTCGTGGCGCCGTATGAGCTGGTCAAGACCATGCGCGCCTCGATTCTGGTGCTGGGTCCGCTGCTGGCGCGGTTCGGTCAGGCAGAGGTGAGCCTGCCCGGAGGCTGTGCGATCGGCTCGCGTCCCGTCGACCAGCACATTCGCGGGCTGGAGGCCATGGGCGCCGAGATCACCGTCGAAGGCGGCAACATCCGAGCCCGGGCCAAGCGTCTGAAGGGCACGCGCTTTGTGTTCGACATGGTCACCGTGACCGGCACCGAGAACATCCTGATGGCGGCAACCCTAGCCCAGGGAACTACCATCATCGAGAACGCCGCGCAGGAGCCCGAGGTGACCGACCTCGCGCACTGCCTGCAGGCGATGGGCGCGCAGATAGAAGGCATCGGCACCAGTACGCTGGTGGTGCACGGCGTCGAGCGCCTGCACGGCTGCCGCTACGACGTCATCGCTGACCGCATCGAAACCGGCACATTCCTGGTGGCCGGGGCGATTACCCGCGGCCGCGTGCTGTGCAAGCACACCCGTGCGGACACGCTGGATGCCGTGCTTCAAAAGCTGGAAAAGGCCGGCGCCCACATCAACACCGGTGCAGACTTCATCGAGCTCGACATGCAGGGGCGCAGGCCGCGTGCCGTGGACCTGAGCACGGCGCCGTACCCGGCCTTTCCAACCGACATGCAGGCGCAGTTCGTCGCCCTGAATGCCGTCGCCGAGGGCGTGGGCATCGTCACCGAGACGGTGTTCGAGAATCGATTCATGCACATCGAAGAGCTGTGCCGTCTGGGTGCCGACATCCGCGTCGAGGGCAACTCCGCAATCATCCGCGGGGTCGAGGAACTCACCGGTGCGCCGATCATGGCGACCGACCTGCGCGCCTCGGCCAGTCTGGTGCTCGCCGGCTTGGTTGCGCGGGGAGACACGGTGGTGGATCGGATTTACCACATCGACCGCGGCTACGAGTGCATCGAGGAAAAGCTGAGCGGACTCGGTGCGTTGATCCGCCGGCTGCCCTGAGAGCGAGTGAAAAACCCTCTGCCTGCTGCGGCCGTTGTTGAACGCCCGCGGCGGCAGCATGCGACGCGGATCCTGCAGTCATTTGGCTCGCCAGACTCCCTTCAATCCACGCGCCGCGCCTCGCCAAGGACGCCCAGCGACGCCCCCGCCAGGGCGCCCCGGTTCCTTCACGCGCCCTGAGACACGCGGCCGACAGGCCGGAAGCGCTGATGCCGGACGCAGGTGGCGGGCGCCGCTGCCTTGCGTATCATTTGGGAAGGTCAGAAAACGGGGCTCAGGATGCATCTAGGTCGTGGCTCGATCCGCGGATGGAGGCAATGGCCTGCGCTCGTGGTGTGGCTGCTCGGCATCTTCGCAGCCTGCAGCTCGAGCGCTGCGTCGCCCGAGAACACCCAGTTCGAGCGGATAGGTGACAACGACCAGATCCCCGATGGCGTGATCACCGCTCTCGCCCAGGAGGCGGACGGGTTCCTGTGGATCGGAACCACCGAAGCACTGGTGCGCTACGACGGCTACCGGTTCCGCCGTTATGTCCACGACCCCCGCGATCCGCACAGCCTGCCGTCGAATCGGGTCGTCGACCTGCTTGTCGCGTCGGACGGGCGACTTTGGGTGGCGCTGCAGTCCGGCGGGGTCGCCGTACGCGAAGCCGAGGGCGACCGTTTCCGCCGTTTCGGCAACGCGCCGGGCCTTGCGAATGCGCTCCCGGAGGGCCAGATCCGGGCACTTGCGCAGACGCCCGATGGGGCCATCTGGGCCGGCAGCACGGGGCAGGGTCTGGCCAGGATCGATTCCGATGGAACAGTGCAGGTGTTTCGGCACGGCCCCGAGCCTGGCGCCTTGCCGGATGACCGCATCTCTGCCCTTGGTGTTGATCTCCAAGGTCAGCTTTGGGTAGGCAGCTGGCAGGGCCTGAGTCGCCTTCGCAGCGACGGCGCGTTCGAGCGCGTGCTGTCCAGGCCGGGCGATCCGGAAGGCTTTGCCGGCACCACCATCCGCGGAATCCACCGTGCCCGTAACGGCGACCTTTGGATCGGCGCCCAGCAGGGGCAGATGGCCGTCGTGCCCGCGGAGCTTGCGGGGCGGGATGAGCCGCCAACGGTCGATGAGGTCCGACGCTGGCGAGGTCGCGGCTTGAACGCGATCATCGAGCCCGCCGACGGCAGCCTGTGGCTGGCGCATGGACATGGGATCGACGTTTACGCCGACGGCGGTCGTGGCGAGCTGCATCGCATCCGTCATCGCGTCGCGGACGCGCTCAGCCTGCCCAACGCGGATATCCGTGACCTGCTGCTGGACCGTCAGGGTTGGGTCTGGGTGGGCAGCTTCGGGGGTGGCCTGCTGCGCACCCAGCCCGGTGAGCCAGCCCTGCTGTCGCGGCGTCTGCGGCCGCTGGAGGACGCGCCAATCGGCCAGCTCAGCGTGCAGGCTGTCGCCGCCGCGCGCGGCGGTGGGCTGTGGGCGGGGGTTACGCAGTTCGGGCTGGTGCGGATGGATGCCGCGCTCAACATCATCGAGCGTCTTCCGAGCACCTCGGCGGCCGAAAGCGGCCTGACGGGGCTGTTTCCGTCCGGGCTGGTCGAGACCGACGATGGCGCGCTGTGGGTGGCGACCGAACGCGGCCTGTTCCGGCGCGATCCGGGGCTGACGCGGTTCGCGTTGGTTTCCGGCCCCGACTTCCTTGAGGGAAGTTCGATACGCCGGCTGTGGCCTGCGCCTGATGACGGGCTGTGGGTGGCCACGGGAGATGGTCTGTTCCGAGTCGATCGCCGGGGCCGGGCGCTGCGCCTGCAGGGGCCGAACGGCACGCGCGTGGGTGGCCCCATCAACGCTTTGGTGGTGGAGCCGGGTGGCGGTGGTTACGTCGGGGGCGTCCACGGGCTGTTCCGGCTCCACCCCGAAGGTACGCTGGAACCGCTGCGCCTCGAGATCGACGGCGGCATCGAGCCTCGGGAAGTGCTGGGCCTGTTGCTGGACGGCCAAGGCCGGCTGTGGATCGATGGCAACGGGCTCTATCGTCTGCTGGAGCTGCGCGGCGATCTCGCCCGTCTCGACCCCGTCGGCGCCCGCCGTGGGCTGGGCGATGTCGCTTTTGGCGCCAATCTGGCGGAGGACGCGCGCGGCCGGCTGTGGAGCCACCGCTTTGTCTTCGATGCGGACAGCGAACAATTCCATCGCCTAAGTCGTGCCGACGGCGTTCGGATCGGTACCGGATGGTTCCGGTCAATGGCGTGGCTGGAGGATGGCCGCCTCGCTATTGGCGGCAACGAGGGCCTGCTGGTGATGCGCCCCGAGCAGTTTGACGTGGCCCGCGATCTGCCGCCGCTCGTGCTCACCGAGCTGCGGGTGGACGGGGAACTGCGACCGATCAGCGCGCGACCGCAGCGTCTGACGCTGGCCCCGGACGAGCGCGGTTTCGTGATCGAATTCGCGGGGCTGGATCTGCGAGCGCCGGAGCTGCTGCGCTACCGCTACCGGATACAGGGGCTGGATCGCGACTGGCTCGAGGTGGCATCAGAGGCACGGGTGGCCTCCTACGGGGGGTTGTGGCCGGGCGAGTATCGGTTCGAGGTGCAGGTGGGCCGCGCCGGGGACGATTGGGCTGAGCCCGGCCTCCTGTTGACGGTGGAGGTCCAGCCTGACTGGTGGCAGAGCCGCTGGGTGGCTGTGCTGGGCATTCTGCTGCTGGGCCTTTTGCTCGCCGCCCTGCTGCGGTGGCGCGAGCGTCGCCTGCGCCGAGCGCGGGTCCGACTGACGACCGAGGTGCAGGTACGCACGGCCGAGCTGCAGGCGCGCACGATTGAACTGCAGGGGCTGTCGGAGGAGCTGGCGCGCAAGAATCGCGATTTCGAGGAAGCCAGCCTCACCGACCCGTTGACTGGACTGCGCAATCGCCGCTTCGCCATGCAGGAGATGCCCAAGGAGGCTGCTCTGGCGCTGCGCCGCGCGCACGCGCAGCGGACAGGTGGCAGCGCTCACGGCGCGGACCTGGTGGTCTTCATGATCGATTTCGACCACTTCAAGACCGTCAACGATCGCTACGGACATGCTGCCGGCGACGCTGTGCTGTGTCAGTTCGCCGAGCGGCTGCGTGCGGTGTTCCGGGCTTCCGATCACCTCGTTCGCTGGGGCGGCGAGGAGTTCCTCGTGGTGGCTCGCGACACGGATCGACAGGCAGCGGCCGAGCTGGCCGAGCGTGTCCGCGTGCTGATGGAAACCACCCCGTTCAGGCTTGCGGACGGTCAGAGCGTGCTGCGCACGGTTTGCGTGGGTTTCGCACCTTACCCCTTGAGCCCGATCCATCCGGAAAGCGCTGGCTGGGAGGCGGCCGTCGACCTTGCCGATCACCTGCTTTACGCGTGCAAGCGAGCCGGGCGCAACGCCTGGATTGGTGTCTTCCCGGAGTTCAGCGACCGCGCGCCGACCCATTCCAGCGGTTGGGCCAGCCCGGAGCGCGTCCGTGCAGGCCACGTCCGACTGGTGAGCAACCTGCCGGAGGGGCGCGCACTCGAGGCGCTGGGTGAGCAGGCCAAGGCAATTCCGGTGGGTGTCTGAGGCTGCATCGAGGCCCCGCCGTGGCGTTCCAGTTCAGGAACGTCCGAGCCGCCACATGGCCCACAGCACGACGGCAGTGCCTGCGAGCTGCAGAAGCGTAAACGGCTCGTCGAGCAGCCAGGCGCCCAGGAAGACCAGCGAAACCGGCCCCAGCACAGAGAGTTGGGCGGCGTCGCCCGACCCTATCCGTCGCACTGCCGCCATGGTGAAGGTCACCGGAAGGAAGGTGCAGAAGAAGGCATTCGCCAGTGCCCATCCATAGGCCTCGGGCGGCCACTCCAGCAGCCGCGACGGCGGACGCAGCAACAGGAAATGGAGCACGGTGGCTGCCGTGCTGATCGCCATCGCCAGGCTGACCAGGCGGACTGTGCCCAAGCGTTGGATCAACTCGCCGGAGAGCAGCAGGTAGAGCGCGTAGCTGACGGCGGCTCCCAGCACCAGCGCGCTGCCCAGCAGCACCTGGCTGCCCTCGAAGCGCAGGCCCTCCAGCATCACCAGCACGATCCCGGCATAGCTGGTGGCGAGGATCGCCCACTGCCGCGGCGCCACCGTGCGGTCCCAGCCCAGCCAGCCGAGCAGCAGCACGAAGCCCGGGCTGGTGAACAGGATCAGGCGCTCCAGCGAGACCGGGATGTATTGCAGCCCCCAGAAGTCGAGCAGCGAGGACAGGTAGTAGCCGAGCAGACCGATCCACAGCAGGGTCCAGCGATCGCTGGGCAGCAGGCGCGGCCCTGGCCCGGCCAGTCGCTGCCGCAGCGCCAACAGGGCGAACAAGGGCAGGGCCAGCAGCATCCGCAGGGTCATCACGTCCAGCGCGTCCATGCCCAGCCGGTACTGGTACTTGGCCAGGATCGCCTTGGCTGAAAACAGCAGGGCGCCGGCCGCCGCCAGCAGCAGGCCGGCGCGGCGGCTGGCCGGGCGGGGGTGGGAGGCGCTCAAGCGGATTGACTGCGGAGTCGGCGGGAGCCGCAGGATACGCGGCCCGGCCGTTTTTGCTACGGCGCTCACGGCAGCTGCACGAAACTGTTGTGCCAGCCCTGCAGAGCCCGCCATGCCCCATGCCCTGATTTGGCTACGCCGCGACCTGCGTCTGTCCGACCATCTGCCGCTGGATGCCGCCCTGCAGCGCGGTCAGGCTCCCGTCTTTGTCTACGTACATGCCCCGGAGGAGGAGGGGGAGTGGGCGCCCGGTGGGGCTTCGCTCGCCTGGCTGCACCGCTCCCTTCAGGCCTTGGCTGAGGACCTGCGCAAGCGTGGATCCGCCCTGCTGGTTCGCCATGGCCCCAGCTTGGACGCGCTGCTGAAGCTGGCTGGCGAGTGCAAGGCCGAAGCCGTGTACTGGCAGCGCCGCTACGAGCCCGCCGTGATCGATCGCGACACATCGGTCAAGGCGAGCCTGAAAGCGGCTGGCCTGCACGCGGAGAGCTTCCGCGGTGCCACCCTGTTCGAGCGCGACGAGGTGATGACCGGCAGCGGCGGCCCCTACCGCGTGTTCACTCCGTTCTGGCGCAATGCGAGGCCAAGGCTGGAGGCAGGCGCCGCAATCGAGGCGCCCGCCCGGCTGCCCGCGCCGCCAGTGGTCGACTCCCTGCCGATCGAGGCGCTCGGACTGTCTCCGCGCCTGGGCTGGGATGCTGGCTTCTGGGAGCGATTCGTGCCCGGCGAAACGGGAGCAGGTGAGGCGCTTGAGGCCTTCATCGAAGGCGCTGCCGCCAGCTATGTCAGCCAGCGCGATCTTCCCGACCGTGCCGGCACCTCGCGGCTGTCGCCGCACCTGCATTTCGGTGAGATCACCCCGGCCCAGATCCTGCGCCGCCTGCAGCGCGAGCCCTGGCCGGCGGCCGCGGGCGAGCAGGTCGAGGGCTATATCCGCGAGCTGGGCTGGCGCGAGTTCAATGCGCAGCTGCTCTATCACTACCCCCGGACCGCCAGCGAAAACCTGAATGCGCAGTTCGACGGTTTCGGCTGGAACCCGCCCGACCAGAAGCTCGAGGCCTGGCAGCGCGGCCGCACCGGCATTCCGATCGTGGATGCCGGCATGCGCGAGCTCTGGCACACCGGCTGGATGCACAACCGCGTTCGCATGATCGTGGCCAGTTTTCTTACCAAGAACCTGCGCCTGCACTGGCTTCATGGCGCGCGCTGGTTCTGGGACACGCTGGTGGACGCGGATCTGGCCAACAACACCGGCGGATGGCAGTGGAGCGCGGGTACCGGTGCGGATGCCGCGCCGTATTTCCGGATTTTCAACCCGGTCACCCAGGCCCAGAAGTTTGACGCCCGCGGCAGCTATATCCGCCAATGGGTGCCCGAACTCGCGCGGCTGCCCGACAAGGCCCTCTACGCGCCCTTCGAGCACGCTGACCTGCATCGGCGTATCGCGCCGGAGTATCCGTGTCCGGTGGTCGAACTGAAGGCCTCGCGCGAGGAGGCACTGGCCGCCTACGCGTCGATGCGGAGCTGAGAGCATGTGAGAAAACCATCCGCCTGCTGCGGCGGCCGCTGGACGCTTGTGGCGGCGGCAGCGGCAGCGGCGGCAGCGCGCTACGCGAATACTGTGGTCCTTTGGCCCGCCAAACTCCCTTGAATGCGCGCAGCGCGCCTTGCCACGAACGCCCAGCGACGTCCTCGCTTCGGCATCCGGGTTTTTTGACACGCTCTGAGAGCACGCTCTGAGGTGACAGCCTCGGTCCGCGCGCCCACAATTGGGCGCTTCCGGGGAGGAGGTTTGAACGTGCAGGAAACCATCGTGCACACCGGCGGCGTGCCGGCGGGGCTGCAGCTGCCCGGCTACCGCATCCTGCGGCCGCTCGGCGCGGGCGGCATGGCCTCGGTCTATCTCGCCGTGCAGGAATCGCTGGATCGCGAGGTCGCCCTCAAGGTCATGTCTGCCCAGCTTGCGGCCGACCGCGAGTTCACCGAGCGCTTCCTCAAGGAGGGCCGGATCACGGCCCGACTCTCGCACCGCAACCTGGTTACGGTCTACGACATCGCCTCGCATGAGGGGGTGTACTACCTTGCCGCCGAGTACATTTCCGGTGGCACCCTGCGCGAGCGCATGAATGCCGGCCTGACCGTGCCGCAAATCCTCGATATCGTCGTGGAGGTCGCTCAGGGCCTCACCTTCGCCCACGGCAAGGGCGTCGTGCACCGCGACGTCAAGCCCAGCAATATCCTGTTCAAGGGCGACGGTACGGTCGTGCTGGCCGACTTCGGCATCGCCAAGGCGATGGATACGGCTTCCACGGCCACCCTTGCGGGCGCGTCGATTGGCACGCCGGACTACATGAGCCCCGAGCAGGCCCGCGGCGAGCCGGTTGATGGCCGCTCGGATCTGTATGCCCTGGGCGTGATGCTCTACGAGTTGCTGATCGGCAAGCCCCCTTTTGATGGCTCGGACCCGTTTGCGGTGGCATTGGCCCATATCACCCAGCCAGTGCCCACCCTGCCCAGCGAGTTCAGCTGGCTGCAGCCGGTCATCGACCGGCTGATGGCCAAGCGTCCTGAGGATCGACCGCTGTCGGGCGAGGCCTTCGTGGCCGAACTTGACCGCTTTCGGCAGCGCATGCCGCGTGCGCAGGTGGGCTTGGTGGTGCGGCACGACACCGGCCGCCAGCGCGCGGTCGAAAATGCCGCAACGCTGCCCTTGGCGAGCTCCCGCACGCGACTGGTCAGCACTGCGCGGCCCGCGTGGCTGCCTTGGGCGGGTGCCGGCGCCGGGCTGGCGCTGCTGCTGGGTGTGGGCTGGCTGCTGTGGCCGGCAGCGGAGGTCGAGCCGTCGGCCCCGGGTGCATCCACTGCGTCGACGGTGGCCGCGGTTTCCGTACCCATGGCAGTGAGCGATCTGGAGAGCCTGCTGACCCAGGCCGAGGCCAACCTTGATTACGGCATGCGCCCCGAGAACCTCGGCGACCGCTTGATCTTTCCGGAAGACGCCTCTGCCCTCGGCCTGTTCCAGCAGGCGCTGGAGCTGGAGCCGGACAGCGCGCGCGCCGTCGAGGGGCTCAAGCGCATTGCCGACTTCTATGCCGAGCGGGCAAGTACTGCCTGCAACCGCGCCCTTTGGAGTGCCTGCCTCACCTTCGCCGGGGACGGCCTGCGAGTCGATCCGCGCCGGCAGGATCTGGTCGATCTGCAGGGGCGCGCTGAGCGCGCATTGCGCGGGGAATGAGATGACCGCCGTCGGTCGCGCGAGTCGTCATGGGGGGATTCCGGCAATGCGGGCTGAGGGTTTGCGCCGCGCCCATGCCCCGCCGGTGCCGCCTGTCCGGCGGCGCGAGCTGTGGGCGTGGATGATGTTCGATTTCGCCAACTCCGGCTACACCACGGTGGTGATCACCGCGGTGTTTGGCGCCTATTTCGTCTCCACCGTGGCCGGCGGCGCGGACTGGGCCACCTTCGCCTGGACCGCGGCGCTGTCCCTGTCCTATCTGTTGATCATGCTGAGCGCGCCGCTGCTGGGCGCCTGGGCGGATCTGCGCGCGGGCAAGCGCAGGCTGCTGTGGATCACCACGCTCGCGTGTGTGTTCGGTACCGCAGCCCTCGCCCTGGCCGGTCCCGGGGCGGTGGTGCTGGCGCTGGTGCTGATCGTGGTCAGCAATACCGCCTTCGGCACCGGCGAGAACGTGATCGCGGCCTTCCTGCCCGAACTGGCCCGCGAGGAGGCGATGGGCCGATTGTCCGGCTTCGGCTGGGCGCTCGGCTATGTCGGCGGGCTGCTGGTGCTGGGCCTGTGCCTGTGGTGGATCACCGGCGCGGACGCGCGGGGTTCCACCACGGCTGATGCGGCGCGACAGAGCATGTTGATCACCGCAGTGGCGTTCGCGCTGGCGGCACTGCCGACCCTGCTGCTGCTGCGCGAGCGCAGTCCGCCGCAGCGGCCTCGGCCGGGGCGCGGCTTGCTGTTCGAATCGGCTGCGCGAGTGCGCTCTTCGCTGGATGGCAGCGCCGGGCTCACCGACCTTCGCCGGCTGCTGGTCTGCATCGTGTTCTACCAGGCCGGGGTGGCCACCGTCATCACGATCGCGGCGATCTTCACCCAGGAAGCCCTGGGCTTCACCACGGCCGAAAGCATCCAGCTGATCCTGGTGGTCAACCTGACCGCGGCGGTGGGCGCATTCCTGTTCGGCTGGCTGCAGGATCGGATCGGCCACCGGGCGCTGCTTGCGGCCTCCCTGCTCGGCTGGCTGCTGGCCATCGGCCTGTTCTGGTACTCAGACGCCCGCTCGATCGTGTGGCTGGCGGCCAATATCGCCGGCCTGTGCATGGGCGCCTCGCAGAGCGTGGGCCGCGCCATGGTCGGCGTGTTCTGTCCGCCGAGTCGAGAGGCGGAAATCTTCGGCCTGTGGGGGCTGGCCGTAAAGCTGGCTTCGATCCTCGGGCCGCTGTGCTACGGGGCAGTCAGCTGGTCCAGCGGCGGTGACCACCGCAGCGCGATGCTGGCCACCGCGGCGTTTTTCGTAATCGGCTTGGGCCTGCTGGCCGGCATCGATGTGGGCCGGGGGCGCGCAGCCCGTGGGGCTACGGGCTGACGCGCCCCCTTCCCGACCGCCCCCCGGCGGTACTCATGGCCGCTGTTCGTGCGCGCGGCCGACGCCTCTCCCCCGAGAGTCACGCGGGCTTGGCCTCCTCAACGAGACCAGCCCCACGGGTTGCTGTACCGGCTGTTGGACACGGCGCCGGCGTTGGGAGCGGAGGCCCCGCGCAGCTGGACCCAGGGCAGCAGCTCGCCGAAGCCGTCGAGTTCGATTTGCAGCGGACTCGCCGCGGCGGCTTCTGCCGTATCCACCAGCAGGCGGACAACGCCGGCTTCGCGCTCCACGCTCAGCCACAGCCTCTGTCGCGGCTGTTCAGACTGCAGCTCTGGGCCGGCGGCAGAACCTATCAGCTCGATGCCTGCGGCTCGTTCCGCATAGTGCCTGAGCGCTAGCGCGGTGCCGCTGTCGTCAACGATTACCAGCACCTGCAGCCATTCGCTGCTGCTGTCCACGGCCCGCGGCTTGCCGCTGGCGTCCAAGGCTTCGCGGGTGGGCCGAATCACGGCGACAACGCTGCTTCCGCGAATGTCGGCGTCCAGATCAAATTCAAGGTCGATGCCAAACCCGGCCTCGGCCATCAGGCCGTGCCGATCCGGGCGCAGGCCGAGAGTGCTCCATTCAACCGTGTGAGTCGTGGAGTACCGCTTCATACTCATATCGCAGTTTGAGGCGATCTGACCCATGGGTTCTTCGAAGATCTCGCACAGGCCAAGTCCGTTGCCAAGAGCCGTACCAGCTGCGAACACCATACCCAACGCGATACCGATGAGCCTTTTCATGGACGACCTCCGTTAGCCGTCGACTGCCTGTATCAGACAACGGAGGAAGCGCTGCAACCGTATCAGCCGTCCGCTTCTTCCCTCAGGCGTTCAGCCCGGTCAAGCCAACGCTGCAGGCTAGGGTCTTCGACGCCAAGCGTCCGGAGCGCTTCTGCCAAAGCATGCTGGTCGCCAGGCTTCGCCTGCAGCGACCTAAGCCACAGCTCGCCGAGTCGCGATGCGACGTTGTCTGGTGTCGCGAAGGCGGCCAGTTCACTGAGCAGCAGCAGCGCGGCAGTTTCCTGTTCCGGGCTCCCGGCCTGCTGGCGCACCAATGCCAATGCTGCCTGCAGCCGCACCATCGGTGCGGATTCGGCGTCCCCGAGCACCTGTTGAGAAAGGGCTACGGTCGGCGCATGCGGCGGCGGGAGCTGGCTGCCAGTGATGAGACGGTTCACCAGCATGCGCCCGCGCACCGATTCAGAGATTCCTTCGAGGCTGAGCAGCTCATCGAGAATTTCGACCGCGTCGGCGAGCGCTCCCGAGCCTGCCAGCGCTATCGCATAGGAGTTGGCATAGGGCAGTACCCGCAGGTTGCGCTCGCCCAGGGTGCGGCGCGCCAGCGCATAGGCTTCACTCGCCACCTCCGCCGCACTGTCAGGCCGAGCGCTGGTCAGATAGGTGTGGGTAAGCGCCTGCAGCAGGCCAAGTTTCTCGAAGGGCGAGATGTCCTGGCGCTGGCCGGCCTCGCGCAGCAGCGCCTCGGCTTCGCCGTGTCTGTCCAGCGCGGTGAGCGCACGGCTGCGCAGGCGCACCCAGGCCAGCGGTACAGGCGTCACGTTGGTCAGTTCGACGACGTGCGCCGGATCCTCGGGCAGCAGCAGCTGCGCCACATAGCCGGTGTAGCGGACGCGCTGCGATTCGCTGGCGCCGTTCATGCTCAGCGCAAGCTCGTCGATGACCCCGCGCAGCCGCACGTCGCCGCCCTCGATGGTTGCCAGCCGCGCTGACAGCAGCAGCAGCTCCCTGCGCTCGTCTGCCTCCAGACCGGGGTCACCGCGCATGGCTTCAATCATCTCGCTTGCGGCCTCGCGCTCGCCAAGGCCAAGGGCGGCCTCGATCAGGGCCAGCGAGACCACCGTGTCGCTGAAATCCCGACGCTCAAGCTGGCGCTCCCAGGCCTGGCGGACAATGGTGCGCAGGTCGAGTCCGCTTGGTGCGGTGGGGTCGGACGCCCGGAACAGATCGAGCAGGAAACGGTTGACGCGCTCGGCTTTCTCGCGCTCCTGCACCACCACCGTGTGGGTGCGCGCCAGTTCGGCATCGCGCACCAGCAGCAGCGTCATCAGGGACAGGATCAGCAGCAGGGCCACGCCGGTGGCGCTCAGGGCAAGCGCGTGCCGGCCGATGAACTTGCGTGCGCGGTAGAGCCGGCCCTGTCCGACCGCACGCACTGGCCGGCCCTCCAGGTAGGCTTCGATGTCCAGCGCAAACTCAAGCGTGCTCCGGTAGCGCTCCGGCTGCTGCTTGCGCAGCGCATGCAGCACGATCCGGTCGAGGTCGCCGCGCAGCCGACGCGACAGCTGGGCGGCGCTGGCCAGTCCGAATTGCGGGGCGGTCGCGTCGTCCGCACGGCTGCTCGGGGCAGGCGGTGAGCGCTCGCGCACCCGCGCCTGCACCTCGGCTGGGTGCATGCCGTCGAAATCCTGCGCGGGCTTGCCGCAGAGCAACTCGTACAGCAGCAATCCGAGCTGGTAGACGTCGGTGGCGACATTGCAGGGCTCGCCGCTGAAATGCTCGGGCGCCGCTGAGGCCAAAGAGAAGAAACGATCGGCGGTTGCGGTGGCGGCTGCGCTTGCCTCAAGCACTTTTGCGATGCCGAAATCCAGCAGCCGTGGCTCGCCGCTGGAGTCGACGAAAACGTTGCCCGGCTTGATGTCGCGATGGATCACCAGGTTCTGGTGGGCATGCCCGACGGCATCCAGTACGCCCAGAAACAGACGCAGGCGCGCTTCAACGTTGAGCTGTTGTCTGCGACAGAACTCGGTGATGGCGACGCCGTCGACGTATTCCATGGCAATCCATGGGATGCCTTCGGCCAGCGTGCCGGCGTCGATCAGTCGCGCCACTCCGGGATGACGCAGGCTTGCGAGGATGCGCTGCTCCTCCATGAAGCGCCTGCGCATCGCCGGCTGCAGGGTGTAGCGGAGCAGCTTGATGGCGGCCTGCTGGCGAGCGCCACCGACTTGTCTTTCGCCCAGCCAGACCTCGCCCATTCCACCGTGTCCCAGCGGGCGCAACAGTCGAAAATCACCTACCGGCGCTGCGGCCGCCGCTGCGGCTGTCACCTGTCGCCAATCCGCCTCTGCGGGTTCCGGCAAATGGCTGTCGCTACCGGCGTCGGCATCCAGGAGTTCACGCAGGTGGGTTGCCCGCTCCCGATCCAGGCTCTGCAGCACAGTCAGCAGCTGCTGGAGTGCCATGGGATCGAGGTCCACGGCATGGTCGAAGAGTGCGCTCATGCTCGCACCAAGCATCCACTCGCCCGGATCTTCAGCGTCCTTGGGCTGGCTCGGGGCGGGTCCGGGGCTCATTGCGGCTGCAGTGGCGCTGCGGCTGGCGGCAGGACGGCCCCCGTCCTTCCCGGATTGCTGGCGCAGCTGCGGGGCGGATGCCTGCGCATCGCGCCTTAGTCGGTTTCCGGCGGATCGCAGTGGCGCGCGAGGAAGGCCCGCGCGAAACGCCACAGTCGGTTGGCCGTGGCGACCGATACGCCCAGCTCGGCGGCCGCCTGCTCGATGCTCATGCCGAGGAAGTAGCGCAGCTCCACCAGCCGGGCATGTTTGGGTTCCTCCTTTTCCAGCTGTTCAAGCGCGGCGTCCAATGCAAGCCAATCGACTTCGTTGCCGCGATCAGCCAGCGCCGCCACGTGATCGAGCTCCGACACGTCGACACGGTCGAACCCGCCGCCCCGCTTCTGCGCAGAGGATTCACGGACGCGATCGATGATGAGGTTGCGCACCACCCGTGCGGCCAGCCCCGCGAATTGCTCGCGGCTGCCCAGTTCAAGGCTGCTGGAGCTGCGCAGCCGGATGAAGGCTTCGTTGGCGAGTTCAGTCGCCTGCAGCGTGATCGGGCCGCTTTGCCCCAGCTGCCGCTGCGCGATCCTCCTCAGCACGGGGTAGACATGCTGCATGAGCTCGGTTTCGACACTGCGGTCACCCGAGGCCCAGCGCGCCAGGGACTCGGTGATCGACACGCTCATTGCAGGCGTCCTGGTTCGGAGGAGAGGTGGAGCATGTTGGGGCCGGAGCGAGCCCGCGCTTGAATCCGGTGCGAGCCGCTACGCCCTTTTGGCAGCATAGCGAGCCGGCCTGCGCAGGGGCAAGGAAAGGCTGTGCACAACGGCGGAACGTCTGAACGGTGATGCCGTATGCCGTATCGCCTGATCGAAGGGAAGACGGCCCAGCCAGAGGCCACCGACGACTGTGGTGGGACGTCGTCTATCGCGCATCAATCAGTGGCGGGATGACCCGATGTGCCCTTCCAGAGCCTCGATGCCGACCGCCAGCACGGTCAGCACGTGCTCCCTGCGGGCGCGCAGGGCGGGCATGGCATCGCTGAGGTCGTCGGCTGGGAGCCTGCCAAGGCGATATCCGACCATGCCGTGTGCCGGCAGATGAGAACGCAGGCGCTGGCTCCATTCGCCGGCATCGCGTGCCCTGCGGAGGTAGCCCTCGATGGATTCCCCAGGCTGTTCTCCAGGCAAGGGGCTCAGCAGGTAGATCCGGTTGCCCGGGCTGTCGGCAAGACTGAATTCGCCGTCGTGGGTGTCAGCGGCTGACTCGAGCGTTTCCAGCGGCTCCCAGCGCCCCGTGCGGCTGCGGTAGACCTGCCGGCTCAGCCGGTCGGCGCGGGTGCGGTGGACCATCAGCAGGCTGATGCCAGGCTCCAGCATTGGCGGGCGCAAGTTCTCCAGCAGCGGGATCAGGCCAGCTGTCTCGGGTCCCTGGCGGAGGAAGCGGCGGGTCGCGAGCTGTTTTTGCACGGGCCAGCTTTCGATCACCGACGGCTGCGAGTGTCTGCGGCGCTTCAGCGTGAACGACCAGACTGGATCAAAGCCGGCTGGGTGCACTGACAGACCGGAGCCGAAAGCGCGGGCGCCTCCCGAGCATGCCAGGCCACCCTCGCACAGCTCGAGTCCAAGGGTCGCAGCCGCGTCGCGCAGCCTGCCAAGCGCCTCGCCGGCCTCGAACCAGGCCAGGCTGCGGCCGAGCAGCCCGAAGCGCTGGCTGCGTCCTGCGTGTTCGATCTCGCAAAGCAGACGCAGGCCGGGCCCCATGTGCGAGCTGTTGAGCCAGGTCTCGCTGTTGATGAGGATGCCGTCTTCGAACCTGAGTGCGAGCCTTGTGCTGCCAGCCGCGCCATCGATACAGAGGGTGGGGCGCAGCGACAGTCCGTGCTCGTTGCGATCGGAAAAGGAGGCCTCCAGCAGGGCCAGCAGTGCAGGGGCGTTCTGCACTTCTCCGTCGAGGCCATGGCGCCTGAGCTGGTCCTCGATGCTGGCCATGTGCAAGCGTGCGGACTGGGCCGCCGTGCCGGTCACCCCGATCGGAGCATCCGAGCTGTGCTGCAGAGCTTGTGTGCACCCGCTGTTGGCCGAAGCCCCAGTCGTCTGCGCGGACCACTCGCAGGTCACTATCCGCGCCTGCAGTTGACGCAGCTGCAGGCTTGGCCACGGCGCGCCGCGCCCGAGGGCGGCCTCCAGCCGCGCCGCAGCCGCATGCAGCAGTTCCGCGCTGGGCTCGCCGGCGCAGCCGGAGTTGTGGGCGAGCAGCAGCGCAAGCTCGCTGCCGCAGCGGCTGACCGGGTGTGCGAATGCGATGGCGTCGGCGTGGATCAGCACCGGCAGGGCCTGCGCACCCGGACCCAGCCAGCGCTCAAGATCGGGCAATGGCGTCGAGGCGGTGATCGGCATCAGGCCAAGCTCTCCGGTGCGCAGGGGCGACTCCACGCGAAGCACATCGATTCCGCGCTCACGCAGTGCTCGCTCCAGGGCGTCGTGTCGCCCGATCATGCGCACGGTGCGGGCCGCGGGGCGCCAGTCGGAGGCATCCGTCCGCGCGGTTTCCGCAGCGAGGTCTGTAGCCACGGCAAACCCTTCCGGAGAAAGGCTCGTCTGCGGTCGCGCGAACGCGCCAGCGTGGCCGGTGGGAGTCAAGGTCATGGAAGTGGCCGGGGAGGGCGTGTGCGCACCCTTGCAGAAGGGTGCAGCAGCGGGCTTGCCGCCAGCAGGGTGACGATCAATGCGACGGTGAGTGCCGGAGGATGGGAAAACCCGGCGCCGCCAAGCAGACCGCGCAGCAGGTCGATCGCGGCCGTGGCAGGCGAAAGCATGCTGGCGGAGGGCTCCCAGCCGAGCCGAGCTGCCGCCGCGGCCGCCAGTGCAAGTGCAAGTGCCAGTGCCCACAGCGCCCAGCGCAGGCCAACGCTCGGAATGGCCCGGTCGAGTCCCTGTCCCACCGCCGCAAGACCGAACGAAAGCAGCAGGCAAGCGAGCGAAGTCAGTGCCCACGCCGTGACGCCAAGGCCACCGCCGTCGCGGGCGACGGCAGTCAATAACAGCGCCAGCGTCAGCGCAAGGCCGCCCAGCCCGCGCGTCGCCAGCCTTACGGCAAGCTCGCTTCGCCCCAGCGCTTGGCCGAGACCGCTGCCGGGCAGCAGGCACAGTGCGATCAGCCCGCCGAGGATGAGGAAGGGCAGGCGAGCCGACAGCTGGGCCGAGGTTTCCGTCCACTCGACTGCGACCCGCATTCCAGGCAGCTGGCGCTGGATCGTCGATTCAATCTCGCGGACGGCGGCTTCCGCCCGACGCGGCGCGGTGAGCCTTACCAGCCCGGCGCTCGGTTGACTGAGCGCAATCTCGGCTTCGCCACGCGACACCATTTGGCTTGCATCCGGCACGGCATGTCGCTGAAGAAATTTGCGTTCGTCCAGCTTCAGGGCCGAGGCCAGCATGGGCAGGCTGGGGTCGAAGGCCAGCGACGTCCGCACGGACTCGACGTCCGCTGTGGACTGCCGCAGTGCCAATCCCGGCAGGAACACGAGCAGCGCCAGCAGGACGAGCGCCAGACGCGGCCCCCCAGGCGCTGCAGCGGCTTGGCAAGCTCCTCGCGCCCGCCCGGCGCGGTCGGCGGCAGGCGTGGGTCCAGACGTGTTGTCGCGCTCGGACTCCGGCAGCAGCCACGGGCGTGGATCGAGCGCCGGTGCCTGCAGGCGATGACGCCGCGAGCGCAGCGCAGGTCGGGACAGCGGAGCGTCCACTGCGGGCGAGTTCATGGCAATACCGACCCGGATTGATGCGAGGTCGTGCTCGTGGGTGCTGCGCTGCTGGCGTGCGACTGTAATACCCGGATGGCTCCGCGGAGCTGCATCGTGCAGTCACGGCCGATCGCATTTGCCCGCGGGCGTTCATACACGTTGAGACCGCCACCAGGGCCAGTGCGATGGCCGCGGAGCAAGGCCTGTTCAATCGAATCTGCCGCCGGGATGTGAGGGGCTTCAAGCGTGGGCTCGGTGCCGCTTGGATGCGGTGTTTCGGCGGTGTATTCGAAGTTCATGGCGTCGGTTCCGCCGCCTTCGCCGGTGCTCCCACAGGGACGCATGGTGAGGCAGCAAGGTGTGGCCCGTAGGGGAGCGAACCATCACTGGCATGAACGGCAAAACCGCGGAACCCGTGTCAGTTCGCGCGCCATGGTCAGAAGCTGAGAGCGTGTGAAAAGCGCGGGCAGCGCGGCGACGGCCGCGGCAGGCGGAGGGTTTTCTCACAGGCTCTCAGACCGACCGCCGGCGCACCGCCTCGCACCAGGACTCCGCCACTTCCGGCGAGGTCATGCAGGTGGCGCGGTCGCCGGCGACCCGCACGGCCCGCTCCAGCAGCTGGATGTCGGCTTCATGCTGGCGCGCCACGTGCGGATCCTCGAAGAACACCACCCGCTGGCAGCGATCCGCCAGCACCAGTTCGGCGATCTGGGCATCACCGCCAAGCGGGCCGGACTGGTAGCGGTCCACCCAGTCGCTGCCGGCGGGCCAGCCGCGGGACGCAGCCAGCTGGTTGAGCTGGCCGCCGGTGGTGCCCGTTGCGATGCGGCGAGCGAACCGGCTCAGCAGGTCGAAATGCTGAGCCGCAAAGTCCAGCATGGTCTGCTTGCGAGCGTCGTGGGCGATCAGGGCCACCGTCTGCGATTCAAGCGCGAACAGCGGGTCGGCCTGGGTGCTGGGCGCCAGCCCGGCCAGCACGCACTCGACCTCGATCCATTCAATCGCCCCCGCGAGGGTGGACACGAAGGGTTTGCCATGGGTCACGCACTGGCGCTTCAGGGCCTGCGCTTCGGGGTAGATCGAGGACGGATCCACCGCGTCCATCAGGTAGATCGCCCCGTCCAGCGAGGGCGCGATCTCGGTGCCGCCGGCGACCCCGGAGACCAGCTTCATCAGACCGCCGTCGCGGCCCATCGGATAGCGCAGCAGGCCCGGGTGGTCGAGCAGCGCACGCCGCGACTCGATAACGTCGAAGGTACGGCCGACGGCATGCAGGCCGAGCTGAAGTGCGCGGATGCTGTCGCCGCTGCGCTTCAGCCAGCGGAACAGAGCCGCATCGGGGCCTTCGTGATGGCGACGGTTGGCGGCGAGTCCGAAGCGCAGCGGCATGCGGGTGTCCAGGCGCGGAATTGCGCAGACGATAGCGGATGCAGCGCGGCGCGTGGCTGCGCTGCATCCGTATTCATTGGCGCAGGCTCGGGGCGTGTGGAAAAACACGGACGCTCCGGCGAGGGCGTCCGGCGGCGCCCGCAGCAGGCGGGCTATGGTCCCGGCGCTCTCAGTCCGTTTGCACGCGGGCCACGGTGTCGAGCTGCAGCGGAATGCTGCGCCAGGGGAGTGGCTCAGCGGCTCGCGGCCGCATCTCGATGCAGTCCACCGGGCAGGGCGGCAGGCACAGGTCGCAGCCGGTGCAGAGCTCGGCGATTACCGTATGCATGCGCTTGGGTGCGCCGACGATGGCGTCCACCGGGCAGGCCTGGATGCATTTGACGCAGCCGATGCACGCGGATTCGTCGATCCAGGCCACCCGCGGCGCCTGCTCGCGGCCGTGGGCGGGGTCCAAGGGCTTGGCCTCGCGGCCCAGCAGTTCGGCCAGCGCCCGCACGCCGGCCTCGCCGCCGGGTGGGCACTGGTTGATGTCGGCCTCGCCGCGGGCGATCGCCTCGGCATAGGGTCGGCAGCCGGGGAAATTGCACTGCCCGCACTGGGTCTGCGGCAGCAGGGCATTGATGCGCTCGACCACCGGATCGGTCTCCACCCGGTAGCGACGCGCGGCCCAGCCGAGCAGGGCGCCCAAGGCAAGTGCGAGCAGGGTGAAGGCGAGCAGGCCGGTCATGGGCGAGGATGGTAGCGGCGTGGACGGGCATGCGCGCGAAAGCCGCGATAATGCGCGCACCCATCGCCCTGCACGCCGCACATGAGCCAGCCGCCTTTCCCCGCCGATCTCCTGACCCGCGCCGCCGCCGGCCAAGCCGATCTTGATCCCGCCGAAACGCAGGAGTGGCTGCAGGCCTTCGATGCGGTGCTGCAGGCCGACGGCGTCGAGCGCGCGCAGTATCTGTTCGATCGCCTGTCCGACCATGCCCAGGCCAGCGGGGTGCAGAGCGCGCGGGCGCGGATCACGCCGTATGCTAATACCCTGCCGCTGTCGCGCGAGCCGCACTACCCCGGCGACGAGCGTCTGGAAGCGCGGCTGCGCGCCTGGATCCGCTGGAACGCGCTGGTGATGGTGATGCGTGCCAATCGCGAGGGCCGCGAGCAGGGCGGCCACATCGCCAGCTTCGCCTCGGCGGCCGAGCTGTTCGAGGTCGGCTTCCAGCATTTCTTCCGCGGTGACGCACACCCTGAGGGCGCCGACCTGGTATTCCTCCAGCCGCATTCGGCGCCGGGTGTCTATGCGCGCGCTTTCCTGGAAGGCTTCCTCGACGAACAGCATCTGGAGCATTACCGCCGCGAGATCGGCGGCCGCGGCCTGTCGTCGTATCCACACCCGTGGCTGATGCCGGACTTCTGGCAGTTCCCCACTGGCTCGATGGGGCTGGGCCCGATCAACGCCATCTACCAGGCGCGTTTCATGCGCTACCTCGACCATCGCGGCCTGAAGCCGGCCGGCGCGCGCCGGGTATGGGGCTTCTTCGGCGACGGCGAGATGGACGAGCCCGAATCCATCGGCGCGCTGTCGCTGGCCGCGCGCGAGCGGCTCGACAACCTGACCTTCGTCATCAACTGCAACCTGCAGCGACTGGACGGCCCGGTCCGCGGCAACGGCCGCATTGTCGATGAGCTCGAGGCCCTGTTTACCGGCGCCGGCTGGCGGGTGATCAAGGTGCTGTGGAGCAGCGACTGGGACCGGCTGTTCGCGCGCGATCGCGAGGGCGAGCTGCTGCGCGCGTTCGCGCGCACCGTCGACGGCCAGTTCCAGACCCTGTCGGCCAACGACGGCGCCTACAACCGCGAGCGCTTCTTCGCCGGCAGCCCGGGCCTGGAGGCACTGGTGGCCGACCTGCCGGACAGCGCCATCGACGCCCTGCGTCGCGGTGGCCACGACCCCCGCAAGCTCTACGCCGCCTACGCCGAGGCTACGTCCCATCGCGGCCAGCCCACCGTGGTGCTGGCCAAGACCATGAAGGGCTACGGCATGGGCAGCACCGGCCAGGGGCGCATGACCACCCACCAGCAGAAGCAGCTCGGCGTCGAGGATCTGCGCGCTTTCCGCGCCCGCTTCGAGCTGCCGATCGACGATGCCGCGCTGGAGCAGGCGCGCTTCGCCAAGCCTGCGCCCGACAGCGAGGAGCTGCGCTACCTGCATGCGCGTCGACAGGCGCTGGGCGGCTACCTGCCGCGGCGACGCGCGCGCGCCAGCGAATCGCTGCCGGTGCCGCCGCTGGCCGACTGGGCCGGGTTCGCGCTCGCGGCCGAGGGCAAGGCCATGTCCACCACCATGGCGGCGGTGCGCATGCTTGGCAACCTGCTCAAGCAGGATCGCCTCGGCCCGCGGATCGTGCCGATCGTGGCCGACGAGGCGCGCACCTTCGGCATGGCCGGGCTGTTCCGCCAGGTTGGCATCTATGCGCCTCAGGGCCAGCTCTACGAGCCCGAGGACCTGGGCACCCTTATGTACTACCGCGAAGAAGCCAGCGGCCAGATCCTGGAAGAGGGCATCAGCGAGGCCGGCGCCATCAGCAGCTGGATCGCCGCCGCCACCAGCTACAGCGTGCACGACCTGCCGATGCTGCCGGTCTACATTTACTACTCGATCTTCGGCTTCCAGCGCGTGGGCGATCTGGTGTGGGCGGCGGCCGACCAGCGCGCCCGCGGCTTCCTGTTGGGCGCAACCGCGGGCCGCACCACGTTGAACGGCGAGGGCCTGCAGCATCAGGACGGCAGCTCGCTGCCGATGTTCGCCACCGTGCCGAGCTGCAGGGCCTTCGACCCGGCGTTTGCCTACGAGGTGGGCCTGCTGCTGGAGGCCGGCATGCAGGCCATGCTGGAGCAGCAGCAGGACTGCTTCTACTACCTCACGGTCGGCAACCAGAACAACACCATGCCCTCGCTGCCGGCAGCCGAGCTGGAACACGTGCGCTACGGGGTCTGTGCTGGCCTGTACCGGCTACCGGGCGAGAGCGACAGCGCCGAGGTCCAGCTGCTGGGCTCGGGCGCGATCATGATCGAGGTGCTGCGTGCGCAGGCCCTGTTGCGCGAGTTCGGGGTGCAGGCCGCGGTCTGGAGCGCCACCAGCTACAGCGAGCTGGCCCGTGACGGCATGCGCTGCGAGCGCGCGCGTCGCGCCGGCGAGGATGCCGGTCGGCCGTGGGTGGAGCGGGCGCTGGCTGGCAGCGCCGGCCCGGTGGTGGCCGCCAGCGACTACGTTCGCGCCTGGCCGGAATCGATCCGGGCCTACGTGCCGCGCCGATACGTGGTGCTGGGCACCGACGGCTTCGGCCGCAGCGACACCCGCGAGGCTCTGCGCGCCTTTTTCGAGGTCGATGCCGAGTCGATCGTGCTGGCCGCGCTGCAGGCGCTGGAGGATGAAGGCGCGCAGCCGGGTCGCCTGGCGGCGGCCCGGCAGCGCTTTGCCCGCGGCTTCGATCCGCTGCCGCCGTGGCAGCGCTGACGCAGCCTGCGCGATCAGATTCTGCCGGCGGGCTCAGAACGTCCAGCGGACCCCGAGGTGGGTGTTGCGGCGCGGCGCCACCTCGATGCCGTCGCTGCGGAAGCGCGAGCTGTAGATGCGGTCGGTGATGTTCTGCATGCCGGCGAACGCGGTCAGGCTGGGCGACACCGGCCACTCGATGGCGGCATCCCAGACGGCATACGACTCGATCACCGCCGGCAGCGCGTTGGCGCCGCTGCCGCTTCCAAGATTGCTGTCCTGCCAGAAGTGGTCGGAGACGTAGGTGCCGGTGAGGCTGAAGCGCTCGCCGGCGCTGCCCTGCCACAGCAGGCCGGTGCGGAGGATGCGCTCCGGGGCATAGGCCGGGGTGCGGCCGAGCAGGCTGGCGCTGGCGGAGCGGACGATCTCGGCGTCCAGCAGCGAGCCATTGATGAACACCGAGAGCGCCTGCTCGCTGCGGCCGTGCAGCAGATTCCAGTCGGCCGAGAATTCCAGCCCCTGGTGGCGGGCGTCGCCGGAGTTGATGCGCTCGATGTCGGTGATGCCGACCAGGCGCTGCTCGATCTTGTCCTCCAAATCGATGCGGAACAGGCTGATGTCGATGAACCAGCCCGACGCGGGTGCACCGCGCACGCCCAGTTCGAAGTTGTCGGCGCGCGCCGGATCCGGATCGTTGCTGCCGGCCAGCTCGGCGGTGGGGTTGGCGATATCGTCGTAGCGCATCGGGCGATAGCCCTGCGAGAAGTTGCCGTAGGCCAGCCAGCTGTCGCCGAGGCTGCGGCTTGCGCCCAGCCCCAACAGGGTCTCGGTGCGGCTGAAGCTGCGATCGATCGCGTCCCGGCGCAGGCTGCTTTGGCGCTGGGTTTCCTCGATTGCCATTTCCAGACGATCGATGCGGATCGCCGGCACCAGGCTCCAGTCACCGAAGCGGAACGCGTTCTCGGCAAACACCGCGGCGTAGTCGTTGCGGCGCTCCTGGGCGAAGCGCTGGACATCGCCCACTTCGCCGAGCACGTTGCTGGAGGTCTTCTGCGTGCGCGGGCTGTCGCTGGTGTACAGCGTGGTGCCCCAGGTCAGGCTGTGCGCGTCGCCCCATTCGGTCAATACGCGCGCGTCGAAGCCGCTCAGGCGGAAACGCTGGCGATCGAAGGTGGTGGAGCTGGGCAGGGGGCCGCCCGGCACGGACTTGGCGGCGCGGCGGCTGAGGCGGTCCAGGTAGGCGGACCACAGTTTGGCGGTGAGCTGGCTGGATTCACCCAGCAGGCGCTGGTGGCGCAGCTGCAGGTCGGCGCGCTCGATCCAGATCCGGTTGGTGGGCGTGGTGCCCTGCATTGGATCGTCCTGGAACTGCTGCAGGCTCAGCCGGCCCGGCTCCTCCGACATCGAGTCGTAGGCGGATACGTCCAGCTCCCAGCTCTGCGAGCTGTCCGGCTCCCACAACCCGGCCGCGCGCAGGCTGCGCACGCTGGATCCACTGTTGGGGCGCTCGCCGTCGCGGTCGCTGGCATAGGCATCCAGCAGCCAGCCGCCGCGGCCGCTGCCGCCGGCGAGCTCGGCGTAGCCGGTGCGCAGGCCTTCGCTGCCGGCCGCAAGATCGACGCGGCCGCGCATGCCGGCACCGGCGTCGGGCGCGCGCCGCAGCAGGTTCACCACTGGCCCCGGCTGGGGCCCGTACAGTAGACCGCTGCCGCCGCGGATGAAATCGAGGCTCTCGATCTGCTGGGCCGGCGGGGAGAAGTAGAGAGTGGGGTAGCCGAACCAGTCGGCGAGCACCGGAATGCCGTCGACCGCAAACAGCACAAACTCGGATTCGTGCGGATCGCCCAGGCCGCGGTAGTTGACGTTGTAATGGCTGGGGATGGGCTGCTCGGACAGCAACAGGCCCGGCGCGCGCGCCAGCAGCTGGCGCCAGTTGTTGTCTACGATGGCCGGCTGCGCATCCAGCTCGATACGGGTCGCCTTCTTGCCGACGGTCAGCTTGCCGTCCTCGATCTCCGGCGGTGCCTGCTGATCGGTCAGCGGACGCTGCGATTCACGCACCTGCACCGCCGGCAGCTGGACCCGATCTTCGGCGGCTGCAGCCATTGCGGCGTCGGCAGCGGCATCGGCCGGCGGGGCGAGCAGCAGGGAGGCGAGGGCGAGGGCGAGGGGGCTGCGTCGTGCGAGCATGCTTCGGGGGTCCACCGGGAGGAAGTTCGCAATCATAAATGCGAATGACTCTCGGAAGCGTTGCTATCCGCGAGCTTGACGTGGAGGTCTTGCAGCCCGCAGCTCACCGGGGTGGGGCAGTGGCGTGGCGATAAAAAGCATTTATAAACAGAGGCATAAGCGTAAAAAGCGCGCGAGCCATTCCACCAAACAGGCGCGACGGGCGGCGGATCTTCGATTTGGACGAACAAACAATCAGCGAAATCAGGACAAAGATGGAAGCCGGCGGATTCGATTCCGAAATGCAACGCTTCTCTTGACTGCTGGCCTCTTCGGGCGGCGGTTGCAGGGCCGCGACTCATTGCCCTGCCTGCTTGCAGGTGGCCATGCGGCTTCGGCCGCGACGACACCCGCGAGGCTTTGCAGGCCTTTCGAAGACGATGCCGAGTCCATCGTGCTGGCCGCGCTGCAGGCGCTGGAGGATGAAGGCGCGCAGCCGGGTCGCCTGGCGGCGGCCCGGCAGCGCTTTGCGTGTGGCTTCGATGCGCTGCCGCCGCGGCAGCGCTGTCCCGGCCTGCGCGGTCAGATGTCGGTGACGAACACCCGGCTGCCGTTGAGCAGGGTCTGCTCGCCGTTGCGGCCGAGCTCGCCGTACTGGCGCGCGCCGCTGTCGAGGCTGAGCTCCAGCACCGCGCTGCCCTGGTGGGTGATCACACGCCAGCGGCCGCGCTCGTCCTCCTGGCTGCTGCTGCTGCCGCCGAGGCCTTCGACGCTGATCGAAACCGAGCTGCTGCCGTAGTAGTGGAAGCGTCCGTCGGCATGCAGTTCGAGGTCGTAGCGCGAGTTCATGCCGCCCGAGCCGCCGCTGCTGTAGCCGCTCATCACCACCAGCTTGCGGCCCGACAGGCGCTGCGCCCACGGCCGCGCGATGGCGCTGCCGTCGTCGATGCCGCCAGCGACCGCGGCGGCGGGCGGAGAGGGCGCCGGCGCAGAGCTGCCCGCAAACGGCGCCTGGTCGGCGCCGGCGTCGAGCTGCAGGCTGGCGAACACGGCGGCCAGCTCGCCGAGGCGCGGTGACACGTCCTGTCGCGTACCTGCGGCCATCAGGCTGACTGCGGTGCCCTCGTGCACCACCAGGAACAAGGCCAGCTGCACCGTCGTGCCGTCCACGCTGCCGCCAAAGCCGAGCTGCACGGCCTCGCCCAGAGCAGTGTCCATGCGCTGCGGCGGGCCGAGCCGGCGCATCGCAGGGAACAGCTTGCGCACTTCGGTTTCGCTGTCGGCCAGCACCGAGGGATCGGTAGCGGTCTGCACCCCCTCGCTGGGCGCGGTCAGCAGCAGCAGCGCTTCGGTCGGGCTGGCGTCCGGCGGCAGCAGCTGGAACTGGCCGCTTTCATGCGGCAGGGCCTGCCAGCCCTCCGGCAGTTCGATGACGATGCCGCTGGGCAGCGCCAGCTGCTGCTGGGCGAGGGCGGGCAGGGCGAAAGCGAGCAGTGCAACGCTGGTCAGACGGCGGACGATGGTGTTCATGTGGGTTCCTTGAGTGCTTGGCTGGGCAGGAAGCCGCGCCGGGTGGGGTGTGCCACCCGGCGCGCGGCGCGGTGTGTCAACGGCTCACGTAGCGGTAGTCGCGGCGCTCCCACTGGTCGAGGCCGGTGCGCGCATCCAGGGTCCAGTAGGCGCGCTGCGCCTGCAGCTGGACGTTGGTGATGCCGTTCGGCACGGTGTTGCCCACGTTCAGGCCAAGGCAGCGGTCCTGGCGGCCGCGGTTGTGGTCGACGCTGATCGACCAGCCGAAGTCGCAGTTGGCGCGGCGGGTCTCGGTCACCTGCTCGCAGACCATCCCGCCGCCGTTCGCGCGGCCGGTGTAGCCGCCGGGGCAGCGCACCCCGTTGGCCGCGTTGTGGGTGGGGTTGAACGAGGCCCCGCGCGGGAAGGCGTATTCGCGCTGGCCGGCGCGGACGTAGATGTCCTCGCCGTTGGCGCGCTCGCTGCGGGTCCAGCCGGTGGTGGGGTCGGTGGGCAGCAGCACCGCCTGCGGCGGGCCGCCGTTGGTGCGGCCGGTCGGATCAGTGCACTGGTCCGCGCCGTTGCGGACGATCTCGCGGCGCAGGTTGATATTGGCGCCGATCTGGCCACTGCGGCCACTGACGGTGACCGGTGAGCAGACCGAGGCGCGCTCGACGGTGCTTTCGCGGTGGCAGGTCAGGTGCGTGTTGTTGGCCGCAAGCGTGGGGGTGTAGCCGTTGGGGCACTGCACTCCGTTGCGGGGGTCGGCCTGGGCGGCGGCGGGCAGGGCGTGGGTGAGGGCGATCAGCAGGGCGGTGGCGGTCAGCGGCAGGCGGATGTTCATGGTGAGGCTCCTTCGGTGGGGGGTGGCGCCGGCCCGGCAGGCTGCGGCGACGACTCCATTCGGCCGCAGGCGGGTCGGAATCGCATTCCTTTGCCGCGACGCGTTCGCGAAGCCTTTATTCCCTCTTTTTTCCTTTCACGGTCAGTGGCTTGTGAGCGGCGGCCGGTGCATACTCCGGGCCGCGTGCGGCGCATTCGTCAGCGCTGCTGGGGGAAGCAGATGCAGGGTTCGTCCACGCCCGGGGGGTCGGGCGCGAGTTCGGCAGGCCAGGGCTTGCTTGGCACGGAGCATCGGCTGTACCGGTTTGCCGACTTCCGTCTGGACCTAGCGCGGCTTGAGCTCAGCCGCGGCGAGCGCGTGCTGAATGTCGAGGCCAAGGTGCTGCAGCTGCTGGCCTGTCTGGTCGAGCGCCCCGGCGAGGTCTGGACCAAGGACGAGCTGCTGGAGCGCGTCTGGCCGGGCCGTATCGTCACCGAGGGCACGCTCGCCAAGGCGGTAATGAAGCTGCGCGCCGCGCTGGCCGATGACGCCCAGGAGCTGGTTCGCACCGTGCATGGCTTCGGTTATCGGTTCGGGGTGGAGGTGGAGACAGGCGAAGCGCCGATGCCGGCAGCGCTGATCTACGAGCCCTGCGCTGGCGACGCCGTACCGCAGCGACCGAACTGGCGCCTGCTGCACGCCTTGGATGCCGACGCCCGTGGACTGGTCTGGCTGGCCGAGCACAGCAAGACCCGCGACCGCCGCGTGTTCAAGTTCGCCCGCGACGGCGAAAGCCTGGTCCGACTCAAGCGCGAGATCACCCTGTATCGAGTGGTGCATGAGGCGCTCGGCGCCGAGGCGCCGGTGGTCTGCCTGCACGACTGGAACCTGCAGGAGCCGCCCTTCTTCACCGAGTCGGAGTGGGTCGAGGGTGGCGACTTCGGCCAATGGCTGGCCGCTGAGAGTCCGCCCCTGGCCGAGCGGCTGGAGGCCATGGCCCAGCTCTGCGAGGCGGTGTCGGCCACGCATTCGGTTGGCGTGGTGCACAAGGACCTCAAGCCCGGCAACGTGCTGATCCGCCGTCGTGCGGATGCGCGGCTGCAGGTGCTGCTGGCCGACTTCGGCATTGGCGCGCTCAGCGACGCCGGCGCCATCGCGGCGCTGGGTATCACCCGGCTGGGCTTCACCGGCACCCGCATCGGCAGCGGCGACAGCTCCGGCACGCCGGCCTACCTCGCGCCCGAGGTGATCGGCGGCGCCGCGCCCACCCAGCGCAGCGACCTCTACGCCCTGGGCGTGATGCTCTACCAGATGGCCGTGGGCGATCTGCGCCGCCCGCTGGCGCCGGGCTGGGAGCGGGACATCGAGGATTCCCTGCTGCGCGAGGACATCGCCGCGGCCGCGGACGTGGAGCCGGAGCGGCGGCTGGCGGATGCCGGAGCCCTCGCCCAGCGGCTGCGCCAGCTCGAACAGCGGCGCAGTCAGCGCGACTCGGCGCTCGCCGCGGAGACCAAGGCGCGGACACTGCATGCACGGCTGCAGCGCAGCCGCCTGCAGCGGCGCTGGCTGCTTGGACTATCAGCGATCTTTCTGCTTGGAGCCGTTTCCAGCCTCTGGCTGTATCGGCAGGCCTCGGAAGCGCGCGCGGTGGCCGAGGCGATCAACACCTTTCTCAACGAGGACCTTCTGGCGCAGGCCAGTCCCTACCTGGCGCCCCACCCCGACATGCGACTGCGCGAGGTGCTGGACCGCGCGTCCGGGGAAGTCGAGGAACGCCTAGCCGACACGCCTGCCGCCGAGGCCGGGGTCCGCTGGGCGCTTGCGCGTGCCTATCGCGCGCTAGGCGAGCCGGCGGAAGCCGAGCGACACCTGCAGCGTGCGGGCCAGCTCTGGGGCGTCGACGAGGGCGCGAGCAACACGCGCGCGCTGGCATTCCGTGAGCTGGCCGCGCGGATCGCCTTCGATCTTGGGCGGACCGAAGAGGGCGATCAGCGGATGCAGGCACTTCGCCGCGACCACCGGGGGGCGGCGGCGGAACAAGTGCGGCTGGCGAACGTGCATGGGCAAGAGCTGATCATGGCGAGGCGAAGCGAGGAGGCACTGGATGTGCTTCGCTCTGTGGCCGAGGTGCGAGAGTCCTCGGCCGCTGTGCCGTTGATCGAGAAGGCGCATGCACTGTCTGCGGAAGCCGCGGCCATGAGTACGCTCGGTCGCCGGGACGAGGCGCGCGAGCGCTTGGGCCGTGCGCTGGAGTTGCTGGGCAGCGCTGACGAAGATCAGCCCTTCCTGCGATCCACCCTGCTGTTGACGTTGGGACAGATCGAGCGCAAGGAAGGCCGCTTTGCGGACGCCGAGCTGCACTTTCGGGAAGGCCTCGCGCTGCGCCTTTCACGTCTCCAGCGGGTGCATCCTGACGTGCAGACCACGCTGAACGAGTTGGCCAGCGTGCTGCAGGACATGGATCGGGAGGACGAGGCGGAGCCCTTGTTCCGCGAGGTACTCGAGCAGCGCGTTCGACAGTTCGGCGACCAGCATCCGCTGACGCGTAACAGCCTGAACAATCTTGGCATGCTGCTGAGCAGCCGCGGCCAGCACGAGGAAGCCGAGGCGCTGATTCGGCGCGCCCTGGAGATCGAAACAGAACTGTTGGGCGCCGAACACCCGGAGGTGCTGATCCTCGGCCACAACCTGTCTGGCCTACTGCGGCGCAAGGGCGACCTGGAAGGCGCACTGGTGCTCAATCTCCGCAACGCCGAGGTGTCCCAACGTATCTTTGGACCTGAGCGGGACGAGCCGGGCATCTACATGTTGGGGCTCGCCTTCACGCTGGCCCGCATGGAGCGCCGCGAGGAGTCCGCCGAAGCCTTCGAGCGCTCGCACGCCTGGCTGCTCGGAGCGCTTGGGCCCGAGCATCCGCGCGTGCGCCGGGTGCTGGAGATGCGCGAGGAGGTGCTTGGGCGCTGAGTTCCATCGCCGGGTGAGTGCCCGCGAATTGTCATCTGAAGGCCGCGCTGCGCCCTGCTCGCGGCGTCTCCTTCGCACTCCCCCACAACGGAGTGCGCCATGCGCCTCGGCATCAAGCTGCCCCTGATCGCAGCCACCATCATCGCGCTGCTGATTCCACTGCTGATGCTTTCCGGCCTGGTGCAGGAGCGCCAGCGGCGAGCGGCCGAGGTGCGCGATGAGGTCGCGCAGTCCAGCAGCCGTTCGCAGCGTTTGCTGGGGCCGATGCTGCGGGTGGTGGTGGACCGTGAGGTTCTGCACCGGCACGGTGCGGAGGGCGACGGTGGCGGCATTGTCGAACTCCGCACCCAGCGCGAGGTGCGGCTGCTGCTGCCGGACGCACTGCACTGGGAGGGCGAGTTCGTCAGCGAGCGGCGCGGGCGGTCATTGTTCACGGCGCTGGTCTATCACCTGCAGCTGAAGGGCAGGGCACGTTTCGTCCTGCCGGAGCTGCCGGCCGAAGGCGAGCGGCTGGTGCGCGCCGACCTGCTGCTGGGCTTGGGAGACAATCGCGGCATCCGGCGTGCAGAGCTGCTTGCGGGCGGGCGGCCGCTGACGGTTGAGCCCGGCGCAGGCTTGCCCTGGATCGGCGCCGGCGTGCAGGCTGGGCTTGCCCCGACCAGCGTGCTGGGCGGAACGCTGGAGGTGGCGCTGGATCTGGAGCTCAGCGGTACCGACGCGCTGGACTTCGTGCCAGTGGGTGCCGATACGCAAGTGTCGATCCGCGGCGACTGGCCGCATCCGTCGTTTCGAGGGGCCTTGCTGCCGCTGGCGCCGGAGCTGTCGCCGGAGGGCTTCCGCGCCGGCTGGAAGGTGTCGCGCCTGGCCAGCCAGGCCCAGCAGCTGGCGGCCGAGTGCGGGGTTCAGGCCAGCCATTGCCACTCGATTGACGGGCAGGCCTTCGGTTTTCGTCTGGTCGATCCGGTCGACCGCTATCTGATGACCGAGCGCGCCATCAAGTACGCCTTGCTGGTGCTGGTGCTGGTGTTCGGAGCGGTGTTCTTCGTGGAGGTCTTGGGCCGCGGCGAACTGCATCCGCTGCACTACGGCCTGGTCGGGTTGGCGCTGGCGATGTTCTTCCTGCTGCTGCTGGCCCTGTCCGAGCACGTCGGATTCGGGCTGGCTTATCTGCTGGCCGCGCTGGCCTGCACCGCCTTGATCGCCACCTACCTCGCCGGCGCCTTCGACAGCCGCCCGCGCGGCTGGGCCAGCGCCGGCCTACTGTCCGGCCTCTACGCCCTGCTGTACGTGCTGCTGAAAGCCGAGGACCACGCCCTGTTGGGCGGCGCCGTCACCCTGTTCGGCTGCCTCGCGGTGTTCATGCTGGCGACGCGGCGGGTGCGGTGGGGGTGAGAGGCCGGGATTGGGGATTCGGGATTGGGGATTCGCGTGGGTCGAGTGTCGAGATTGAGGCGAGGCTCCTCCTCGCGGAATGTTCGCCAACGCGCAGTTGGCTGCGCGGTCGTCGAACTTTGATGGAGGCGCAGTGGTGGAGCTGCAGGCCTCGAATCCCGAATCCCGAATCCCGAATCCCGGGCTTCAGCCAATGAACCGACACAGGTCGCGCACCACGCAGAGCTCGCACTCCGGCTTGCGGGCCTTGCAGACGTAGCGGCCGTGCAGGATCAGCCAGTGGTGGGCGTCCATCAGGAAGTCCTTGGGCACGCGCTTCATCAGCGCGTCCTCGACCGCGCGTACGTCCTTGCCGGGGGCAAGCCCGGTGCGGTTGGCGACGCGGAAGATGTGGGTGTCCACCGCCATGGTCGGCTGCCGGAACCAGGTGTTCAGCACCACGTTGGCGGTCTTGCGGCCGACGCCCGGCAGGCGCTCCAGCGCCTCGCGCTCGCCGGGCACCTCGCCGCCGTGCTCCTCGACCAGGATCCGGCAGGTGGCGATGGTGTTGGCGGCCTTGGCCCGGAACAGCCCGATGGTGGAGATCAACTCGCGCAGGCGCTCCTCGCCCAGATCCAGCATGGCCTGCGGCGTGCGCGACAGCGGGAACAGCCGCCGCGTGGCCTTGTTGACGCCCACATCGGTAGCCTGCGCCGACAGCAGTACGGCGATCAGCAGCTCGAAGGCGCTGCTGTATTCCAGTTCGGTTTTGGGCTCGGGATTCAGCTCGCGCAGGCGGCGGAAAAACTCCAGCCGGTCGGCGGGGTTCATCGGGCGGCTTGAGCGGATCTTGGGTTCGACCATGGCTTCAACGGCACCTCGGGAAAGACGCGTTCATAGGGTGTGCCTTGGCGCACCGTGTTGCGTCGAGGCCTTGCCGTTCCATGCATGATTGCGCGTCGATACGAAACACATCGGGGCAAGCCTTGGATGCCACACGGTGCGCCAAGGCACACCCTATGGGATAGGAATGGTTTGCAGGCTTGCGCGCCGCGCCAGCCAAGCTTGGCGTGCGGCGATCAGCAGGCCCAGCAGGATGAAGGCACCCGGCGGCAGGGCGGCCAGCAGGAAGCGGTGGCTGCTGAACTGCCACTCCAGGCCGGGCAAGCCGAGCAGGGCGCCGGCGCCGGCGAACAGGCTGCCCTGTCCAATACCCTCCCGCAGCAGACCGAGCAGCAGCAGCACGCCGAGAAAGCCCAGCCCCATGCCGAGCGCGTCCAGCGTGGCACGCAGCGGGTCGCTGCGGCTGGCCATGGCCTCGGCGCGGCCCAAGATGGCGCAGTTGCTCACGATCAGCGGCAGGAACAGGCCCAGCACTGCATGCAGCGCCGGCAGCCAGGCATGCATGGCCAGTTCGATCGAGGTCACCACCGAGGCGATCACCATCACGAAGGCCGGGATGCGCACCTCGGCGGCAGTGAAGCCGCGGATCAGCGATACCGCGAGGTTGGTGCCGAGCAGGGCGAGCAGGGTGGCAACGCCCAGGCCCAGCGCGTTCACCGCCGTGCCGCTGACCGCCAGCAGCGGGCACAGCCCCAGCAGCTGCACCAGGGCGGGGTTCTGCCGCCACAGGCCCGCCTGCACGAGGCCGGCCGATTCAGAAGCGCTCGGGGCCATCCTTGAACTCCAGCAGAGTATTGGATTCCGCGGCCCACAGCGTGTCGCCGTGGCGCTCGATGAACAGCAGGCTGCGCGCCACCGCGCGCACCACTGCACGCGGAGTGATGGTGGCGCCTGTGAACTGGTCGAACTCGCCGCCTTCGCGGCGCACGGTCCAGCCGGCCAACGCGGGATCGCCCAGCGCGCGTCCGCCGAAGCCGTCGACCCAGTCGCTGCGGCTGCGCTCGATGGGGTCGCCCAGACCCGGCGTCTCGGCATGGCGGGTGACCCGCACCGCGATCACCCGGCCGCTGGCGTCGATGCCCAGCAGCAGGTCGATGTCGCCGCTGTAGCCGTCCGGGGCGCTCAGCTCGATCGCCAGTGCCGCGGGCGCGCCCGCGCGGCGCGCGCGCCAGACCCGCACCGCTGTCTCGCGGCCCAGCCAGGCCGGCGCGTGCACGCTTAGGCTGTCCTGCAGCGGGTCGTTGTCGTGATCGGCCGGCGGCAGCACTACGGCCAGCGCGGCGCGCTCGGCGGCGGCACGCGCCTCTGCAATGCGCTCGCGGGTAAGGTGCTCGACGGCAGTCAGCGCGCCGATCGCGATCAGCGCGCAGCTGCCCAGCAGCAGGGCAGCGCGACGCAGGCCGGCGGGGCTCATCGCGGCGCTCCGTACACCCGCGGCCGGGTGTAGCGGTCCAGCATCGGTGCGGCGCAGTTCATCAGCAGTACGGCGAAGGCCAGCGCATCCGGATACGTGCCCCAACGCCGGATCGCCAGCAGCAACAGGCCCACGCCAGCGCCGAACAGCAGGCGGCCGCGCGGGCTGGCGCAGCCAGAGACCGGGTCAGTGACGATGAAGAAGGCGCCAAGCACGGTGGCGCCGGTGGCGACATGCCACATCGGCGAGGGGTGCAGGTCCGGATCCAGCGCCCAGGGCAGCAGGCTGAGCAGCACCACGCTGCCCAGCAGCCCGGCCGGCGCGTGCCAGGGAATCCGACGGCGCGCCAGCAGCCACAGCCCGCCGACTGCATGCGCGCTGGCGATCCAGCCCCAGGCCCCGGGCCCTGACTCGGCGAAGCGCGGGTCGGCCTGCATTTCCCCGAGGGTCAGGCCCTGGCCGCCGAGCTGGCGCAGCGCGTCTAGCGGCGTGGCGGCGGTCAGTGCGTCCCAGCCTGTGGCCGGTGCCGCACCGAGCATGACCACCCGCAGGGCTTCGATCAGGCCGTAGTGGGACGTGTCCGACACGCCAGGCCACTGGCTGGCCTGCAGCGGGAAGCTGAGCAGCACCACGGCGTAGCCGACCATGGCCGGATTGAACAGGTTGCCGCCCAGGCCGCCATAGGCGTGTTTGGCCAGGCCGATTGCGGCAAGCATGCCGATCGCGGCCATCCACCATGGCGCCAGCGGCGGCAGGCAAAGCGCGAACAGGGTGGCGGCCAGCACGGTGCTGCCGTCGCCCAGGAAGGGCCCGAGTGGGCGGCCCCGCAAACGCAGGCAGAGCGCTTCGATGCCCAACCCGAAGCCGATCGCCAGCAGCACCTGCAGCAGCACGCCGTGGCCAAAGAACCAGCTTTGCATCAGCAGCCCCGGCAGCAGGGCCAACTGCACCTCCAGCATCAGCCCGCGCACGCTGCCGCGGGCCGGCAGGTGCGGGGCGGCTGCGGTGTCGAAGCGCCTCATTCGGAACGGTCCGGCGCTGCTGCGCCGCTGCGGGCACGCGCCTTGGCCAGCGCGCTGGCCAGTGCCGCCTTGGCCGCGGCCTCCTTGCCGGCCTGGGCGCGGCGCTCCACGAGCGCTTCGCGCTCATGCTCCAGCCGCCGCGCGCGCGCCTCGAAGCGCGCCTGTGCCTCGCTTGCCTCCTGCTGGCGCTGGCGCTCGGCGCGCAGGCGCGCCTTGCCCAGACGAAAGCCCTGCGCCAAGGGGATGTGGGAGGGGCAGGCGACATCACACAGCCCGCACTCGATGCAGGCGCCCAGCCCCAGCGCTTCGGCGGCATCGATTTCCGGAGCGCGCAGGGCCTCATGCAGCAGCTGCGGCATCAGCCGCGGCGGACAGACATCAGCGCAGTCGCCGCAGCGGATGCAGGGCAGCGCCGGCTGACCGTGGCGAGCCTCGGGTGTATCCAACACCAGCACGCAGGTGCTGGCCTTGACGATGGGAAAGCCATCGTCAGGCAGGCTGACACCCATCATTGCGCCGCCCATCAGCAGCCGCCGGGCCTGGTCGGTATAGCCACCGCTGGCGGCGATGAGGGCAGCAATCGGCGTACCCAGCGCCACCCGCCAGTTGTCGGGCTGCACCACGCCTGGGCCGGTGACGCTGAGTACGCGTTCGACCAGCGCTTCGCCGTGCACCACCGCGCGCCAGGCCGCCAGCGCGGTGCCGACGTTGTGGACGACGATGCCGATGTGCTGAGGCAGGCCGCCCAGAGGCACCTCGCGGCCGGTCAAGGTCTGGATCAGCTGGCGCTCGCCGCCCTGCGGGTACAGCGTGGGCACCTCGACCTGTTCGATGTCCTCAATGGCGTGTTCGGCCAGCGCCGCGCGCAGGGCTGCTAGTGCCGGCTGCATGCTGTCCTCCACCGCCAGCTGCACGCGCTTGGCGCCCAGCATGTGGCGCAGCAGGCGTCCGCCCTGCAGCACCTCGGCGGCCTGCTCCACCAGCAGGCGCGCGTCGCAGGCGATCCAGGGCTCGCACTCGGCGCCGTTCAGCACCAGCAGCTCCACTTCGAAAGCGAGCTTGTCGGCGCTGGGGAAGGCGCCGCCGCCCAAGCCCGCGACGCCGGCCTCGATCAGTCGCTGGCGCAGCTCCGGCGGCTTGCGTGCCGACCAATCGGACATGGACGCAAAGCGCGAAGCCTCGCTCGGGTTTGCGGCATCCACGCGCAGCACAATGGCCGGCCCCGATTCGCCGGGCGCATGCGGCAGGCCGCGTGGCTCGATGGCCTCGATGATGCCGGCCGCCGGCGCATTGAGGCAGGCGCCTTCGCCACTGCTCTGCGGACGCGCCAGTACCTCGAAGCGGCGCACGCGCTGCCCCGGCACCACGCAGGGCTCAAGCGTGCCGCGCGCATGCATGCGCAGCGGCAGAGTCAGAAGTTCAGGCAGCTCGGCCTGCCGTATCGGCCGCTGCGGCAGCTCGCCCTTCATCCCCGGCAGCGGCAGGCCTCCGTGGAATCGGTAGAGCGGCATGGGATCAGGCGGGTCGCATCCAGCCGAGGCGCTGGCCGACCCGGACCGGGTTTTCCGGGAACAGGCCGTCGTCCAGCTCGAAGCCATCCTTCGGCAGGCAAACGATCACGGTGGAGCCCATGTTGAAGCGCGCCATCTCCTCGAAACGGCCCAGCTGGATGCTGCGTTCGCGCAGGTCGCAGCGGACGATGCCGGAGCCGTAAGGCGGGATCTCCACACCGCCCCAGACGGTTTCGACGCCGGAGACCAGCATGGCGCCGACCATCACCACCGCCATCGGGCCGCGTTCGGTCTCGAAGCGGCAGACCAGGCGCTCGTTGCGGGCGAACAGGCGCGGGATGCCGGCCACCGCGAACGGCGCCACGCTGAACAGCCGGCCCGGCACATGCACGGTCTCGACCAGACGCCCGGCGCAGGGCATGTGGGCGCGGTGGTAGTCGCGCGGTGACAGATAGACGGTGATGAACCAGCCGTCGACAAAGGGGGCTGCGGCCTCCTCGCTGCCGAGCAGTTCGGCGGCGCTGTAGTCCTGGCCCTTTGCCTGGAAAATGCGACCCTGCTGGATGCGGCCGAGCTGGCTGATGCGGCCGTCTGCCGGCATCAGCAGTGCGTCTTCCGCGGCGTCAGGCGAGCGCGCGCCGGGCTTGAGCGCGCGGGTGAAAAAGGCATTGAAGTGCGGATAGCTGTCGAGGTCGCTGGAGGCGGCTTCACTCCAGTCCACATTGAAACGACCGCTGATCTGGCGGATCAGGAAGTTCTTCCACGGCCTGATTGGCAGCCGCGTGGCCCACATGACCAGACGCGACAGAAACCGGTGCGGCAGTACGTACTGCAGCAGAAGGGAGAGCGACATCGCGCTCAACCCGAGCTGTGGGCGCGGTACTCGGCCAGCGCGCGCAGGTCCGAGGCGATCCGCTGTGGATCCAGCGGAGGCCGGACCAAGCCGATCTGGCGCCCTTCCGGATCGATGATCGCGACCGAGGCCGAGTGGTCGACCGTATAACCGCCTTCATCCAGCTCGGTCTGCATGTAGACCATGCCCAGGCTTCGGGTGAACGGCATCAGCGCATCGTGATCGCCGCTGACGCCGCGCGCAGTGGGCTCGAAATACTGGGCGTAGTCACCGGCCAGACGCGGGCTGTCGCGCTCGGGATCGACCGAGACGAAAACGATCTGCGGCAGGTCGATTTCGGCCAACTCGCCCATCGCCTTGCGGGCCTGCGACAGCCGGCCCATGGTGTCCGGGCAGATATCCGGGCAGTGCGTGAAGCCGATGAAGACCAGGCTCCAGCGCCCGCGCAGCTCGGCGTTGGTGAAGGGTCGGCCGTCATCCGCGACCAGCTTGAAATCCGGCAGGATCTTGGGCGCCGGATAGAGCAGGCTGTTCTGCATCGTCGGCAGCCCGGGCGGGGCGAAATAGTGCTGGCCTGCGTAGAGACCAATGCCGGCCGCGAGTGCGACCACCAGCACGGCGATGATTGGCAGCTTGCCGCTGCTGGGGGCTTTGGGCGTGTCCATGGGGAGCAGTATACGTTGGCTCGGCGTGGTGCCGATGTCGGCACTGCCGCGGCCCAGGTGCCGGCCAGTGCGAAGCTATACTGACGGGTCCAACCTCGCATAGCCTGCCCATGTCCGCCGAACTCCGCAGCATCATCGACCTCATCCGCTACGGCGCCACCCGCTTCGGCCAGGCTGGGCTGAGCTTCGGTCACAGCTATGACAACGGACTGGACGAGGCGACCCAGCTGGTACTGCACGCCCTGCACCTGCCCCATGATCTCTCGCCTGCATACGGGTCCGCGCGCCTGACCGCCGAGGAGCGGGCGCTGGTGCTGAGCCTGTTCGAGCGCCGGATCCGCGAGCGCATCCCAGCCTGCTACATCACCGGCGAGGCCTGGTTCGCGGGCCTTGCCTTCAAGACCGATCCGCGCGCGCTGGTGCCGCGCTCACCGATCGCCGAGCTGATCGAGGCGGGCTTTGAACCGTGGCTGGGCGGTCGGCCGGTGGAGCGCGCGCTGGATCTGTGTACGGGCTCGGGCTGCATCGGTATCGCGATGGCCGTACACAACCCCGAATGGCAGGTCGATCTGGTCGATATCAGCAAGGACGCACTCGAGCTCGCCGGCGACAACATCGACCGTTTCGAGGTTGCCGATCGGGTGCGGACCGTCCACAGCGATCTGTTTGCCGCGCTCGGAGGCGAACAGTACGACCTGATCGTGAGCAACCCGCCCTACGTCACCCACGCCGAAGTGGACGCGCTGCCGGCCGAGTACGCGCACGAGCCCGAGCTCGGCCTGCGCGCCGGCGACGACGGCCTCGACCTGGCCTTGAAGATCCTGCGCGATGCGCCCGAGCACCTCACCGACAACGGCCTGCTGATCGTCGAGGTCGGCGAAAGTGAGCGCGCGCTCGTGCGGCTGCTGCCCGAACTGCCGTTTGCCTGGGTCGAGTTCAAGGTAGGACAGATGGGCGTCTTCGTGGTCGAGCGCGGAGACCTGGTGGCGCACGCCGCTACGATCAGGGCGCTGGCGGACGCGCGCTAGGCTTCTTCCTTCCTTTCCCCGCGCGAGAAGGGCAGGGACGGGGGGGCGCGGCGGAGCGATGGGCTGGCAGCTCATCCATGCACCGCTGTTTGCCGTCTCGTCGAGTGCGACCTGCCGCTCCGCACAGCCCCTCACCCCAATCCCTCTCCCGGCGGGCGAGGGGCTTGCAGCGACCAGCGAGACCTTCGATGTCCCACAACACCTTCGGCCACCTGCTGCGCGTCACCACCTTCGGCGAGAGCCATGGCCCTGCCATTGGCTGCGTAATCGACGGGCTGCCGCCGGGCATTGCGGTTGCGCCCGAAGACTTCCGTCAGGACATCGAGCGCCGCGCCACCGGCAAATCGAGGCACACCTCGCAGCGGCGCGAGGCTGACGAGGTGGAAATCCTGTCGGGAGTGTTCGAAGGCCTGACCACCGGCACCTCGCTGGCGCTGTTGATCCGCAACGTGGACGCCCGCAGCAAGGACTACGGCAATCTGGTGGATGTATTCCGGCCGGCGCATGCGGACTACACCTATCTGCAGAAGTACGGCATTCGCGATCACCGCGGTGGCGGCCGCTCCTCGGCACGCGAGACCACGGTGCGCGTGGCCGCCGGGGTGATCGCCAAAAAGTGGCTGGCCGAGCGTTTCGGTGTTTCCGTGCGCGGCTATGTTTCGAAGCTCGGCCCCCACGCCCCGTCGAAGCTCGACTGGGACGCAGTCGAGGGCAATCCGTTTTTCTGGCCCGACGCCGACTATGTCCAGACCCTGGAGTCCTACATGGACGCCCTGCGCAAGTCCGGTGACTCGGTCGGCGCGCGGGTCACTGTGGTTGCCGAGGGCGTGCCGCCCGGCTGGGGCGCGCCGCTCTACGCCAAGCTCGATGCGGAGCTGGCCTCGGCGCTGATGGGCATCAATGCCGTCAAGGGTGTAGAAATCGGTGACGGCATGGCAGCGGCGGGGCAACTCGGCACCGAGCATCGCGACGAGATGAGTCCGGAGGGCTTCCTGAGCAACCACGCCGGCGGTGTGCTCGGCGGTATCAGCACCGGCCAGGATCTGATCTGCCACCTCGCACTCAAGCCCACCTCCAGCCTGCGCCTGCCGGGCCGCAGCGTGGATCGCCACGGCAACGCGGCAGAGGTGGTGACCCACGGCCGCCACGATCCCTGCGTTGGCATCCGCGCCACCCCGATCGCCGAGGCCATGGTGGCTCTGGTGCTGATGGACCAGGCCCTGCTGCATCGTGCCCAATGCGGGGATGTGCAGCCCCCAACGCAGGTGCCCGGTCGAATCGCTGGCCGGGATTGATCCGGTCCAGGCGCGCCCGCGCAGCCCCAGCGGGAGACATGAATATCCGTCAGCGCGGTGCCCGCAGCGCTGCATCAACCGTCGCGCGCGCTAGAGTGCGCGGCCTGTGACGCCCACCCAGAAAATGGAATCCGCTCAATGTCCAAGCCCCTGAAGATCGCGATGGTCGGTGCCACCGGTGCCGTAGGTGAAACCCTTCTGGAGATCCTGGCCGAGCGCAAATTCCCGTTCACCGAACTGATCCCCCTGGCCTCCGAGCGTTCGGCGGGCGATCTGGTCCGCTGCGGCGAGCGCAGCTATACGGTGCGCGATCTCGCCACATTCGATTTTGCCGGCGTGGACATCGCCTTCTTTTCCGCTGGCGGCAGCGTGTCGGCCGAGCACGCGCCGCGCGCCGCCGCAGCCGGCGCCGTGGTGATCGACAACACGTCACATTTCCGCCGCGATGCCGATGTGCCCCTGGTGGTGAGCGAGGTCAACCCCGAGGCCATCCGCGACCGTCCTCGCGGCATCATCGCCAATCCCAACTGCTCGACCATGCAGATGCTGGTAGCGCTGGCGCCCATCCATCGCAAGTACGGCATCACCCGCATCAACGTTGCCACCTATCAATCGGTTTCCGGGGCGGGGCGCTCCGCGATGGAGGAACTCGGCAGGCAGACCGCTGCGATGCTGGCGTTCCAGGATCCGGAGCCCAAGCGGTTCCCCGTGCAGATCGCTTTCAATTTGATCCCGCAGATCGATGACTTCCTGGAAAACGGCTACACCAAGGAAGAAATGAAGCTGGTCTGGGAGACGCGGAAGATCCTCGGCGACGAAAGCATCGAGGTGAACCCCACGGCGGTGCGGGTGCCGGTGTTTTTTGGGCACTCCGAGGCCGTGCACATTGAAACCCGCGAAAAGGTTACGGCTGCGGATGCGCGTGCGCTGCTGGAACAGAGCCCCGGTGTGGTGGTGGTCGATGAGCATGCCAAGGGCGGCTATCCGACGCCGGTGACCCATGCGGCTGGCAAGGATCCGGTGTTCGTGGGGCGTATCCGTGAGGACATCAGCCACCCGCGCGGGCTCAACCTGTGGATCGTCGCCGACAACATCCGCAAGGGAGCAGCCCTGAACGCGGTGCAGATCGCGGAAGTGCTGCTGACAGAGCGCTTTTGAGCCGCCCGCGCGCCTCGGGCACCCACTGAACTACTGAAATGTGATGGGGTTCACTTCTGGCGGGGCTCGACGGGCCCGCTACGGCTGGCCAATTGTTGGTGAAATGTCACCGCTGATCTATAGTTAGCGCGCCGTTGTCATGTCGTTTCTAGTTTCTGTTGCATTCAGCCGCCAATTAGGTGGGGAAGCTGCGACCTCCGGCAACGCCACTTCGAATGCATCCGCCGCGGATGGGGGACAAGACAAAATGAAGAAGATGCTAAGACTGCCGGTTGCGCTGGCGCTTGCCCTCGGCGCGTCGAATGCGCTGGCGCTGGGACTGGGCCAGGTGCAGGTGAAGTCCAGCCTCAACCAGCCGCTGCTGGCCGAGATCCCCGTCCTTGAGAACACGCCCGGTGAGGCCGCCGAACTGCAGGTGCGGCTCGCTTCGGCGGACGCATTTGCGCGCATTGGCCTGGAACGCCCCTCTGCCGCACTCGCCGCAGCGCTCAACTTTGAAGTCACCCGGGGCGCCGCTGGAAACCCGGTGATCCGCATCACCACCGCAAACCGGATCAACGATCCCTTCCTCGGCCTCTTGGTCGAGGCTGAATGGGGCCGCGGCAAGCTTCTGCGCGAATACACCCTGCTGCTGGACCCGCCGGTGGCCGTGCCCTCGCGCGTGCAGCCCTCGCAGACCGCTGCCTTGACCCAGGGCGATGTCCGCCCTGCGCCCACCGAGGCGATACCTGCGCCGGTCGCGCCGCGGCCGGCTCCGTCCGCCCCGCGTGCATCCGTTGGCGACAGCTACGGTCCGGTGGCGGACGGTGATTCGCTCTGGCGCATCGCGCGCCAGACCCAGCACGAGGGCGTCAACATCAACCAGATGATGATTGCCCTGCAGCGCGCCAACCCTGATGCATTCATCGGCGGCAACATCAATCGCCTGCGTAAGGGCGCGGTGCTGCGAATCCCCTCTCGCGAGGATGTTGCGGCAATCGGCGCGGCGGAGGCTGGTCAACAGGTTCGCGAGCAGACCGACGCGGCCAGCCTGCAGCCTGTCTCCGGCACTGCCCGCACGGCCTCGGCCCCCGCTCCGTCGGCGCCGGCTGCCGATTCCCGTCTCGCAATCGTTCCGCCGCGTGGCGATACGCCGGCGCGTGCCGCGCAGACCGGCGCTGCAGCCGACGGCCAGGGTGCGGAACTACGCGCTGATCTTGCTCGAGCACAGGAGCAGGGCGAGGCGCTGGGTCAGGAGAACCGCGAGCTGCGCTCGCGTGTCCAGGAGCTCGAGAAGCTCCGCAGCGACAGCGACCGGCTCCTGCAGCTGCGCAACAGTGAACTGCAGGCCCTGCAGCAGCGTCTGGCTGAACTCGAAGCGCAGCGTGCGGCGCCGGCGGCGCTGTCCGCCCAGCCCGCACCGCCGGCTCCCTCTGCCGTAGAGCCTGCGGTGCCGGAGCCGGCGATGGATGAACTGCAGCCTGCGCCCTCCGATGCCCCCCCGGACATCGATCTTGGTTCGCTGGAGGACGGTCAGATCGCAGGCGAACCCGCCAGCGACGGCGACGGGTTCGAGTCGGAAACCGTGGTGCCGGAGCCGGCGCCGGTGGCGGACGTCGCAGAACCCGCGCCTGCGCCCGCGGCCGAGCTGGCTCCCGCGCCGCGGCCCGCGCCCACGCCCTGGTACCAGGACCCGTTGATCATGGGCGGCGGCGGTGCGGTTCTGCTCGGCTTGCTGGCCCTGCTCGGCCTGCGTCGACGCGGCAAGACTGCAGCGTCGGCTGCGGCCGTTGGCGCTGCAGGCACCGGGTCCCGATTTGAAGGCACCGATTTCGGGCTGCCTGATTCCGCTGGGGACGAGGTGCCGTTTGCGGCGGATGCGGATGACGAGGAAGAGCGCGAACTGCTGGATCGTCTTGCCGAGCAGCCCGACGACCTGGAGCGTCACCTCGAACTGGTCAGCCACTACTACGGCCAGGGCAATGCCTCGCGCTTCGAGGGCGCGGTGGAAGCGATGTATGCACAGGTCTACGACCCGGATGACCACGCCTGGCAGCAGGCGCTGGCGATGGGCCGCGAGCTGCTTCCGGATCATCCGCTGTTCGTCGATCAGCAGGCGGCTACCGGATGGGAGCCCGCCGACACGGACGGGTCCGCCCCGCAGAGCAGCGACCAGAGCTTTGACAATTACGCTCAAGAGTTTGGACGCGAAACCCCTGAAGACGTGTCACCCGAGCAGCTGATCGATCTTTCTACGCCTGAACTCGAGGTGCCTGAAATCGAGCGCATTCCCGCGTTTGAAACGCCTGTTGTCGACGAAGCTCCGGCTTTCGACGAGACGCCGGTGTTCGAGTACGACCTCGACCAGCCGCGAGGCTCGTTGGATTCCACCGCCGTTCCGGAGCCGGAATCATCGCTGGAGATCAACCCCGAGACCGCCGAAGCCGCCGCCACCAAGCTTGAGCTGGCGCGCGCTTACCTCGACATGGGCGATGTTGAAGGCGCCCGCGGAATGCTGGAGGAGGTCGCCCAGGAGGGCACGTCGGAGCAGCGCCAGGACGCGCGTCGACTGCTCGACGAAATCCGCTGATCGGTCAGAAGTACAGGCGAACAAGGGCCGGCCTGCCGGCCCTTGTCCGTTGGGGCGGCCGGGCACCGACGAGTCGGCGCCAGCGTCCGTGCTGCTGCCGCACCCGCTATCCCGCTGCTCCAAGCGCAATCCGAAAGCCCGCCCGTGAATCCCGAATCGCTCATTGGTGACGTCGCGACGCCAGGCATCGCCCAGCGCTATGCGGCGGCGGTCGAGTACGACGGTGGCGCATTTCTCGGCTGGCAGCGGCTCTCTCATGGCTGCACCGTACAGGCGGCGGTGGAAGAGGCGCTTTCCTATGTCTGCGACGCGCCGGTCGTCGTCACCTGCGCGGGACGGACCGATTCGGGCGTGCACGCGCGCGGTCAGATCATCCACTTCGACATCAGCGCGGAGCGCAGTGCCCGTGCGTTGATGATGGGCACCACCTCGCGCCTGCCGTCCGCTGCTGCATTGCTGTGGGTGCAGCCGGTGGCGGCAGATTTCCACGCGCGCTACTCGGCGCTGGCGCGGCGGTATCGATATCGCATTCTCAATCGCCCCGTGCGGCCTGCGCTGGATCGGCAGCAGGCCACGTGGGAGCGTTTGCCGCTGGACGCCGGGGCCATGCACCGCGCGGCCCAGGCGCTGGTCGGCGAACACGATTTCAGCGCCTTTCGCACCACCGCCTGTCAGGCCAAGCACCCCAATCGCCATCTTCACCGCATTGAAGTTGTCCGCATCGGTGCCTGGGTTGAGATTCGCGTTCAGGCCAATGCTTTCCTGCATCACATGGTCCGCAATATCGTTGGCAGCTTGCTGCCGATTGGCCGCGGCGAGCGGCCCGAGATCTGGCTGGCAGAGCTGTTGGACGGGCGCGATCGCGGCGTGGCAGGCCCGACAGCGGCTCCGCAGGGGCTGGTGTTCGAAGGGCCTCTGTTTCCCGAGCGCTTCGCGCTGCCGCCAGATTTCACTTGGTCGGATGTGTCCTGATCGCGCGCTTTTGACGTGTGGCCCTGCGTCATGGCCCACACTACGCAGACGATGAACGCTTCAACTCGCCAACGCACCCGGATCAAGTTTTGCGGCATGAAACGCCCGGAGGACATTCGCGCAGCGGTCGCTTTGGGGGTGGACGCGATCGGTCTGATTGTCGTTCCCGGTACGCAGCGCGGTCTCAGCTGCGAACAGGCTGCGGTTCTCAGGCGCGAGGTGCCGGTTCTGAGCACGGCGGTATTGCTGCTGATGGACGCTGATGCCGAGTTCGCGCACGCTGCCGTCCACGCAGTGCGGCCGCAGGTTCTTCAGTTCCACGGCGGCGAATCGCCCGAGTTCTGCGCGGCGTTCGGCCTGCCCTGGATCAAGGCGGTGCCGATGGGCAGCGTGCAGGATCCGATGGACTACCAGCGACGCTACGCGTGTGCGGCAGGCTTTGTGTTCGACAGCCATGGTGCTGGAGGGCAGGGCGGAAGCGGCCACGGCTTCGATTGGTCGCGGCTTCCGCAGGAGCGCATGGCGCCGCTGCTGCTCGCGGGGGGGCTCAAGCCGGACAATGTGTTTGATGCCGTGTGTGCGGTGCGCCCACACGCGGTGGATGTTTCGAGTGGTATCGAGGATGCGCCGGGCTACAAAAGCCTTGCGCGCATGCAGGCATTCGTAAGCGAGGTGGAACGTGCAGACCGTAGCCCAGCGAGTTGAACCCATTGAAGTCAGCGACTTCTCCCAGTATCCCGATGCGCGAGGCCATTTCGGCCAGTTCGGCGGCAGTTTTGTCAGCGAGACCCTGATCGAGCCGCTGCGCGAGCTGGAGGCGGCCTACGAGCGCTACCGCAAGGATCCTCAGTTCATCGCCGAACTCGAGCACGATCTCAAGCACTACGTCGGGCGTCCCTCGCCGATTTATTTCGCCGAGCGCCTCACGGCACACGTAGGCGGGGCCAAGATCCTCCTCAAGCGCGAGGACTTGAACCACACCGGCGCACACAAGATCAACAACACCATCGGCCAGGCGATGCTGGCCAAGCGCATGGGCAAGACCCGCATCATCGCCGAGACGGGCGCCGGCCAGCATGGCGTGGCCTCAGCGACCGTTGCAGCGCGTCTGGGCCTTGAGTGCGTGGTTTTCATGGGCGCCACCGACATCGAGCGCCAAGCCATCAACGTGTTCCGCATGAAGCTGCTTGGCGCAAAGGTCGTGGGCGTCACCTCGGGCTCCAAGACCCTGAAGGACGCGCTCAACGAGGCCATGCGCGATTGGGTGAGCAACGTCCACGACACCTTCTACATCATCGGCACGGTGGCCGGCCCCAGCCCGTACCCGCGCATGGTGCGCGACTTCAACGCCGTGGTCGGCCACGAGTCACGTGCACAGATGTTGGAGCAATACGGCCGGCTGCCTGATGCGCTGGTTGCCTGCGTCGGCGGCGGCAGCAACGCCATCGGCATGTTCCATCCCTTCCTGAACGACCGCGAGGTGGCGATTTTCGGCGCCGAGGCCGCGGGTGACGGTATCGAGACGGGACGCCACTCGGCCTCGCTGGCCGCCGGCCGCCCAGGCGTGCTGCACGGCAACCGCACCTACCTGCTGTGCGACGACGACGGCCAGATCATCGAGACCCATTCGATCTCCGCCGGCCTCGACTACCCCGGCGTCGGGCCCGAGCATGCTTTCCTGAAGGACAGCCGCCGCGCCGAGTACGAGGGGATCACCGACACCGAGTGCATGGAGGCCTTCCACCTGCTGGCCCGCAGCGAGGGCATCCTCGCCGCGCTGGAGTCCAGCCACGCCATCGCGCTGGCCATCAAGAAGGCAAGGGAGATGCCGAAGGATGCGCTGATCCTCTGCAACCTCTCCGGCCGCGGTGACAAGGACATGTACACCATCGCCAAGCGGGAAGGCATCAGCCTTTGAGCGCAGAGCCGGGATTCGGGATTTGCAAGCGCAGCGCCCATGTCCCTTGTTTCCCTCAGGGATAGAGGAAGGGGAGAGGGGTGGACTTGTTCCCCTTCTCTCCAATGTCTGTCCCTTCAGCCGGCAGGGGCAACCCGCTCTGCCAAGCTTCGTATGAGCTCTGAGAGCGTGTGAAAAATCCAGCCGCCGTCGCGAGGGCGTCGCTGGGCGTCCGTGGCAAAGCGCGGTAGGCGAATACACGGGAGTTTGGTGAACCAAATGACCGTATAGGATTCGCGTAGCGCTCTGCCGCCACCAGCGTCCAGCGGCGGTCGCAGCAGGCGGATGGTTTTTTCACATGCTCTCACTCCAGGCGCATGTGCGAGTCGCCGCCCGGAGGTCCGCAAGCCGCTTCTCGACGCATCTCCAGTTCCCAACCCCCGATCCCGGTTCCGCAACACTCGTCCTCTCACTGAGTCCCACCGACCCATGCCCAACCGAATAGACACCCGCCTCGACCAGCTCGCCGCTGCCGGCCGCACCGGCCTGATTCCCTTCATTACCGCCGGCGATCCAGCAGATGCCGCGACGGTTCCGGTGATGCACGCGCTGGTGCGCGCTGGTGCTGACGTCATTGAGCTCGGCGTGCCGTTCTCCGACCCCATGGCGGATGGCCCGGTGATCCAGCAGAGCAGCGAGCGCGCACTCGCCCGCAAGGTGGGCCTGCGGCGAGTGCTTGCCATGGTGGCGGAGTTCCGGCAGCAGGACGGTGATACGCCGATCGTGCTGATGGGCTATCTGAACCCGGTCGAGATGTTCGGGCTTGAAGCGTTTTCGCGTGCGGCTCGGGCGGCCGGCGTTGATGGCGTGCTGCTGGTTGATTGCCCACCCGAAGAATCGGCCCCGGTGCGCGCCGCGCTGAACGCCGAAGATCTGGCGCTTGTGCCACTTGCCGCACCGACCAGCGCCGGTGATCGCCTGACCACCCTCGCGCAAAGCGCGCAGGGTTATCTGTATTACGTGTCGTTTGCTGGGGTGACCGGCGCCGGCAAGCTCGACACCGCGGAGGTCCAGCACAAGGTCGCCGCGATCCGGGCGCTGACCAGCAACCGTATCGCCGTCGGCTTCGGTGTGCGTGATGCCGAAAGCGCGCGCGCACTGGCCGCGTTCGCCGACGCCGTGGTTATCGGCAGCGCGCTGGTCAGCCACCTTGCCGAGGCGGCGGATACCGAAGACGCTTGCGCACGCGCCGAGGCTTTTCTTGCGCCGATCAGGGTCGCGTTGGGCTGAACGGCAGCGGCATCCGGACGCTTTTGCGCGGAACCGCTGCTGGCTCGGACGGTCGCAGCGGCGCGGCACTGGCCGCATACTTCGAACGTCCACCTGCCCGGAGCCCTCCATGAGCCCAGTCCGTACTCCCGTTCTTCTCGCCGTCGGCGTCTTCGCCGGCTTCATCCTCGCCTGGGCCGTGGGCGCGCGCAGCCAGGCCGAGGATCCCGCTTCGGTAGCGCCATCCGAGCGCCGCTACCAGCTGAGCGTCCACGAGATTGTGCAAACCCTCGTGCTCGGCGACACCGTTGAAGGCGACTACAGCCGCAATCTGATCCTGTCGGACGGCAGCGCCATCAAGATCGACGTGCGCGCGGTGCTTGTCGATGGCGAGCAGCAGGTCGAAATCCGCGAGGGCGACATCGTCAGCTACTTGCCCGAGCGTGCCAGCCTGACCCGCGGCAACCTGCTGATGTCGGTGCGTCCGCTCGACTGATGCATTCGCCGCCGCCCCGGCTGCTGCCGGGGTTGGCGGCTGTCGCTTGGCCTGCTTGGCGCAGTCGGGGACTGCCTTCTCCACCGGCGCTTCGCACGTGCCCGGCGGCAGCCGTTACGACGCCCGCTACAGGCAGGCCCTGTCCTGCGGCTGGCGGTTCGCGCCCGCGGCGCAGCAGGACAAGCACCGCTGTACCTGCGGCCGCGCCACTTGCAACGCTATCGTCGCGTTGATTCCCAACGGCACCAGCGTCAACAAGGCCATCGATGATGGCGGCGGTCACTGCGCGCCGCTTCGATGCCCCGGAGGATCGCAAAGCCCAGCTGATCCTCCGCGCCACCAACGACACCAGCGTCATGGGCGCCTCGTTGAACACCACCAATCCCGCCATCGCGGTCACCGCCAGGATCCCCGACCCAGACGGCGAGGGTGTGCAAAAGATCGAGATATGAAGAAAGCGTGGCCGGCATCAGCAGCGCGCCGGGCGCCACACCCACGGTGCAGACCAGCAGTGCTGGCGTCAGCGCGCTGGCGGTGTCGCTGTCGCGCCGCGCCTCAGGTCAGCGCCAGTGTGGTGATTCGTACTTGGCGGTCAGTAGCTGCGAGCGGACTTGTGTGGCTGGCAAGGCGCGACCACGAGTCATGGCAGCGCTATGGCGAGGAAGAGGAACGCTGTCAGCCGCGCAAAGACGCCGCAGATACGTTCGCTCAAGTGCGAATCACTACACCAGTACGACTACTTGCGCGCCGTGCAGGCTGATGGCGACGTGCTGCGGTCGGCACCGATCTGGATCTTCTGGCAGCAGTCCGCAGGTGGCGGCCGGCATCCTGCTTCCGGCGTGAGCGGCGCGCAACTCCGGTTGTCCCAGTAGACTCGGCGCCATGCTATGGGAAACCCTCTCCGCCGCCCGCGATCTTGGCCGTCTGCATGAGGTGGCCTCCGTGCTGGTGCGCCACGGCTTCGGTGACGTGGTGCGGCGGTTGGGCCTGGGCAGCGCGCTGGAGAAGGTCGGCAAGGTGCTGCCTCTGCAGCAGCTTGAGGATCTGGTTGCACTGCAGCCTGAGCAGCGCGTGCGTCGTGCGCTGGAAGAGCTGGGCCCCTGTTACGTCAAGCTTGGCCAAGTGCTGGGCACCCGCGTCGACCTGTTCGGGCCGGAGTGGATTGCGGAGTTCAACAAGCTGCAGAGCCAAGTGCCGCCGGTGCCCTTCGAGGCTCTGCGCGCGCAGCTTGAGCAGGATCTCGGTGGCCCCGTGCAGCAGGTGTTCGCGCAGTTCGATCCGGAGCCGCTGGCGGCGGCCTCGATCGCCCAGGTGCATCGTGCGCGACTGCACAATGGCGCCGAGGTGGTGGTCAAGGTGCGTCGGCCTGGCATCGACACCCAGATCGATGCCGACATGCGCCTGCTGCAGCGTCTTGCGCGTGCCATCGAGAGCGAATCGCCGGAGTGGCGGCGCTACCAGCCCCTGGCCCTGGTGAAGCAGCTGCAGGCCTCGCTGCGTCGGGAGCTTGATCTTGCCGCCGAGTGCCGCCACGCCGAGCGCATCGCCAGCAATCTTGCCGACGAGCCGCAGATCGTGGTGCCCGCCGTGCACTGGCCGCTGACGGGACCGCGAGTGAACGTGCAGGCTTTCATCGACGGCGTGCCGCTATGCGACGAGCCCGGCCTGGCCGCCGCCGGCTGCGACCGCAGGGCCACCGCCCGCCTCGGTGCGCAGGCGGTGCTGCGCATGATGTTCACCGACGGTTTCTTCCACGCCGATCCGCACGGTGGCAACGTGTTCTGGCTGACGGGAGATCGACTCGCGCTCATCGATTTCGGCATGGTGGGACGCCTGAGCGAATCCCGACGCGCCCAGCTGGTTGAGCTGATGCAGGGGTTGGTGGTGCAGGACACCGCCGCCGTGGTCGAGGTGCTGCTGGGTTGGGCCGAGGACGGTGAACTCGACGAGGACGCACTGGCGCAGGACATCGACGGCTTGGTCGACAGCTACCACGGCGTGCCTCTGGGCCAGCTGCGCTTTGGCCAGCTGCTGTCGGAGGTGGTGGGCATCGTGCGTGAGCATCGCCTCGTCCTGCCGGCGGATCTGGCCCTTGTGATCAAGGTGTTCGTCACGCTGGAAGGCATGGGGCGACGCCTGGACCCGGACTTCGACATGGCTGCCGAAGCTGCTCCTTTCCTTCGCCGCACCCTGCTGGCGCGCTACTCGCCGAGGGCGATGGCGCGGCGCAGCCGGCAGGCAGCGGCGGATGCCATGAGCCTGCTGCAGGCTCTGCCCAAGGAACTTCGGCAGCTGCTGCAGACCGCGCGCCGCGGGCGCTTCCACCTGCACATCGACGTGGATCGTTTGAAGCGCTTCGGCGAACAGGTTGAGCACTCAGCCAACCGACTCACCGTTGGCATCGTCACCGCGGCTCTGATCATCGGCTCGTCTATCGTCATGACAGTCAGCGGCGGCCCGACCCTGTTCGGCCTGCCCATTTTCGGGTTGCTGGGCTTTCTCGGTGCGGGCATCGCCGGTGTCTGGCTGATTTACTCAATCTGGCGCAGCGGCGGGGGGCGCTAGGGGCAGTCGGCCGTAGCTTGTGGTTTAGGATCCACAGGCTTCGGTTGCCCAAAACGTATGCAAGGGTGCATCGCTACGCATCAGAACATCGCGGCGCGCGTTACCAGTCCTGCCCGTCCAGGCGAGGCTCGCCTTTCCGGTGGATCCGTCTAGCAGCCTACTGCGCCACACGCGCTACAGACGAGCGCGCTGGGCGGCGAGTCCCTTGAGCTGGGTGCCGAAGTCGGCGATGCGCTGGCGCTCCTGGGTCACTACCTCGGCTGGCGCATTGGCCACGAAGTTTGCGTTGCCGAGCTTGCCTTCGCATTTGGCGATCTCGCCCTGGATGCGCTTGATCTCCTTGTGGAGGCGCACGCGCTCGGCATCTAGATCGACGAGGCCTTCGAGGGGGATCAGCAGGGTCAGCTCACCCAACACCGCGGGCGCCGCCGCCGGCGCATCGGCCTCGTTCTCCAGCCAGCTCTGCGACTCCAGCCTGCACAGAAAAGCGATCTGCCGGCCGAAGCGCTCGAAGCGAGACCGATCCACGGCATCGCCACCCGCCAGCAGCAGCGGCACCGGCTTGCCGGGCGAGAGCTGCAGCTCGCTGCGGATCTGGCGCAGGGCGCTGACCACGCGCTTCAGCCATTCGATGTCGGCTTCGGACTGCGCATAGCCCGTTGCAGCGCCGGCCTCCGGATAGGCTGCACGGCTGATGCTGTCGGCACCGCGGCCGAGCTTTGGCGCGACGTGCCGCCAGATTTCCTCGGTGACAAACGGGATCAGCGGGTGCAGCGCGCGGAGCAGGGTTTCCAGCACGTGCAGCAGGGTGTGGCGGGTGCTGTTGGCGGCCTCGGCGTCGTCGCCGCTGAGCGCGGGCTTTGCGAGCTCCAGGAACCAGTCGCAGAACTCGTTCCAGGTGAACTCGTACATGGCCTGCGAGGCCAGATCGAAGCGATAGCCGGCGAAATGCGTGTGCACCTCGGCGACCATGCGGTCGAGCTTGGCCAGGATCCAGCGCTCGGCGTCGGTGCGCGGCTGCGGCTGACCCTCGAAGTTCGCCTCGCCGACATTCATCAGCGCGAAGCGCGCGGCGTTCCACAGCTTGTTGCAGAAGTTCTTGTAGCCCTCGCAGCGGTTGAGGTCGAACTTGATATCGCGGCCGTGGGTGGCGAGGCTGGCGAAGGTGAAGCGCAGCGCGTCCGCGCCGAAGGCGGGGATGCCGTCGGGGAATTCCTTGCGCGTGGCCTTCTCGATCTTCGGCGCGTCCTGCGGCTTCATCAGCCCGCTGGTGCGCTTGGCGACGAGATCATCGGCGCTGATGCCGTCGATCAGATCGATCGGGTCCAGCACATTGCCCTTGGACTTCGACATCTTCTGGCCCTGTGCATCGCGCACCAGGCCGGTGATGTAGACGTGGCGGAACGGGATCTGGCCGGTGAAGTGGTCGGTCATCATCACCATCCGGGCGACCCAGAAGAAAATGATGTCGAAGCCGGTCACCAGCACCGAAGACGGCAGATAGCGCTCGAAGCCGCGCTCGGCCATCGCGTCTGCCTCCGGCCAGCCCTGGGTGGAGAAGGGCCAGAGGGCCGAGCTGAACCAGGTTTCGAGCACGTCGCTGTCCTGACGCAGGCCGCCGCTGTAGCCCGCCTTGGCGGCCGCGGCGCGGGCTTCGTTCTCGTCACGCCCGACATGGATCGAACCGTCCTCGCCGTACCAGGCCGGAATGCGGTGCCCCCACCAGAGCTGGCGGCTGATGCACCAGTCCTGGATGTTCTCCATCCAGTGGCGGTAGGTATTGATCCAGTTGGGCGGCACGAATTCAATCGTTCCCTCCTCGACCAACTGCAGGCCGCGCTTGCCCATCGCATCCATGCGCACGAACCACTGGTCGGTCAGGTAGGGCTCGATCACCTGGCCGGTGCGGTCGCCGCGAGGCACCATCAGCCTGTGCTTCTTCTCCTCCAGCAGCCAGCCTTCGGATTCAAGGTCGGCGAGCACCACTTTGCGCGCGGCAAAACGATCAAGGCCGCGGTACTTCTCCGGGCTGTTGTCGTTGATCGCGGCATCGTCGGTGAGGATGTTGATCATCGGCAGGCCATGGCGTTGGCCCACCGCATAGTCATTGAAGTCGTGCGCCGGCGTCACCTTGACGCAGCCGGTGCCAAAGGCCTTGTCGACGTAGGCATCCGCGATGATCGGGATCTCGCGATTCGACAGCGGCAGACGCACGGTCTTGCCGATCAGGCTGGCGTAGCGCGCGTCTTCCGGGTGCACCATCACCGCGGTGTCGCCGAGCATGGTTTCGGGGCGGGTGGTGGCGACGACAAGGTAGTCGCGGGTCTCGCGCAGGGTCTCAACGCCCTCGGCATCGAGCTCGATGTGTTCGTAGCTCAGGCCTTCCGCCAGCGGGTAACGGATCGACCACAGCCGGCCTTCCTCTTCCTCGCTGACCACTTCGAGGTCGGAGATCGCGGTCTTCAGCACCGGGTCCCAGTTGACGAGTTTCTTGCCGCGGTAAATGAGCCCCTGCTCGTACAGCCTCACGAAGCACTCGATCACCGCCTTTGAGGGCATCGGGTCCATGGTAAAGCTGCTGCGCGACCAGTCGCCCGAGGTGCCCATGCGGCGCATCTGCCGCTCGATGGTGTCGCCGGATTCCTGCTTCCAGGCCCACACGCGCTCGATGAAGCCGTCGCGGCCGAGGCTGTCGCGGGTTTCGCCCTTGCCCTCAAGCGCAAGGTTGCGGCTGACCACCATCTCGGTGGCGATGCCGGCGTGGTCGGTGCCCATCTGCCACAGGGTGTCGAAGCCGCGCATGCGGTGATAGCGCACCAGCGTGTCCATCAGCGTGTGCTGGAACGCGTGGCCCATGTGCAGGGTGCCGGTGACGTTCGGTGGCGGCAGCAGGATGCTGTAGGCCGGGCCGGTGCCGGTCGGCGTGAAGCAGCCGCTGGCCTCCCAGCGTGCGTACCAGCTCGATTCGAAATCCTGCGGATTGAAGCTTTTGTCCATGGGCATGGCGGCCGGCGGTGCGGCCTCGTCGGGTCGTGAGTGAGCGGAGGATTGTAGCGGCAGGGCAGGGGGCCGAGGCCGCAGAGCGTGTGAAGCGATCCAGACTCGGCCGCCGAAGGCGCCCGCAGGCAGCGGAGGCTTCGGGGCTACATGTCGTGCTTGTTGAGCGCGTATCCCAGCGCCTTGTACTGGCTCCAGCGCGCGCGCAGCGGCTCGCGGGCAGACGGGTCGGCCGGCACCACTTCGAGCACGCGCTCGAACGGCGGCGGCGCCACTTCATCGCGCAGGTTCAGCACCAGCGGCCGCGCCGGCGTGTCCACGCCGGGCGGCACGATCAGCACCGGGGTGACGCCGTCATCCTCATCCATGCCGGCGATCTGATGCGGCACATAGGCTTCGTCGTCGAACTCCCAGAGCAGCTGGTCGATCTCCTCGGCCTGCTCTTCGCTGCGCGCGAGGATCAGCATCGGCTGCCCCGCCGCACAGCCGCGCTTGGCCAACTCGCAGACGAGCTTGAGCGGCTCCTCAAGGAAGCGCGGCTTGGCGATCAGGTAGAAGTCGGCGCGCATTCTTTAAGAGCCGGGATTGGGGATTCGGGATTGGGGATTCGTTGGTTTGCGCCGGGCGCTGGGCGCCCGGCATTCATCTGTCAGCAGCGCGCACGTCTCCGGGGCTTGTGAGCCTTTGTCCGCACGCTCCGCCCGAAGCCATGCCTCGAGCCTGGCGATCCGCGTCAAAACGAATCCCGAATCCCCAATCCCGAATCCCGGCTCCAAGTCGGCTACGCCGATTTGGAGCTAAGCCACTCCACCAGCAGCGGCACTGGCCGCCCGGTGGCCAGGCCCTTGCGGCCTTCGTCCCAGGCGGTGCCGGCGATGTCGAGGTGGGCCCAGCGCTGGCCTTCGGTGAAGCGGGCGAGGAAGCAGCCGGCGGTAATGGCGCCGGCCCACTTGCCGCCGATGTTGGCCATGTCGGCAAAGCCGGAGTCGAGCAGGGGCTGGTAGTCGTCCCACAGCGGCAGGCGCCAGGCGCGGTCGTGCACGCGCTCGCCCGCGCTGAGCAACTCGTTGGCGAGGTCGTCGTGCTTGCTCATCAGGCCGTGCGGGAACTTGCCCAGCGCGATCACGCAGGCGCCGGTCAGGGTGGCCACGTCGATCAAGGCCTGCGGCTCAAACTTCTGCGCGTAGGTGAGCGCGTCACAGAGGATCAGGCGGCCTTCGGCGTCGGTATTCAGCACTTCGATGGTCTTGCCCGACATCGAAGTGAGGATGTCGGAGGGGCGGTAGGCGTGGGCGTCGGGCATGTTCTCCACCGCCGGCACCACGGTCACGAGGTTGATCGGCAGCCCCAGCTTGACCACCGCAAGAAAGGTGCCGAGCACCGAGGCGCCGCCGCACATGTCGAACTTCATTTCCTCCATGCCGGGGCCGGGCTTCAGGCTGATACCACCGGTGTCGAAGGTGATCGCCTTGCCGACTAGGGCATAGGGCTTCTGCGCGGCGTCCGCGCCGCTGTACTTCAGCACGATCAGGCGCGGCAGGTTGCCCGAGCCGGCCGCCACGCCGAGCAGGCTGCCCATGCCGAGCGCCTGCATCTGCTCGCGTTCGAGAACCTCGACGCTCACCTTGTCGTGGCTGTCGGCGATGCCGCGGGCGGTGTCGGCCAGGTAGGCGGGGGTGCAGATGTTGGGCGGCAGGTTGCCGAGCTCGCGGCACAGGCGCACGCCTTCGGCGATCGCGGCAGCCTGGCGCAGGGCCTGCGTCTGGGCCGGATCGCCGGGCAGGCTGACCGCCTCGATGCCGCCCTCTGCGTTGGATTTCTTGGTGGCGGTGTAGCGATAGGACGCGTGTTCGGCGGCCAGCGCCGCCTGACGGATCACGAAGCCGGCATCGCGGCCGGGCAGGCTCAGCTCGGCCAGGCTCATCAAAACGTGGCGGGCTGGGCTGCCGGAGAGCGCTTTCAGGGCGTCGGTGCAGGCCTTCTGCAGGCGGCCGGTATCGAACTTGGCGGACTCGCCGAGGCCAACCACGAGAACACGGTTGGCGTGAACGCCGGTGACGCCACGCAGCAGCGCTGTGCGGCCCAGTTTGCCGCTGATGTCGCCAGAGGACAGCCACGCCGCCAGCTGGCCGCCGCTGCGCTCATCCACCTGGCGCGCGGCCGGGCTGAGGCCGGAATCCTCGAAGGCGCCGAGCACCAGGGTGTCGACATCCGCCTCGGCGGGGTGGGTCTGGACGAGGTTCAGCTGGAGTGCCATGGCTTTCCTGTAGATGACGGACGGGGGATACTGCCGCGCCTCGGGGCTGTCCCAGGGCGTTTCCGACCAGCAGCAAGCCCGTGATTCTAGCAGGGGCGCCCCGGCAGGGCTGGATGAATGCCCCGCCTGCAGCGTCCGCCCACGACTCCCAGCGTCAGATCCGTGCCCATTCCTTTCCTACGCTCCGCCGCGACGCGCCTGATTCGACTGCCGAGCCGAGCTTTCCGCGCGGCACCGTCGCCGCGGGGCGTGCCCGTGGAGTTCAGGGCCTGATGCGCCAGATCGAGCGTTACGTCTGGCGTGAACTGGCGGGTGCCGTGCTGGCAGCCACCCTGGTGCTGCTGATGGTCAGCTTCAGCGGTCTGTTCGCCGACCTGCTGAGCAAGATCGCCCGCGGCAAGGTGCCGCCGGGCCTGCTGATCTCGCAGGTCGGCCTGCGCGCGGTAGACATCCTGCCCCTGCTGCTGCCGCTGGCGCTGTTCCTGGGCGTACTTCTTGGCTTGGGTCGGCTCTACCGCGATAGCGAAATGGCGGTGCTGGCCTCGATCGGCATCGGCATCGCCCAGCTGCATCGCACCCTGCTGTGGGTGGCGCTGCCGGTAGCGTTGCTTGTCGCGATGACTTCGATGTGGCTGTCGCCGCTGGCCCAGCGCACCGCCACCCGCATGATCGACGAGGCCAACCGCTCCCTGCTGGTCGCAGGCCTTGAGCCCGGGCGTTTCGTCGAGCTGCCCGGCCGCGATGCGGTGATCTACCTCAGCGACATGAGCGAGGACGGCAGCGAGTTCCGCCGCCTGTTCGTGGCCGGCGAAAGCGACGGGCGTCTGGATGTGATCACCGCGCGCACCGGCGAACTGTTCGTCGAGGCGCAGGGCGACGAACGCTATCTGTCCCTGCGCGATGGTTTCCGCGTGGAGGGCGATCCCGGTCGACTCGACTTCCGCATGATGCGCTTTGCCCGCAACGACATTCGCGTGCCGGACGGTCAGCGGGCCGAGGTGGCGCGGCCTGAGTCGCAGCGAGGCGTGCCGGCGCTGCTGGGCAGCGAAGAGCCCGCCAGCCTCGCCGAGCTGCACTGGCGCCTGGCCTCGCCAATCGCTTGTCTGGTGCTGGTGCTGCTGGCGCTGCCGCTCGCGCGCACGCCGCCGCGGGCGGCACGCTATGGCGGCATGCTGATCGCCCTGTTGGCCTACGTGGTGTATCTGAACATGCTCGGCATCGGCCGCGCCTGGCTGGCCGCCGGCAGCATTCCCGCGTGGCTGGGCCTGTGGTGGGTGCATGCGCTGGCGGTCGGCATCGGCCTCTGGCTGCTGTGGCGGCAGTCCGGCGCAAACCGCAGGCGGGAGCGCGCATGAGCGGCCGTTCACGCCTGCTGCCGACTCTGATGAAGCGCAGCGATCGCCTGATTGCAGCGCAGGTGCTGAGCGCGCTGCTGCTGACCTGGGGGGTCTTGTTGGGCTTCGACGCGATGGTGGCCCTGGTTGGTGAGCTGGACGAGATCGGCGAGGGCGACTACACGCTTTCCACCGCATTTGGCTATGTCGCGCTGACCCTTCCACGTCGGGCCTACGAGCTGTTCCCCACGGCGGCCCTGATCGGCAGCGTGCTGGGCCTGGGCGGGCTGGCCGCCACCTCCGAGTTGACCGCGCTGCGTGCTGCTGGCCTGCCGCGCTGGCGGATCTCCGCGGTGGCGGTCGCCGCGATTGCAGTGTTGACCGGCGTGATGGTGCTCACCGCCGAGACGATCGGCCCGTGGGGCGATCGCTCGGCGCAAGCCTTCGTGGTGCGTGCCAAGTCGCAGGACCTGAGCCTTGCCCGCGGAGGCGGTTTGTGGGCGCGCGAGGGCGATGTGTTTCTGCACGCCCGGCGCGGCTCGGTGCAGAACGAGGCGGGCCTGAGCAAGGTGGTGCTGGACGAGGTGCGTTTGTTCGAGTTCGACACCGAGGGCCGGCTTCTGTCGATCGCCGTCGCCGGGCGTGCGGAGCACCTCGGAGGCAGTTGGGATCTGGTGGACGTGCGCCGCACGCGTTTCTTCGAGCGCCACGCCGAGGCCGAGGTCGCCACCCGCGAGCGCTGGGCATCGACCCTGAGCCCGGAGATCCTGAATTTCAGCATCAGCCGGCCGCGCTATCTCGCCCTGCGCGACATCCACGGCAGCATCGATTATCTGCAGCGCAACCAGCTCGATGCGAGCGGTTTCGTCAGCGCGTTCTGGGCGCGGGTGTTCTATCCGATCAACGCGCTGGTGCTCAGTCTGGCGGTGATGCCATTCGCGTTTGGCAGCCTGCGCAGCGGCGGCTTCGGCAAGCGTCTCTTCCTCGGGATCGCCTTCGGACTCGGCTATTTTCTGGTGCAGCGGCTGTCGGTGAACCTTGCCGAGGTCTACCAGCAGCCGATCTGGCTGGCCAATGCCGTGCCGCCGCTGCTGCTGGGTGGCTACAGCTGGCTGCGCTTCCGTCGGCGGTTCTGAGAGCCAGTCAGAACCATCCGCCTGCTGCGGCCTCCGCTGGACGCCCGTGGCGGCGGCGCGCTACGCGAATACTGCGGTCATTTGGTTCACCAAACTCCCCTGAATTCACGCAACGCGCCTTGCCACGAACGCCCAGCGACGCCCTCGCGACGGCGTCTGGGTTTCTTCCCAAGCTCTGAGAGCCTGTGAGAACCATCCGCCTGCTGCAGCCGCCGCTGGGCGCCCGCGCTACGGCATCCGGGTTTCTTCACACGCTCTGAGCGCGTCATGCGGGGTTAGGCGACAGTCTGATGGACCGCCCCCTGCGGGCTTCCTATACTCGGGCCTCACTTACGGAGGCACGATGCCGCCCACCTTTCGCGTCCCCCACACCCTGGTCCTGCTGTTCGCGATGATGGTGCTGGCGCTGGTGGCCACCTGGGTGCTGCCGCAGGGCAGCTTCCAAACACAGCCGGATGCGCGTGGTAACGCGCTGGTGGTGCCGGGCACCTATACCCAGGCGGAAGAGCGCGTCCAGCTGGGCCCGGTGCAGCTGTTCACGGCGGTGCCGCGGGCGCTGGCCAAGGCGGCCGACATCATCTTTTTCGTACTGCTTGTCGGCGGCGCGATTGCCGTGCTGCGCGCCTCCGGCATGATCGACGCCGTGCTTGGCGAAGTGCTCAAGCGCATCGGCCACAGCCAGGGCGGGCTCATCGTGGGCGGCATGATCCTGTTCGCCGCGGTCTCCGGCGCGATCGGCGTGGCCGAGGAATACATCCCCTTCGCCGCCCTGCTGGTCAGCCTGTGTATCGCCATGCGCATGGACGCCATCACCGCCATGGGCATCATGGTGGGCGGCTACGGCATCGGCTACGGCGTCGCGGCCCTGAATCCCTTCACCCTGGTGGTGGCGCAGACCGTGGCCGGGCTGGAGCCGGTCTCGGGCGCCGGCTATCGCTGGGCGCTGTTCCTGCCCTTCGTGGCGATTGGCGTGCACCACGTCTGGAGCTATGCCCGTCGCGTGCAGGCGGATCCTGCGTGCAGCCTGGTCGCCGACATCGAGATCCCCCATCGCGCCCCGGCCGAGGCGCCGCCGCTGGCCGGGCGCCTGCTGCTGGTGTTCCTGCTGTCGGTGGCGACGCTGGTGCTGATGAGCTGGGGCATCTACGCCCGCGGCTGGTACCTGGTGGAGCTGGGCGCGCTGTTCGTGGGCCTGGGCCTGGCCGCTGGCCTGATGGGCGGCTTGGGCGTGGACGGCACCGCCAAGCGCTTCGCCGAGGGCGCCGCCGAGCTGGCCGGCACCGCACTGCTGATCGGCTTCGCCCGCGCCATCGCGCTGATTCTCGAGGACGGGCAGGTGCTGCACACCATCGTCAACGCGCTCGCCGCACCGCTGTCGGCAGTCGGCGCCGAGCTGGCGGTGGTCGGCATGCTGCTGATCCAGACCGTGCTCAACCTGTTCATTCCCTCGGGCAGTGGCCAGGCCTTCGTGACCATGCCAATCATGGCGCCCCTGTCCGACCTGCTCGGCATCAGCCGCCAGACCGCGGTGCTCGCGTTCCAGATGGGTGATGGCTTTTCCAACATGATCGTGCCGACCAACATCGTGCTGATGAGCATCCTCGGCATCGCCGGCATTCCCTATGACCGCTGGTTCCGCTTCATCTGGCCGCTGCTGCTCAAGCTCACCGTGGCCGGTGCGCTTGCGCTGGTGGCCGCGGTGATGTTCGGCTACAGCTGATCCCCACGTTTCCTCCGGAGTCCCGACATGCGCTTGATCGCCCACGCCTTCCACTTCGCCCTGCTGGGGCTGGTGCTCGCCCCGCAGGCCCGGGCCGAAGCCACCGCCACCGCCACCCGCGGCCTCGACGCGCGTGACCTGGTTGCGCTGGACCGCGTGTCCTCGCCGCTGCTGTCGCCCGATGGCCAGCAGCTGGCCTACCTGCTGCGCGAGGCCGATGTCGCCAACAACCGCGCCAGCAGCGTGCTCTACCTGCGTGGCCTGGAGGCCGGCGCCAGTGCCCGCCGGGTCAATGCCGAGGGCAGCTCGGCCAGCAGCCCGGCGTTCTCGTCAGATGGCCGCACGCTCTTTTTCTTGAGCGCCAAGAGTGGCTCCATGCAGGTCTGGAGCGCGCCGGTGCTCGGCGGCGAGCCGAGCCAGGTCACCGACTATCCGCTGCCGGTCGGAAGCTACCGGGTATCGCCGGACGGTCGCCGCCTGGCCCTGTCCTTCAGCGTGTTCACCGACTGCCCCAGCCTGCAGTGCAGCCGCGATCGCGTCGACGCCACCGCCGCCGGCCAGGCGCGCGGCCTGCTCTACGACCAGCTGTTCATGCGCCACTGGGACAGCTGGAAGGACGGCCGCCGCAACCAGCTGTTCGTGGCCGACCTGCAGCGCGGCCGCGCCAGCGGGGAGCCGCGCCGGCTCAGCCGCGGCATCGAGGGCGACGTGCCCTCGGTGCCCTTCGGCGGCGTCGATGACTACGTGTGGTCGCCAGACAGCCGCAGCCTGGCCTTCAGCGCCCGCATCGCGGGGCGCATCGAGCCGCTGTCCACCAACTTCGATGTTTATCTGGCCGCGGCGGACGGCGACGAAGCGCCGCGCAACCTGACGGTCGACAACGCGGCCTGGGATGCGCATCCGCTGTTTTCGGCCGATGGCGGCACGCTCTACTACACCGCGATGGCGCGGCCCGGCTTCGAGGCCGACCGCATGGCGCCGATGGCGCTGGAGCTTGCCAGCGGCGAGCGCCGCGAGCTGGCGCCGGACTGGGACTTCTCGGCCGGCAGCCTGAGCCTGCACGGCACTGAGCTCTACACCACCGCCAACCGCCTCGGCGAGCACCCCCTGTTCGCCATCGATATCGCCAGTGGAGCCTCGCGCATCGTCGCCGGCGGCGGCAATGTCACCGGCTTCAGCCTGGCGGGGGACCGCCTCGTGTTCCAGCGCGACACCCTGGTGTCGCCCGCCCAGCTGTTCCTGGCCAACCCGGCCGGTGAGGGCGAGCGCGCGCTCACCGACTTCAATCGCGAGCGCCTGGCCGACATCGCGATGGGTGCCTTCGAGCAGTTCAGCTTCGCCGGCCACGCCGACGCGAAGGTCTATGGCTATGTGGTCAAGCCGGCGGGCTTCGAGCCGGGCCAGCGCTACCCGGTGGCCTTTATCGTCCACGGCGGCCCGCAGAGCTCGATGGGCAACAGCTTCCACTACCGCTGGAACCCGCAGACCTACGCGGCCCGCGGCATGGCGGTGGTGTTCATCGACTTCCACGGTTCCACCGGCTACGGCCAGGCCTTCACCGACTCGATCTCGCAGGACTGGGGCGGCAAGCCGCTGGAAGACCTGAAGAAGGGCTGGGCGGCGGCGCTGGAACGCTACGACTTCCTCGACGGCGAGCGCGCCTGCGCGCTGGGCGCCAGCTACGGCGGCTACATGATCAACTGGATGGCCGGGCAGTGGGGCGAAGCCTGGCGCTGCCTGGTCAACCACGCCGGCATCTTCGACACCCGCATGATGGGTTACAGCACCGAGGAGCTGTGGTTCACCGAATGGGAGAACGGTGGCCCCGTCTATGCGGCGCTGGAGAACTACGAGCGCCACAACCCGGCCCTGTTCGTCGAGCAGTGGCAGACCCCGATGCTGGTCATCCACGGCCAGTACGACTACCGGGTGCCGGTGGAGCAGGGCATCGCCACCTTCACCGCCCTGCAGCGGCGCGGCATCCCCAGCCAGTTCCTGTATTTCCCGGACGAGAACCATTGGATCCTGAAGCCCGCCAACAGCATCCAGTGGCACGACGCCGTGCTCGACTGGCTGGGGCGGTGGACCGGCGGGCGGGAGTAATTCCGTGGCCGAGAGTCCACTGCTCGATATCGCGCGCCTGCGCAAGAGCTGCGCGCAGTGCTCGCTGCAGCAGCTCTGCCTGCCTGCCGGCATCGGCGGCGAGGACCTGGAGCGACTGGACGCGCTGGTCAAGAAGCGTCGGCCGCTGGAGCGCGGCGATCGCCTGTTCCGCAGCGGCACCGGCCTGTCGGCGCTGTTCGTTGCCCGCGAGGGAAGCTTCAAGACGGTCGCCATGAACGAAGACGGCGACGAACAGATTATCGGCTTCCATTTGCCCGGTGAGCTGATCGGCCTCGACGCGCTGGGCAGCGGCACCCATCGCTGCGACGCTGAAGCGCTCGAGGGCGCCGAGGTCTGCGAGATCCCGATGTGGGATCTCGAGCGCGTGGCCGCGCAGATTCCGGGCCTTCAGCACCAGCTGCTGCGCATCATCGGCAAGAACATGGAGCTGGACCAGGACCACCTGACGATGCTCGGCCGTCGGCACGCCAACGAGCGCGTCCTGCTGTTCATCCACGGCCTGTCCGAGCGCCTGCAAACGCTGGGGCGTGCGCACCTGCAGTTCAGCCTGCCGATGAGCCGCGAGGAGATCGCCAGCTATCTGGGCCTCGTCATCGAAACCGTCAGCCGCAGCTTCACCAAGCTGCAGGACGACGGCCTGATCAGCATCCGCGGCCGCCAGCTCAAGATCCTCGACCACCGCAAGCTGGTGGAAGCCGCGCACTCGCCGGAGCTGGTGCGAGCGGCGGGGCGCGGCTAGCCCTGGGGCTGAGCGGAGCGGGGCGGGCTGCCGACGCCACGGCGGCGTTCGCTTCCGCTTCGGCAGCGCATCCAAGGGGGTGATGGGCTCCTGTTCCCGGAGCCCGCCCTCGATGGAGAGCACGAACCATGTCCCCTAGCCTCGTCGCCGCATCAAGCGGTTGCACGTCTTGCATCGAAACCAAGCCAGGTCCCGGCCGGCGTGTCGTGCTGCTGGCCCTGCTGCTTGCGGCAGCAGGGCTTGCACCCGGCGCGCGGGCGGCGACGTTCTGCGTTAGCAGCGCCTCCGAGCTGCAGACGGCCCTGAACACGGCCGCCAGCAACGGCGAGAGCGACACCATCCGCCTGCGCCGCGGCACCTACCTCGGCAGCAGCGGGCCGATCGCCTTCAACTACACCTCCAGCGAGAACTTCAGCCTGACCCTGGAGGGTGGCTGGGTCGCGCTGACACCCGGCGGCTGCAACCTGCGCTTCGAGGGCGCGGAAGACACCGTGCTCGACAGCGGCGGCGACCGCAGCGTGCTGCGCCTCGTCGCCGGGGTCAACAGCGGCGCCAGCTTCACCGTGCGCAATCTCACCATCCGCAACGGCCGCGGCTCCTCGGGCGGCACCGACTTCGGCGGGCTGCGGGTTCTGGGCCTGCCGCTGCTGGGCAACATCACCATTGATCGCGTGGTGTTCCGCGACAACCACAGCGACTCGATCGGCGGCGGGCTGCGCGCGCAAACGCTGGGCGTGCTGAGGGTCGTCAACAGCCTCTTCGACGGCAACAGCTGCAACGCCTACTACTGCGCCGCGGACCTGTTCGCCAGCGCGTTCGCCGGTGGTGCGGGGCAACCGCGGCTCGCCTTCCTCGGCAACACCGTCGTCCGCACGTCCTGTGCGGGCGCCAACTGCGGCCTGGGCCAGGTCAACATCCAGACCGGCACGGATTTCCCCAGCCAGTACCTGGTGGGCAACAGCGTGTTCGCGCTGAACAACGGTGTGGATGTGGCCTTCCAGACCCCCGAAGGAACCCTCCGCAACAGCCGCTGGGACAGTCGGCTGGGCACGCCGCAGTCGATGCTCTCCAACCTGGCCCAGGGCGCGGCGACGGGCTTCGTGGCGCCCGCTGCCGGTGACTTCCGTTTGCGCCCGGATTCGGGCCTGGTGGACGCCGGCTTCGCCTTTGCCGAACTGCCGGAGTTCGATCTCGACGGGGCTGACCGCTTGGCGGGTCCGCATGTCGACATCGGTGCCTATGAGTTCCAGCCCGACCTCAGCCGCGTGTTCGGCAACGGATTCGAGGCCTTGCCCTGACCGCGGCGGGAGCGCGTTTCCGATCATGCCGGCGCCCAGGGCTCCGTCGCGGCCGCAGGCCGTGCTCTGTCGCAGCGCCGCGGCAGCGGGTTTCCACCCCGTTGGCGTGCAAGTTGCCGCGGTGTTCACGCGGGGCAGCCCCGGGTGTACCGTGACGCCGCCGCATCCGCGGCGCTTGATGCGAGCCCGAGTGCATGGAAGGACTCATCGTTCTGCTGCTGCTTGCCGTGCTGGCAGTACCCATCCTGTTGATCGTGGCGCTGGTCAAGCTGTCCACGCTCGGGCAGCGCGTGGAGGCGCTGGAGCGGGAGTTCAGGGCAGGACAGGCCAGCGCGGCGAGGCCCGAGGCGGCGCCGGCGGTCTCCGCTGCGGCGAGTGTCGGCGCTGCTCCCAGCGCCGAGCGCGGTGTGGAGGTCGCCTGGCGTGACCGGGCGCCCGGGCCGCAGCCGGGGGAGGGACAGGATCCGCTGGCGCAGGCGCGTTCGATGCAGCCCCAGTCCGAGACTGCCGCGCAGCTGCCCGCGGGCCCATCCAGCTCGGACGCCCCGCAGGCGTCAGCGACCCCTGCTGCCCCGAGCATCGGACCGCCGCCGCTGCCCACCCCGGCTGAGACAGCGCCCTCCGCGCCTGCGGCGCCAGTACCCTCGACGCCTGCCGCACCAACGCCACCGGCGCCTCCCGGCTTCGATCCGATCACGGTCGCCATCGATGCCGTGCGCCGCTGGTTCACCGAGGGCAATGTGCCGGTCAAGGTCGGCATGCTGGTGCTGTTTGCCGGCGTCGCGGCCCTGCTGCGCTACGCCACCGACCAGGGCTGGATGCGCTTTCCGATCGAGCTGCGGCTGGCTGGCATCGCGCTGTTCGCGCTGGCCGGGCTGGGCTTCGGCTGGCGCCAGCGCGAGCGCAGGCCGGCCTTTGCGCTGAGCCTGCAGGGTGGGGCGATTGGCCTGCTGCTGATGACCGTGTTCGCCGCCTTCCGCCTGTATGCGCTGCTGCCGGCCACGGCCGCGCTGGGGCTGAGCGTGGTGCTGGTGGCGGCCAGCGGCGTGCTGGCGGTGCTGCAGCACTCGCGCGCGCTGGCGGTGCTGGGCATCCTGGCCGGCTTCCTGGCCCCGCTGCTGATGAGCACCGGCGGCGGTAATCACGTCGCGCTGTTCTCGTACTACGCGGTGCTCAACGCCGGCATCTTCGCCATCGCCTGGTATCGGCCGTGGCGGGTCCTGAATGTGCTCGGTTTCGTGTTCACCTACGCCATCGGCAGCTACTGGGGCGTGCTGGACTACCAGCCCGACAAGCTCGCCAGCACCCTGCCGTTCCTGGCGCTGTTCTTCGTGTTCTATCTGTTGATCCCGATTCTCTACGCGAAGCGCCTGCCGGCGCAGCGGCGCGATCTGGTGGACGGCGCGCTGGTGTTCGGCAATCCGCTCTTCAGCTTCCTGCTTCTGTCCGGGCTGCTGCAGGGCGAGCGCCTGCCGCTTGCGTTTGCCGCCATCGGTATCGCGGCGATCTACGCGGCGCTGGGCTGGGGCCTGCTGCGCCATGCCCGCTATCGACCGCTGGCGCAGGCACACGCGGTGCTGGCGGTGGGTTTCGCCACTCTGGCGGTGCCGCTGGCCCTTTCTGCGCGCGTCACCGCCAGCGTGTTCGCACTGGAGGGTGCTGCCCTGATCTGGCTGGGTCTGCGCCAGCAGCAGCGGCTGTCGGTGTGGGCCGGCGTCGGCCTGCAGGGTCTGGCTGCGCTGGCCTATCTGTTCGGCGCCAGCCTGGCCTATCCGCAGGAGCAGGCGCTTGCCAACCCGGGCTTCATCGGCGCCCTGGTGCTGGCGCTGGCCGGCTTTGCCAGCGCCTGGAGCTGGCGAGCCGCGGGGCGCGATGGGCCGGCACTGGCCATGTATCTGTGGGGCCTGATGTGGTGGGGGCTGATGGCAGGGCTGGAGATCCAGCGCTTCGTGCCGGTCGAGGACCAAGCCGATGCCTGGCTGGGCTTCATCGCGCTCAGCCTCGGTCTGTTGGCCCTGGCCCTGCGGCGGGTGCCTGCGGCCGCGCTGGGCTGGAGCGTGGCGGCAGGCGTGGCGGCGGCGCTGCCGCTGGCCCTGCAGCAGTCGGTGGACCACCTGCATCCCTTCGCCGGGTATGGGCTGTTGGCGTGGCTGGGCTTCGCGGTGCTGGGCGCAGTGGCCCTGCGCCAGCTGCGCGAGCAGCCGGGGTCGATCGCGGCCTGGGCACACAGCGCATGGCTGCTGGCATGGCCGCTGGCGCTGTGCCTGTGGCTGCGCTGGCTGACCGTGCACGCTGAGCTCGCCGAAGGCTGGCGGCTGGCGGCGACGGGCCTGCCCTGGCTTCTGGTGGCCGGCGGCGTGTTGTGGCGTCCGCTCTGGCTGGGCTGGCCGCTGGCGGATCGCTTCGCGGAGTGGCGCCCGGTGGCGCTGCAGGGCGCACTGTTTATTGTCGGTTCGATCTGGCTGCTGCTGATCACCCGTGCGGGCGGCGCAGCGCCGCTGCCTTGGTTGCCGCTGCTGAACCCGCTGGAGCTGAGCCTGCTGGCCTGCCTGGGGCTGGCGCTGGCCCTGCAGAGATCCGATGCAGTGACGGCGGAATCGCGCGCAGCCGTGGCCTGGCTGCTCGGCATGGCCGCGTTCGTGACGGTCACCGTCATCACCTTGCGCAGCGTGCATCAACTCGGTGGCGTGCCCTGGCAGGGCTCGGCCCTGTTCGATTCGGCGCTGGCCCAGGCCAGCCTCAGCCTGGTGTGGAGCGTGTTGGGCGTGGCCGGCTGGCTGCTCGGCTCGCGTCGCCAGCTGCACGGGCTGTGGCAGGCCGGCGCGGTGCTGATGGGCATCGTGCTGCTCAAGCTGATCCTGGTCGATCGCCAACATTTGGGCGATCTGCTCGGGATCGCTTCCTTCATCGGCTACGGCCTGCTGTGCACGGCGGTCGGCTATTTCGCGCCGGCGCCGCCGCGCGCAGGCCCCGCGCCGGAGACGCCCGCACCGGAGAGACCCGTATGAATGCTACCCGAGTCCTTGCGGCAGTCGTCGTCCTGTTCTCGGGTGCGGCCCAGCCCGCCCTCGCGACGCCGGATTACGCCTGGCAGTGGCCGCTGAACCTCGAGCGCGAGGAGGCCGGCGCCTTCCGCGTTGAGCTGTCGGCTGAGCACTACCAGGCCGCCGTCGATGCGCGCCTGGCGGATATCGACGTGCTGGCCGCAGACGGCCAGCCGGTGCCGGCGGCGCTGCTGAGCCCGTCCGCGCAGCGCGCCGAGGCGGAATCCCGCTTGGAGCTGCCTTGGTTCGCGCTGCCGGCTTCCGCGCCCGCCGGTTCGCCGCAGCGCTGGCGCATCCGCACCGAGACCGGCCCGGATCGCCGCCTGCAGCGGGTGGAGACCGAGCTGCTGGAGGCGGGCGCCGAGCTGCCGCCCTTGACCGACCTGCTGGTGGACGCCAGCAGCGCCCCGGCGCGCATTCTCGCGCTGGAGCTGCATTGGGCCGAGCGCGACTCGCCGCTGGATGCACGCTACCGGCTGGACTACAGCGACGACCTGGAGAACTGGCAGACCGCACGCGAGGGGCGGCTGCTTGAATCCAGCAATGCCGGCTATCGGATTGTCCAGCGCCGTATCGACACCGGCGCCGCCGCCGGCGCGCGCTACCTGCGGCTGCAGCCGCTGGACCCGCGCCATCGCATCGAGGCCGAGCGCGTGGTCGCCGTGCTGGCACCCAATCTGGAGCCGGCGCGCTTCGAATGGGTGGAGCTGGCCGGGGAGCGCAGCGAGGCCGATGGTCGCGTCTATCTGCAGTTTCAAAGTCCCGGCCGCTACCCGGTGGAGCGCATCGACCTGCTGCTGCCGGCCAATAGCGCCGGCCAGTGGAGCCTGGAGAGCCGCGACGGCGACAGTGCTCCCTGGCAGCCGCGTCTGCCCCCCGCGGTGGCGTATCGGCTGGACGATGCCGACGGCCATGTCCGCTCCGCCGAGCGCCCGCTGCCCAGCCGCATCCGCGACCGCCAGTGGCGGCTGGTGGCGCAGGCGCCCAGCCGCGACAGTCCAGGTCTCAAGCTTGGCTACCGGCCCGAGTCGCTGGTGTTCCTGGCGCAGGGTCAGGGCCCTTGGCTGCTGGTCGCCGGCAGCGCTCAGGCTCGCCGCAGCGAGGCCCCCGTGCAGACCCTGCTGGCTGCCCAGCACAGCCGCCATGGCCCTGACTGGCAGCCGGCCGCCGCCGTGCCCGGCCTGCGCAGCCCGCGCGCTGGCGACGCCGCACTGAGACCCGCTGCCGAGCCGCGAAACTGGACCGCGTGGCTGCTGTGGGGCGTGCTGGTGCTGGCGGCGGCGCTGGTCGGCGGGATGGCGCTCAGCCTGCTGCGGCGCGCTTCCGGGGCGGGACAGCAACCCTGAGCGCCTGTGACAGAACCATCCGTCTACTGCGGCCGCCGCTGGATGCCCGTGGCGGCAGCGCGCTACGCGAATTGCGCGGTCATTGGGTTCACCCAGCGCCCTTGAATTCACGCACCGCGCTTTGCCAGGAATGCCCAGCGACGCCCTCGCCAGGGAGTCTGGGCTTTTTTCACGCGCTCCGAGCGGCTACGGATGCGCCGCCTGCTGCGGGCAGCGTTTGGGCGGAGTCGAGTGTGGCTCTAACCCTCAGCGCGGAAGCCCGCGTGCGCGCAGCTCCGCCCACCAGGCCTCGGTGAAAGCGACCTTGTCGCGGTAGTCCAGATGCGACTCGTCCGGCAGCTCGAAGCTCGCCAGTCGCTCGATGCTGCGCCCGTCCACCACTGGGAACGGACTGGTCGCGACGAACCGGTCCCAGTAGTCAGCCGGTGGGTACACCCGGTCCCACACTTCCACATGGCCTCCGCCAAGCGGGCTCTGGTAGAAGATCACCCGGCCGCCGCGATCCTCGATGCGCTGCGCCCACTCGAACACCGGGGCCAGCTCCTGCAGCCAGGTCTGCGGATCGGGACGTACGCCCTGCCACGCGGCGACGGTCTCCTCGATGCCACGACGGAAGTGCTCGCGCACGGCCGCGCTGTCGGTTTTCTGGAAATCGATCTCGGTGCCGCGGTCGGCGCGAAAGTGCGCGTAGTTCAGGAAGGGCTCCGTGCCCTGCCAGAGATGGCGCAGGGTGGCGACCGCCGAGAAGCGCGGGTCGGCGAGCACGGTGCTGCGCTGCAGCCGGGTCAGCGCCACCCGATGCAGGCGCCAGCTCGGGGTGTAGCCGCGCCGATAGTAGTCCACCTGCGGCTGCTGCAGGTCGAAGAACATCTGCAGCAGGCCATTGGCCTCGATGTCCACCACCACCACACCTCGGAAATGCTCGTCTTCCGCCAAGTCGCGCAGTACCGCCATGGGGTAGCTGCCGTTCACCGCCAGCATCAGCGGGCGGTACTCCGGCGCCAGTCCGCGCAGGTGCTTGAGGTCAATGGCGGCCTGGATGCGCGAGGCACCCAGCAGCAGCAGGGCTTCGGGCTCACTCTGATAGGCACGCTCGCGCTGCATCGCCCACAGCGCCATCGAGTCCACCGGGTGCGCCTGATGACCGCGCGCGCGCCAGTGGCTGTCCAGCGCAAACATCAGCCCTGCGCACAGCAGCACGGCGAGCAGCCACGCGCCGCCCCAGGCCGGCCCGAGTGCGGGCGAATCAGAACTGGAAGTAGATGAAGGCTTGTCCATCACCGGGCGAGAGCAGTATGAGGGTCAGCATGAAGGCCAGCAGCAGGGCCAGGGGGACCGTGGGCAGGCGCGCCAGCCAGTCGCGTGCATCCACCTCGCGCCAGCGGGCGTGCACAGCCAGCAGCAGCGCGAACGTGGCGAGTGCAAGAAGCGTATCGAATCCCGCCACCAGGCTGGGGCCTGCAGGCCCGCCGCCGCCCAAGGCCAGGCTCAGCTCCCAGCCCTGGGTGAAGCTGCGGCTGCGGAACCAGATCCACGCGTACATCACGCCGAGCAGGGTCAAGCCACCGTAGGCCAGCTTCAGCCAGAGCGGGTAGGCGGCTGGATCGCGGCCCAGGCCAAGACGCTGCCGCAGGCCGTGCTCCAGAACCAGATAGGCGCCGTGCAGGCCGCCCCAGGCGACGAAGTTCCAGGACGCGCCGTGCCAGAGCCCGCCGATCAGCATGGTGGCCATCAGATTGCCGTGCCGGCGCATCAGCGACACCCGATTGCCGCCGAGTGAGATGTACAGGTAATCGCGCAGCCAGCTCGACAGCGAGATATGCCAGCGCCGCCAGAAATCCGAAAACCCGATCGCCGCATACGGATTGCGGAAATTCACCGGCAGAACGAAGCCGAGCGCCAGCGCGGCACCCAATGCACAAGTGGAGTAACCCGCGAAGTCGCAGAAGATCTGCCCGCTGAAGGCCAGCATGCCGAGCCATGCGTCGCGTGTGCCCACCGCCGATTCGGCGTCGAACACCGCATTGGCCACCGGGGCGAACACCGCGTCGGCCAGCACCACCTTCTGGAACAGTCCGAGGCAGAGCAGGGCCAGGCCCAGCCCCAGGCCCTGCGAGCTGAGATGGCGCGGGCTTTCGATCTGGTGCCCCATCTGGGTCCAGCGCACGATCGGCCCCGCCACCAGCTGGGGAAAGAAGGCGACATACAGCGAGTAGTCGAGCCATGACCGGGTCGGCGTGATCCGCCCTCGGTAGACGTCGAAACAGTACGACAGCGAGTGGAAGGTGTAGAAGGAGATGCCCACCGGCAGCACGATGCTCATCGGCGGCGGCTGGTAAGCCACGCCGCCCAGCGCAAGCAGCGCGGCGAGGTTCTCCAGCATGAAGGCGCTGTACTTGAAATAGCCCAGCACCAGCAGGTGGGTGCCGAGGATGAAGCCGAGCAGCAGGCGCCGCCGCGCCCGGTTCTCGATCCCCGGCAGCTTTTGCGCCAGCCACCAGTCGAAGCTGCTGGAAGCGATCAGCAGCAGCACGAAGGGCGGGTTCCACGCCGCGTAAAAGAGATAGCTTGCCCACAGCAGCAGCTGCTTCTGCGCGCGCCAGGTCGGCAGCAGGGCAAAGCTGCCGAGCACCAGGGCGAAGAAGACCAGGAAGGTCAGCGAGTCGAACTGCATCCCGGAGCCGGCGCTCTAGGCCTTCGACACCCAGCCGGGCTGCAGCCGCCGCGGCGAGGTCGCAGACAGGGTCAGCGCGAGCGCAACAGGCACGCGCGACGGGGCCGAAAAGGGAGCTGAGGCCGTGCGGCGGCGGGCGCCGGCGAGAATGGGATTGCCGGATGGCGTCATGAGTGGTCGCGCAAGGCGCTGCGATTCCCGCGGTGATTCAGTCACTTGGGCCGGATCAAGACCGGGCGCGCAATGATGCCAGAGCCACCCAGGCAAGGCGAGGCTGCGGCGCTCGCGGGAGCAATGCCGCCGGCCGCGCAATGGGAGCACTTGCCCGCTGTGGGGCGTGCTGGTGCTGTTGGTGGCGCTGGCGGGCGGGATGGCGCTCAGCCCGCTGCGGCGCTCGGGTGGCGGCGGTGAGACCGAACGCTAATCCGTGGTCTCAGGGCGTGTGAAAAAACCCAGACGCCTTGGCGAAGGCGTCCAACGGTGTCCAACGGCGGCAGCAGCAGGCACATGGTTCTCACATGCTCTCAGCCCAGCGCCCCCCCGCAGCTCGAGCCCTGCCCGGCGGTGCAGCCAAAGCAGTGCCCGGCGACGGCGATCTCCGCGGGCAGCTCGCCTTCCAGCAGCTCATCGAGGTGGCGCGGGCGGCCGCCGCCGCCAAGCGGCAGGCGCAGCATCTGGTTGAAGTCGCAGTCGAACAGCTCGCCGTTGTAGTCCACGCTCAGCAGGCTGCGACACATCACGCCGGCCAGGTTCTCGTCGCGATGGGCGGCCTGCAGGGTGGCCATGTAGGTGTCGAACTGGCCCTTCGACTGCAGCCAGGAGCCGAAGCGCTGGATCGGCATGTTTGCGAGCGCGTAGAGCTGGTTGAACACGAGGCCGAAGTTGTCTTCCAGCAGGCGCTTGTAGTCGCTCTCCAGCGCCTCCTGCGGCGGCGGCAGGAACGCGCCGCTGGGGTTGTACACAAGGTTGAGCGTGAGCCCGCTTCCGGGCTGGCCATAGCCCAGCCGGTTCAGCACCTGCAGGGCGCGGATGGAGGACTCGAACACGCCGTCGCCGCGCTGCTCGTCGACGTTCTTCTGGCTGTAGCAGGGCAGGGAGGCGACCACCTCGACGCTATGCCCGGCGAGGAAATCACCGACCCAGTCGTAGCCGGGCTCTTCCATGATGGTCGGGTTGAGCCGGTCCATCACCTGCAGGCCGCGCGCGCGGGCCTCGCTGACCAGCCAGCGGAAGTCCGGGTTCATCTCCGGCGAGCCGCCGGTGAGATCGAGCATGCGTACACCGAAGCGCTCGGCCACGGCCAGTGCGGTCTGCATGGTCTCGCGCGCCATGGTTTCGGTACGGCGCGGGCCTGCGGCCACGTGGCAGTGCACGCAGCTCAGGTTGCAGCGATAGCCCAGGTTGAGCTGCAGGGTTTCGAGCCGGCCGCGACGCAGCGCGGGGAAGGGAATCTCCTTGAGCTTCGGCCAGGTGTCACGCATCGGTGCGGGTTTCCTCGTGCTGGGCGGGCGTCGGCGCGCTCCGGAAGGGGTTGGTAAGCAGGCGCCAGACGTGTTGCTCGCTGTCTTCGCGCTGATACTCCAGCCCAATCGCCATGTGCTGCGGGTCGGCCGGCAGCCGGGCAGGGCGGGTGTTGGCCAGCCGATCCCACAGGGTCAGCAGGTTGCCGTAGTGGCTGTCGGTGCATTCGCGCTCGGGCGAGTGGTGCACGCGGTGCCAGGTCGGCGTGACCAGCACCGAGCTGACGGCGCGTTCGATGCGTGGCGGCAGGGCCAGGTCGGCATGGGTCCACAGCGCCGCCAGCGCCAGCAGCACCTCATACAGCGCGATGCCGGCGGCCGGCAGGCCCAGCGCGAGCACCAGCGCCACCTTCCACACCAATGAGACCGCGATCTCCAGCGGGTGGAAGCGCAGGCCAAGCGTGGTCTCGAAGCGGGTCGCGCAGTGGTGTACGCGATGCAGGCGCCAGAACCACGCCCAGCGGTGCGCGGCGACGTGCTGGGCCCAGATCGCGGCGTCCATCAGCAGCAGGGTGGTCAGCACCGCGGCGAGGCCGTCGAGCCCGATCGCGGGGAACAGGCCGAGCCCCTGCGACTGCGCCCACAGCGCCGCGCCCACCGTGCCCAGCGGCACCAGCAGGCGCAGCAGGCCGCTTCCGGCCAGCGCCAGCAGCAGGTTGTCCAGCATCGCGCGCAGCTGCATGTCGCGCCGGTAGCCGAAGCGCCACTGCAGGATCAGCAGCAGGGCGAGGAGGCCGAGCACGGCGGACAGGCGGAGCAGGTCGGGATTCATGGCGGCAAGTATGGCGCGAGCGGCGTCAAGGCGGTTTTCGCGGTCTCGGCCGCAAGACGTCTACGCGCGGGACCTGATTGCCGCGGCATGGATTCCTGGCTGGCTTTCGACTTGCCGGCCGTCAGCTCGTCACGCGCTGGCGGCTGTTCGTGCTTGCGTCTACCGTGCCCGGGTATTCGCAGCCGCGGCCTTGTGCCTGGCTGATCGCCCTCCTGCAGGAGTTTGGTCCCGATGAATCACGAATTGCCCCCCGGCCTGCACCCCGACACGCTGGCGGTGCGCGCGGCCGTGCCGCGCAGCCCGTACGGCGAGAACTCCGAGGCGCTCTACCTGACCAGCGGCTACGTGCAGCCCAGCGCCGAGGCTTCGGCGCGGCGTTTCGCCGGTGAGGAGGAGGGCTACACCTACGGCCGCACCGGCAATCCGACGGTCAGCAGCCTGGAGCAGCGTCTGGCCGCCATGGAGGGCACCGAGGCCTGTCTGGCCACCGCGTCGGGCATGTCAGCGATCATGCTGATGTGTTTCGGCCTGCTGAAGGCCGGCGACCACGTGCTGTTCTCGCAGTCGGTGTTCGGATCCACGCTCAAGCTGATCGGTTCGGAGTTCGCGCGCTTCGGGGTGACGTCCACCACGGTGCCGCAGGCGGATCTGGCGGCCTGGAAGGCGGCGATCCGCCCGCAGACCCGGCTGCTGTTCGCGGAGACGCCGACCAACCCGCTGACCGAGGTCTGCGACATGGCCGCGCTGGCCGGGCTCGCGCAAGATGCGGGCGCATGGCTGGCGGTCGACAACTGCTTCGCCACGCCTGCGCTGCAGCGGCCGATCGAGTACGGCGCCGACATCGTCATCCACTCCGGCACCAAGTACCTGGACGGGCAGGGCCGGGTGATGGCCGGTGCGATCTGCGCGCCCAGGCAGATGATCACAGCCCAGCTGCTGCCGGTGCAGAAGAACGCCGGCATGGTGCTGTCGCCGTTCAACGCCTGGGTGGTGCTGAAGGGCCTGGAAACACTGGGCCTGCGCATGCACGCGCAGAGCGCCCAGGCGCTGGCGCTGGCGCAGTGGCTGGAGGCGCACCCCGCCGTGGCCCGCGTGCACTACCCCGGCCTGCCCAGCCATCCGCAGCACGCACTGGCCATGCGCCAGATGGGCGGGGTCGGCGGCGCGGTGCTGGCCTTCGACGTCAAGGCGAGCAGCGCCGAGCAGGCCCGCGCGCGCGCCTTCCATGTGCTCGACAGCCTGCGGGTGCTCTCGCTGTGCACCAACCTCGGCGACACCAAGACCCTGTGCGCGCACCCGGCCAGCACCTCGCACGGCAAGCTCGCGGAAGAACAGCGCCAGGCCGCCGGCATCGGCCAGGGCCTGATCCGCGTGGCGGTCGGGCTGGAGCACATGCAGGACATAAAGGACGATCTGATGCGTGGGTTCGCGGGTTTGGAGCGGGCGTAAGCGCTGTGGCGGCTGTCTATTGAGCCTGCCGGATCACCTGCGATAGACGTCTTTGCGGTTGCCGATACGCACCACGAGGATCAGCACGGCACCGTCTTCGATGCGGCTGATGATGCGGTAGTTGCCTACGCGGTACTTCCAGAAAGTGTCGAGCTTGGGGCCCTTGAGTGCTTCGCCGAGGCTGCGAGGATCTTCGAGTCGGGCCAGGCGGCCATGCAGGAACGCAAGGATCCTTCGCGCATTCTGGGGATCGATGCGGTCGAGTTCGCGCTCGGCGAGTGCGTCAAACTCAATCCTCCAAGCCATAGCGTTTCATCACGTTCTCGAGCGGAATGGTCTTGGTCCTGCCCGCCCGTATGTCGACCAGTCTCTGCTCAGCCAGGTACACATCTTCGAGGTCGTCCAGATGCTCCAGAATGGCCTCACGGGCGTAGTAGGTCTTGGTGCGACCCGTGGCCTTCGCCAGGGCTTCGAGGCGCGCTTCCACTTCGGGCGGCAGTCGGATGGCAAGCATGGGAGAAACTCCGGTTCAAAAAGTGCTATACAAATATAGCAATTGATCAAGTCCCGCGCCTGACCCCAGCCGCTGCAGTCCTCGTCTGCAACCCGCTGGCCTGGATTTCTGAAGACTGACAAGCGCGCGCCGCGTTCACCCCGAACCCGAACCCAAGGCCGCATCCAGCCGCCGGCTGACCCGCTGCTGCGCGGGCGAAAGCTCCGGCAGCAGGCGCATCGCCCCGGCGACTGTCTCCACGTCGGCGGGCTCGTCGAGATCGCAGAGCCGTTCGACGGTCGCCACGCGCAGGTTCGTGGGCAGGCCACCTCGGAAATCCGCAAGCGCCTGCGGCGTGCTGTAGCGCGGGGCGGTCCAGATCTCCAGCGGCAGTCGGGTGCGGCCGCCGACCAGCCAGAAGCCGCCGTCCTCGCTGGGGCCCAGGGTCAGATCGAAGCCGCCGCCGAACAGCACCTGCAGGGCCTGACGCAGCTGCAGGCTGCGCAGCTGCGGGAGGTCGGTGCCGATCAGCACGGCGGCCTCGTGCCGCAGGAGCAGGGCGTTATAGACCCGCGCCATACGCAGGCCGAGTGCGCCTTCGCCCTGCATCAGCACCGGCAGGGTGGTCCACGGCGCGAACGGGGCACCGTCGCGCTCGGCTTCGGCCACCGCCCAATAGGCCTGCAGCAGGCCCTCGTCCTGCAGCGGCTGCACGGCTTCGTGCACGGATTCGACGCAGTCCAGATACAGGGCCTCGGCCTCGCTGCGACCCAGCAGGGGCCACAGCCGCGACTTGACCGGCGAGCGGCCGGGCGATTTCACGAACAGGGCCAGGCCGACGCTCACGGCGTCGACGCCCGCGAGAACACGCGTCGCTGCTGCCAGCTCAGGCGCAGATGCTCGGCGCTTGTGCGCCACCAGCCGCGCTCGACATAGCGCCGCGCGCTGGTGGACACGCAGCCGCGCAGGCGCATCAGCGTCAGGCCGGCGCGGTGGGCCTGCCAGACCAGGGCGTGATCCTCGCCTCGGCCCAGCGTTTCGTCGAAGCCACCGAGATCAGCCAACACCTGACGCGGCGCCAGCAGGCCTTGATCGCCGTACGGCATACCAAACAGCTGGCTGCGCAGGTTGGCGCCGAGCGCGTTCAGCGCCATCTGCGGCGGACCGTCGTGGAAGGCCAGCGGAAACCAGCCCAGCGCGCGTGCGCCGCTGCGATGGAGCAGCGAGGCCGCTTCCAGCGCGGATGCAACGGTGTCGGAGCTCAGCCGCGAGTCCGCGTGCAGCATCCACACCACGTTGCCGCTCGCTGCTGCCAGCCCGGCATTGAGCTGGCGCGCGCGTCCGGCCGGGGCGTGCAGCACCTTCGCAGCCTTCGGTTGGGGAGCCGCGGCATCGCCTTCGGCCAGCACCAGCAGACGTTCGACGCAGTCCGCTTCGGGCAGCTGCGGCCACAGCGCCAGCCAGCTGCGATCGCCGGGGCCTGCCGGCACCAGGATGCTGAGCAGGGGAGCCGCCACGGATCAGCAGCAGGCCGCAGCGGCACCGCCGCCGGGGGTGACCGCCGCCGGCGCGCAGTCGAACAGCCCGAAGTGGCGGCTGCGCTCGCCAATCAGCGCGAAATGTGGGGCATAGCGCGAGTTCGCGAGCATGTCGAAGGTGTTGCCGCAAACGCGCAGCGGACGGCCGGTTTCGAAGCGATGGTGATCGTCCAGATCGAAGGCATGCGGCGCCTCCGGCAGGCTGCCGCGGTAGGTGGCGAGCTGGCCGTAGTCCTCGCAGCGGTCCTCCAGAGTCAGCTTGAAGGCGCGCACGGTGATTGACTCGAAGCGCACGAAGCCGATCTTGGCTTCGATCTGCGGATCCAGCAGCGGGATCGGCGAGCGGCTCAGCACGCGCGCATCGGCGCAGCCGGTGGCCTGCATCAGACGCCGGAAATCCTCGGTGTAGAGCGCGCCGCCGAGGCACTCGCCCAGCAGCACGGGATCGTGGCGCAGCGCCGCGGGGATGCGGCGGTCGGCGAACACGTCGGAGAAGTACAGCTCGCCGCCGGGCTTGAGCACCCGGAAGATCTCGGCGAACACCTGCGCCTTGTCGGGCGCCAGGTTGAGCACGCAGTTTGACACCACCACGTCGATGCTGGCGTCGGCGATGCCGACGCTTGCCAGGTCTTCGATCATTCCCTCGTGGAACTCCACGTTGCTCTCGGCGTGCCCGTAGCGCTGCGCATGCCAGCCGCGGTGACGCTGCGCCACCGCCAGCTGCTCCGGGGTCATGTCGATGCCGATCACGCGCCCGCTGGGCCCGACCAGGCGCGACAGCAGGTAGGCATCGCGGCCGCTGCCGCAGCCGAGGTCGAGCACCGTGCAGCCCTCCAGCGCCGGCGGCAGCGGCGAGCCGCAGCCGTAGAAGCGCTCAAGCACCTCCGGGTGCAGGTCGGCCAGCAGCGGCCGCAGGTGGCTGGGCATGGCTTCAGTGGGGCAGCAGGCGCCAGTCTTCAGATCGGCGCTGCTGCGCAGCACCTCGCCGTAGTAGTGGCGGACGTCGTCGTGGCTGGCGGTGGTGCTCATGAAGGGAATTCCGGGGATGGTGGATGGGGTGCGCTCAACCGCGTCGCCAGGCGAAGAAGCGCTCGGCCCAGCGCAGCGCGGCCTGCGGGGCATTGGCGCGCTTCCAGACGCCGGCGGCGTATTTGTTGGCTTCGTTCATGGTCGGATAGACGTGGATGGTGCCGAGTAGTTTGTTCAGGCCCAGGCCGTGCTTCATCGCCAGCACGAACTCCGGCAGCAGCTCGCCGGCGTGTGCGCCGACGATGCAGGCGCCGAGGATGCGGTCGCTGCCGGGCGCGGTCAGCACCTTGACGAAGCCCTCGTCGTGGCTGTCGGCGATGGCGCGGTCGAGGTCGTCGATGCCGTAGCGCGTCACCTGCACCTCGATGCCGCGCGCTGCGGCGTCCTCTTCGGACAGCCCGACCCGCGCCACCTCGGGATCGGTGAAGGTGACCCAGGGCACCACCCGGTAGTCCACCTTGAAGGACCAGAACGGCGCCAGCAGGCCGTTGACCGCGGCAAACCAGGCCTGGTGGGCGGCCATATGGGTGAACTGGTAGGGCCCGGCCACGTCGCCGGCCACCAGGATGTTGGGGAAGTTGGTGCGCAACAGGCCGTCGGCGGCGATATGGCCGCGCGGGCCGAGTTGGACACCAAGCTCCTGCAGGCCGAAGCCTTCGGTATTCGGCGTGCGGCCCAGCGCCAGCAGCACGCGGTCGAACGCGATGCGCACTTCGGCGCCGTTCGCTTCGGCGATCAGCTCGCCGCCCTTGCCGTCGGCGGCAGGCTCGAAGCGCACCGCGCGGTGGCCGCTGGCGACCTGCACGCCGTCGGCGGCCAGACGCTCGGCGACCATGGCACCGACTTCGGCGTCCTCGCGCGGCAGCAGGCGCGGCGCCATCTCGACCAGGCTCACCTGCGCGCCAAAGCGCGCAAAGCACTGTGCCAGCTCACAGCCGATCGGCCCGCCGCCCAGCACCAGCAGGCGCTGCGGCAGCGCGCGCAGTGCCCAGACGGTATCGCTGGTCAGCGCCTCGATCCGGTCCAGGCCCGGGATGCCCGGCACCAGCGGGCGTGCGCCGGTGGCGATGACGAGGCTGCGCGCGCTGATCCGGCGGCCATCGACTTCGACCTCCCAGGGGCTGACCAGCCGCGCCTCGCCCTGGATCACATCGACGCCCAGCCCGGTGTAGCGCTCCACCGAATCATGCGGCTCGATCTTGGTGATGACCTGCTGCACGCGCTCCATCACGGTGGCGAAGTCGAACTCGGCGTGCAGCGCGTTCAGGCCGTACTTCTGCGCCTCGCGCGCTTCGGCCAGCAGCCGGGCGGTGCGGATCAGGGCCTTCGAGGGCACGCAGCCGGTGTTGAGGCAGTCGCCGCCCATGCGGTGCTTCTCGACCAAAGCGATCTTGGCCTTGACCGCAGCGCCGATGTAGCTGGTGACCAGCCCCGCTGAACCTGCGCCGATAGCGATCAGGTTGTAGTCGAAACGCTTGGGCCGGCGATGGCCGGCATACACGCGGCGCGCCTTCAGCCACCCCAGCAGCGCCTTCAGCAGCAGCGGCAGCACGCCCAGCGCCACCAGCGCGCCGAGCAGGCCGGGCGAGAGCACATCGCCCAGCGAGCGCACCTGCGCCAGCTGGGTGCCGGCCAGCACGTAGACGATGGTGGCTGGCAGCATGCCGAGCTGGCTGACCCAGTAGTAGGTGCGCACGGGCAGCGAGGTCAGCCCCGACAGCAGGTTGATGAGGAAGAACGGAAACGCCGGCACCAGCCGCAGGGTGAGCAGATAGAAGGCGCCGTCGCGGGCGATGCCGGCATCGATGTCGCGAAGGCGCTCGCCGAAGCGCGCCCGCAGCGCGTCGCGAAAGCCGAAGCGCGCCACCAGGAAGGCCAGCGTGGCGCCCAGCGTGCTGGCGAAAGACACCAGCACCACGCCCGTCACCAGCCCGAACAGGGCGCCTGCGGCCAGCGTCATCACCGCTGCACCCGGGATCGACAGCGCCGTCACCAGCACATAGCCGAAGAAGAACAGCGCCGCCGCCTGCCACGGCCGCGCCGCTACCTGCGCCTGCAGCGCATCCACCTGCCGCTGCAGAAGCTCCAGACTCAGCCATTCATGCGCGCCGGTGGCCCAGAGCGCGAAGGCCACCGCGGCGAGCAGGGCGAGGATGATCAGAGGGCGGCGGTTGCGGGCTTGGGGCATGGCGGAATCAGGGTCCAAGGGTCGGAGAGTGTGGCGCAGACGCTGTGATGATCAACCCGTAGAGGTGATCTGCCAAAGATTGATTGCTGCGCCCTGCGGGCCTGCATCTTGGCAGAGCGCCGGCGCCAGCCGTTTGTTGCATCACGGCCGCAACTGCCTCTGCGAGTCGGCTGCCGGCTGCGGGCCCGCACCGTCTCACGCACAGGCAAGCGCAGGTGCACAGGCGTGCTGGCTGGGCGGGCTGGCTGGGCGGGCTGGCTGGGCGTTGCCCCACAGCCGTCAATCGATGGCGGGCGTTCACCCGTGCATTTTCATGGACAAGGCCGCCGGCGGGCGTGGCCGAGGTCCGATTCGCCCGGTTTCCCGGCGCTGCCTGGCGCACTTCCTGCCGCTTGTCCGCCCTTTGTGCGCAGGCATCGACTATCGTGAGTCCATGCACATCCTCGGCAGCTCAAGCTCGTGACGCGCTCGCGATCGGCCTCCAACACCTCGGTGGCCGTCATCGGCACCGGCATCGCAGGCCTGGCCGCGGCGCATGCATGCCGCGAGGCGGGCTACCGGGTGACCCTGTTCGATGGCTTGCCAGCCCTGGGCATGGCGGCCCACGGCCTGAGCGTGGAAGGTGGCATCGTGGACGCTCCGCTGCGGGTGATGAGCCACAACTCCTGGCAGAACACCCTGGCTTTGGCGCAGCGGCTCGGGGTCGAGACGTTTGCCGTTGATGTCTACACCTCCTGCAGCTGGGTCGACCGCAGCACCTGGTTCCGCAGCAGCCGGATGCCGGTCACCGGTTGGCCGCTGGTCGGCTCATGGCGCTATCTGGGCATGCGCACGCTGCGCTTGGCGGTTGGCCTCGCCTGGCTGGCAGACTTCACGCGCCGGCTGCAGGCGGCGCCCAGTGAGATCAGCCTGGGCGAGGCCCTGCGCACGGAGCGCTTCGATCAGCTGTTCTGGCGTGGCCTGATCCTGCCCATCCTGCTCACGATCTGCACCTGCGACGAGGAGCATGTGCTCGCCTGGCCTGCCGGGCAGCTGCTGTCCCTGCTGCACGGCATTCTGCACACCGGCGACGCCATGCGACTGCGCGGCGGCACTGCGGCACTCGCCGGTGCGCTCGCGCAGGGCATTCCCAGCCATCTCGGCAGCCGCGTCACCCAGGTGCGCGAAATCGCAGAGGCGATGGAGGTGCGCAATGCGCGCGGAGAGGGTGGCCGCTTCGATCGGGTGATTGTCGCTACCCAGGCCAATCAGCTGGACTTTCTGGATTCCGCGCAGTTCGGCGAAGAGCGGCAAAGGCTGCAGGGAATCGGCTACGCGCGCGGCGAGCTGTGGATACACCGCGATGAGCGCTTCATGCCGGAGGATCGCCGCGACTGGACAGCGCTGAACTTCCAGATGGATGCAGCGCTTCGGCACTCCACCTTCAGCGTCTGGGTCAATGCCGTGGAGCCCACGCTCGCAGGCAAGCGCCCCGTCTTCCAGACCTGGAATCCGAGGTTCGAGCCGAAGGCCGACACGGTTCTGGCGCGGCTGCCCATGCAGCGCGCCGTGGTGGACAGCGCCAACGACGGCATCCTCAAACAGCTGCGATCCTGGCACGCGCAGCCCGACCGCCGCCTGTTCTACTGCGGATCCTGGGCCCACGAAGGCGTGCCGCTGCTGGAGTCGGCTGTAAGGTCTGCGCAGGCCGTGGTGGAGACCCTGCAGCGGCAGGGCCCTGGCGCCGACTGAAGGCGTGCGCCACACCGCGCGTCGATTTCCGCACAGCTCTGGATGCTGATGCGTTGAACCGCCCCGGCTTTTCCGAAGGCTCCTTCCTTTCAGAGGATCGAGCGACGAGAAAGTCGGAAAACTACTCCCCCGAGACACGCGAGCGGGCGGTTCGTCTGGTGCTTGAGCACCAGAACGAGCACAGCTCCCAATGGGCGGCGATCAGTTCGGTGGCGGCCACGATCGGATGCACGGCCGAGACGCTGCGGCGCTGTGTTCGACAGTCTGAGCGCGATGCCGGCAAACGGCGCGGAACGACGACCGAAGAGGCCGTGCGGATCAGCAACTGGAGCGGGAGAATCGCGAGCTGAGGCAGGCGAACGAGATCCTGCGCAAGGCAAGCGCGTATTTTGCCCAGGCGGAGCTCGACCGCCGGTTCAAGCCATGACGGCGTTCATCGACGAACACCGCGACGCGTACGGAGTCGAGCCGATCTGCCGGCTGCTGGAGATCGTTCCGTCGACCTACTACGACCACCGCGCCAAGCGTGCCGACTCGGATCTGAGATCGAACCGGTCGCGGCGAGATGACGTGCTGTGCGCGGAGATCCGTCGTATCTGGGAGGAGAACTTCGGCGTGTATGGCGCGCGCAAGGTCTGGCGCCAGCGGGTGCGCGAGGGCTATCGGGTGGCGCGCTGCACGGTCGAGCGACTGATGCGCCGACTCGGCCTTGCCGGCGTCGTCCGCGGCAAGGGCACGTGCACCACGGTCAGTGACATGGCCCAACCGTGCCCGCAGGACAAGGTCAACCGTCAGTTCCGCGCCGATCTGACCTGCCGGCTTTTTCAGGACCACCGATTAGTTGAGGGAGGCTCGGTGGGTTGATGCTTCGTTCTTCTGCTTCTGTTCGTCCTTGAACTGCTTCGGSGTCCGGTAGCCGAGGCTCGAGTGGGGGCGATCTTCGTTGTAGTGGCGGCGCCAGCTCTCGATGATCACCCGCGCCTCGGCCCGGCTCCGGAACCACTCCATGCTCAGGCACTCGTCGCGGAACTTGCCGTTCAAGCTCTCCGCGGTGCCATTCTGCCAAGGCTTGCCGGGGTCGATGTGCGCCGTTTCGATGCCCTCCTGCTG
>JAKOMQ010000004.1 GCA_022241605.1 Aquimonas sp. | reverse complement strand
AAGGTCGTATGCGGTATTAGCGTAAGTTTCCCTACGTTATCCCCCACAACCGGGCAGATTCCTATGCATTCCTCACCCGTCCGCCACTCGCCGCCAGGGTTGCCCCCGCGCTGCCGTTCGACTTGCATGTGTTAGGCATGCCGCCAGCGTTCAATCTGAGCCAGGATCAAACTCTTCAGTTAAATCTTGCAGACCCGAAGGCCTTGAAGCTTTGAGCTGAAGTGCCTGTCCCAAGCGTTCATTGCTGACTCTTGGTTGACACTCACAGATGGACTAATCACTCCACCCGCGGGCGTCCGCACAAATTTCCTGCGCACACTGTCAAAGATCTGTTCCCCAGCCTTCCGGCCTGCCGAGCGTCTCGCCCGAGGGAGCCCACCATCTTACAGCAGATTCCGCTTCCGTCAACACCTCAACCGAAACTTCTTTCCGCCTTCCAACGATCCGCTGCGCCAGCCGTCTCGTCCGTGGGAGCCGAACAGTATATGCCGCTTTTCAAAGTTGTAAAGAGGGATGCTGGAAGAAAGTTGCCGTCGAGCCACACCCCCCGCGGATCCGTTAACGTTACGCGCTTCCGCATCCGGCGAGGCACACCCCATGACCCGATCATCAGTCCTGCTGAGCTTGCTTCTGGCGCTAGCGGTCAGCGCCTGCCGCGCTCAACCAGAGCATTGGGTCGAGCTGCGCGGACACCGCTTCCATGTTGAGCTTGCTGCAGACGAGCCCGCCCGGCAGCTCGGGTTGATGCACCGCGAGTCGCTCGCGAAAGACCAAGGCATGCTGTTCGTCTTCCCTCGCCAGGAGCCGCTTGCGTTTTGGATGAAGAACACCCTGATACCCCTCGACATCCTCTACTTCGACGCCGACCGACGCCTGGTGTCGGTAGCGCGTGAGGTGCCCCCCTGCCGCAGCGTCAGTTGTCCCGTTTACCCCAGCCGTGGCGCGGCTCAGTATGTGCTCGAGCTGAACTCCGGGAGAGCGCGCGAGATCGGGGCGCAAGTAGGCGATGAGCTGGTGTTCTCCGCGGGCGTCCCGATCGTGGGAGCTCCCTGAGCAGCTTGCGCTCGACGCTGCTCGTTCAGCCTTCGATTTCGACCATCTCGAAGTCGGCCTTCGTCACGCCGCAATCGGGGCAGAGCCATGTCTCAGGGATGTCCTCCCACGCGGTGCCAGCCGGGATGCCATCCTCGGGTAGCCCGACCGCTTCGCTGTAGATGAAACCGCACACGACGCACATCCAGTGGCGGGTTCCGGCGGGGTGAGGATTGACAGAGCTCATTCGATTTCCGGGCTGCTTGCTGAGGGCTGGTATTCTTCCACGCTTGCCCCTAGGCGAACAGCAACGCCCTTCATGGCCCTGCGCGGCGTCTACCTGATCACTCCCAATACCCGCGACACCACACGCCTGCTCGACCAGAGCGAGGCGGCGTTGGCTGCTGGCTTGGCGCTGCTGCAATACCGCAGCAAGTCCCCCGACCAAGACCTGCGCCGGTATCAGGCCGAGGCCTTGCTGCAAGCCTGTCGCCGCCATCACGTACCTCTGATCATCAACGATGATGTCCCTCTCGCGCTCGCAATCGGCGCAGCCGGGGTGCACCTGGGAAGCAAGGACGGCAGCCTTTCGGAGGCGCGACACCGTCTTGGTTCGCATGCCGTGCTTGGCGCTTCCTGCTACGCGAGCATCGAGAACGCGCACGAGGCGAAGGCTCAAGGCGCAAGCTATGTCGCGTTTGGCACCTTTGGCCCATCGCCGACCAAGCCCGCCGCGGCACGGGCCGATCCGCTTCTCTTGACGGAAGCTGCGCAACTGGGACTGCCCAGGGTCGCCATCGGCGGGATCACTCCAGCGCAGGCGCCGGCGCTTGTTGCTGCCGGCGCCGACCTTTTGGCCGTCATCAGCCATGTTTATGAATCGGCCGACCCGGCCGCCGCCGTGCGCGAGCTGCGCGTGGCGTTTCCCGAGTTCCAAGGATGATCCGCATGAGCACCAACCATGAACTTTTCACGCGCGCTCAGGACCTGATGCCGGGAGGCGTGAACTCTCCCGTACGCGCGTTCCGCTCGGTCGGCGGCGAACCTTTCTTCGCCAACCGCGCCGAGGGTGCCTACCTCTGGGACGTCGAGGATCAGCGCTACATCGACTATATCGGCAGCTGGGGTCCGATGATCGCCGGCCATGCGCATCCCAAGGTGTTGGAAGCGGTGACCCGCACGGCTGCCAGCGGTCTCAGCTTCGGCGTGCCGAATCCGCTGGAGGTGACCATGGCCGAAACCGTGGCGCGACTGGTGCCTTCCATGGAAATGAGCCGCATGGTCAACTCGGGCACCGAGGCCACCATGTCGGCCATCCGGCTGGCGCGCGGCTACACGGGACGCTCGCGGTTGGTGAAGTTCGAAGGCTGCTACCACGGCCATGGCGATGCCTTTCTGGTCAAGGCAGGGTCAGGAATGTTGACCTTCGGCGTGCCGACCTCGCCCGGGGTGCCCAGCGGCCTGGCCGACCTCACCCTGACGCTGGCCTACAACGACTTCGATGCGGCAACTGCCCTGTTCGAGCAAAGCGGCAGCGAAATCGCTGGCCTGATCATCGAGCCGATCGCCGGCAACATGAACTGCATCCTGCCCAAGCCGGGCTATCTGCAGCATCTTCGGGATCTGTGCACGAAGTACGGCGCGCTGCTGATCTTCGATGAAGTCATGACCGGCTTCCGAGTGGCCCTTGGCGGCGCGCAGGCGCTGTATTCCGTGACCCCGGACCTGAGCACCTTCGGCAAGATCATCGGCGGCGGCATGCCGGTCGGGGCCTACGGTGGGCGGCGCGAAATCATGTCGCAGATCGCACCCTCCGGCCCGATCTACCAGGCGGGCACCCTGTCCGGCAACCCGGTGGCGATGGCAGCGGGCCTGGCCACGCTGGAGCTGCTGCAGGCACCGGGATTCCACGAAGGCCTGATGCGCAAAACCAACCTGCTCTGCGATGGGCTCGAAGCCGCAGCCCGCGACGCGGGCGTTGCAGTCACCACCAATCGCGTGCCGGGCATGTTCGGCCTGTTCTTCACCGACCAAAAGGTGGAGAGCTTTGCCCAGGCCACGGCCTGCGATATCGCGGCCTTCAATCGCTTCTTCCACGGCCTGCTCAAGCGTGGCGTGTATTTCGCGCCGTCTGCCTACGAGGCGGGCTTCATTTCCGCCGCCCACAGCAAGGCCGATATCGAGGCCACCGTGGCGGCAGCGCGCGAGGCCTTCAAGGAAGCAAAAGGCGGTTGAGGGAGCGCGACGGAGCGGGACCCACCCGCTGCGGAATCGCGGCTTCAGCCAAACACCGCCCGCAGCGCACGCTCCAGCCGCTGCAGGCCTTCGGCGAGCTCATCCTCACGGATGTTGAGCGCGGGGACGAAGCGCAGCACGCCTACGCCGGCCGACAGGATCAGCAGACCTTCGCCGGCCGCCGCGTCGAGGATTTCGGGGGGGCGCGCCACATGCGTGTCCAGCAGCACCGCGCCCTGCATCAGCCCGCGCCCGCGCACCCCGCTGAAGACACCGAGTCGGCTGTTGATGTCGTGAAGCCCCGCGACCAGCTGGGCGCCGCGCGCCTCGACATTGGCCAGCAGCTCGAGCGAGCTCAGCTTTGCCAGGGCCACGCGCGCCACCGCCGCCGCCAGCGGGTTGCCGCCGAAAGTGGTGCCGTGGGAACCGAAGCCGAGGCTGTCTGCGGCGTGCTTGCCGACCAGCAGCGCGCCGATCGGAAACCCGCCGCCCAGGGACTTGGCCAGGCTGACGGTGTCCGGCTCGACCCCCTCGACATGGCAGGCGAACAGGCGGCCCGTGCGGCCCATGCCGCACTGGATCTCGTCCAGCATCAGCAGCGCGCCCGTCTCATCGCAGCGACGGCGCAGGTGCTGCAGAAAGCCGGCGGCGGCCGGCATCACTCCGCCCTCGCCCTGGATGGGCTCAACCAGCACGGCACAGACGTCGGCATCAAAGGCCGCATCGAAGGCCGCGACGTCGTTGAAATCGACGTAACGGAAACCGCCGGGTAGAGGCTCAAAACCCTCCTGGTACTTGGGCTGGGCGGTCGCAGTGATGGTCGCCAGCGTGCGGCCATGAAAGCTGCCGCGGAAGGTGAGGATCACGCGCTGCTCGGGCGCCCGGCCCCGTGCGGCCGCGTGCTTGCGGGCAAGCTTGATCGCGGCCTCGTTGGCTTCGGCGCCCGAATTGCACAGGAACACCCGCTCAGCGAAGCCCGAGGCCTCTGCAAGCTCCGCGGCCAGGCGCACCGGCGGCTCGCTGTAGAAGATATTGCTGGTATGCCAGAGCTTGGCGCTCTGCTCGATGAGCGCTGCGCGCAGGTCGGGGTCGGCATGGCCGAGCGCGTTGACCGCGATACCACCGGCCAGGTCGATGTAATCGCGGCCGGCACTGTCCCACACCCGCGAACCCTCGCCGCGCTCCAGGATCAGCTCGCGCGGGCGGTAGATCGGAAGGTAGCGACGGCGTGCGGTGGCAAGCAGTGCGTCGGCGGCGGCGGGGCTGGACATCGCAGCAGGTCTCTGGGACTGGGGCGTAGCCGTGCAGTATCGCAGAGCGGCGGTCGTGCTGACCTTCGACCATTGCCGACCGGTGCGCACACGCACACACTGCGGCCGCCCTACCGCCACAGGACCGGCCATGCGCCTTGAAACCCGCGCCGTGCACATCGGCGCCGAGCCCGACCCCGAGACCGGCGCGCTGGTCGCGCCGCTGCATCTTTCGACGACCTTCCTGCACGCGCCCGACGGCACCCAGGACCACGGCTACCTGTACCAGCGCTACGACAACCCGACCCAGGCGCGGCTGGAAGCGGCGGCCGCGGCGCTCGACGGCGCGGCGCGCGCGCTGCTGCTGTCGACCGGCATGGCCGCGGCCAGCACCCTGCTGCAGTCGCTGCCGGCGGGGGGCAAGGTGGTGTTCCAGCGTGATCTCTACCACGGCGTGCGCGTTCTGGCCGAGGACTGGCTGCCGCGCTGGGGCTTGTCCGCCTGCTTCGTGGACGCACGCGACCCGGCCGAGCTGGGCGCCGCCGTCGATGGAGAGACGCGAGCGCTGTGGATCGAGACGCCCTCCAATCCGCTGATGCAGGTGGTCGACATCGCCGCCTGCGCCCAGGCAGCGCATCGACAGGGCGCCTTGCTGGTGGTGGACAGCACCTTCGCGACGCCGGTCCTGCAGCAGCCGATCGCGCTTGGGGCGGACGTGGTGATGCACTCGGCCACCAAATACATGGGCGGGCATTCGGACGTGATGGGTGGCCTGCTCTGCTTCGCCCGCGACGAGGCCCTGGCGGCGCGCGCGTTCGACGTACGCAAGCTGCTGGGCGCCAGCGCCAGCCCCTTCAATGCCTGGCTGATCCTGCGCGGCTTGCGCTCGCTGCCGGCGCGGATGGCCATGCACTGCGCCAATGCGGAAAAGGTGGTGGCGGCGCTGGCCGCGCATCCGGCGGTCTCGGTCGTGCACTACCCAGGCCTGGCCTCGCACGCCGGGCACGCGCTTGCCACCCGACAGATGACGCACCCCGGCGGCATGCTCAGCTTCGAGCTGGCAGCGGGCCGCGAGGCCGCGCTGAAGGTCGCGGGTGGCACCCGCCTGTTCCACTGCGCCACCTCGCTGGGCGGCTGCGAATCGCTGATCGAGCACCGCGCCTCGGTCGAGGGCGCCAACCCGGTATCGCCGCCCGGCCTGCTGCGGCTATCCGTCGGGCTGGAGCACGCCGACGATCTGGTCGAGGACCTCCAGGCCGCACTCGCAGGCCTGTAATCCGTCAGTAGCTGCCGCCCTCGCGATCGCGCCAGCCCAGCACGCGCCGGGTCAGGAAGCGATAGATCCGCTTGCCGGTGGCGAACCACAGCCGGCGGATCCAGGACTGCCGCTTGAGCAGGCGCTTTTCCACGGGCGTCAGGTGCTGCGGGCAATACATGCGCTTGTGCTTGAGCAGGTGGCGCAGATCCTCGCGGGCCAGCAGACGCATCAGTGGCGCGCGCGGGCGCCCGATCCAGGCAATCTGGAAGTCGACCAGCGCCGGGCGTCCGTCGTCGAGCTGAAGCCAGTTGGCCTCCTTGGCCAGATCGTTGTGGACCACCCCGCGGCGATGCACGGCCTGCAGCAGGCGCCGGGCCTCGCGGTAGTAGGCCAGCTCGCGCGGCGCGGCGCGGTACATCACCTCACCGCCCAGATGGCTGCGCTCCAGCACGCCGCCTTCGAAACACAACAGGCGCGGCACCGCCGGCACGCCCTGCAGCCGCTGCAGGGCCCGGGCTTCGCGACCGGCCAGCCAACGCGCCAGCCAGCGCAAGCCGAAGGCCGCTGAGCGCGTATCGCGGCGGATCGCGCGGCCCGGGAGGCCCTGCACTTCGGCGATGGTACCGAACAGGTCGCGCTTGAGGATGCGCTCTTGGATGGGTTCGCTCATCGCAGGGAGCCTGGTGTGCCGAGCGTGACGAATGGTCAGCTGGCTGGCGGTGGATTTGGATGCGGATCAAGACGCGGGGAGGCGCCATGGTGGGGCTACAGCGACGGCAAGCAAGGCCTGCCCGCGACCAAAGACGCCGTCAGACGCCGATGATCTGTCGGGCGCGGCGCACCGGCAACCGCTGGCCTATGTCCTATCAGGTGTCATCCGGTGTTCTGCACGCCTGCCGCGATGCCATTGACCGTGGCTACCAAGGCGTGGAAAAGACCGTCCGCCGGCCGCCCGGCGGCGCGCCAACGCCGCAACAGATCCACCTGCAGCAGGCTGATGGGATCCACATACGGATTGCGCAGGCGGATGGACAGGCGCAGGCGACGGTCGCCGGCCAGAAGCTCACTGCTGCCCTTGATCGCCAGTACCGCGGCGCGGGTACGCTCGAACTCACCGATGACGCGCGCAAAGCACTCAGCGTGCGCAGCGGCTCCGGCCAACTGCGAATAGCGCTCGAAGATATCCAGCTCGGTCTTCGCCAGCACCATCTCGACGTCGTCAACCAGGGTGGCGAAGAACGGCCAGTCGCGCGCCATCTCAGCCATGAGCTCCACGCCATGGGCCTCGATGGCAGCGGAGAGTCCGCTGCCCACCCCGTACCATGCGGTCAGATTGCAGCGGTTCTGCGACCACGCAAAGACCCAGGGGATGGCGCGCAGGGATTCCACCCCCGCCTGGCCGCCAGCCGCACGCTTGGCCGGGCGTGAACCCAGCTTCAAGCGCTCGATCACGTCGATCGGGGTGGCTTCACGGAAGTAGCCCACGAACGCCGGATCCTCATGGACGAATGCGCGATAGACCCTCCGCGACTCGGCAGCCACCGCTGTCGTCACCTCACGCCAGCGGGGTTCGCGGGACTCCGCAGGACGCGGACGGGCGGTCGCTCGCAGCACCGCGCCCGCGGCCTGTTCGAGGTTGCGCAGCGCCAGCGCACGAATCCCGTACTTGCGGTGGATGACCTCGCCCTGCTCGGTCAGCCGCAGATAGGCATCGACACTGCCGCGCGGCGCTGCAATCACGGCGCGCTCGGTCTTGCCGCCACCGCGGCTGGCCGAGCCCCCGCGACCATGGAAAAAGAGGATGCGCACCCCGCGCTCGACACCCAGCGCGCACAGCGCGATCTGCGCGCGCTGGATCGCCCAGCGCGAGGCCACGAGGCCCGCGTCCTTGGAACTGTCCGAATACCCCAGCATGACCACCTGACGCTCGCCGCGAGCTGCCACGTGGGCGCGGTACACCGGATCGTCGAGCAGGGCGGAGACCACAGCAGGAGCCGCGGCAAGGTCATCGACGGTTTCGAACAGCGGGGCCACGTCCAGTGGCACCCTCCCCTGCGAATCGGCGTGCCCACCCATGCGCGCCAGCGCAAGCACCGCCAGCGCGTCAGCGGCGCTGCGGCTCATGCTGACGATGTAGGGCCCGAAAGCCTCGGCGCCATAGCGCGCGCGCAGTCGCGCCAGCATGGCGAACACATCCAGCACCCGTTGGGCTGCGTCGTCGCCGCTTGAGGAGGGCGAAGGCGGCGAGGCAAGCAGCTCGCCCAGCCGCGCAGCGCGCTCGCCCGGCGCCCGTGCAGGCCAGGACGGGTCCTGCAGAAGCGCCGCAAGCGCCTCATCGTGAACGCGCGAGTCCTGACGCTGGTCCAGCGAGGCGAGATGGAATCCGAAAGCCTCCACCCGCCGCTGCAGCCGATGCAGGGCGAACAGGCCGGCATGCTCGCCGCGCTGGCTCTGCAGGGAGTCGCCGATCAGGCGGAGATCGTCGAGCAGCTCGGCCGGACTGCGGTAGGCCTCGGCGGCCTCGGCTTCAGTCGCAGCCAGGCGCAGCGCCATCAGGTGAAGCAGCTGCCGGTAGGGCATGTCGTCATGGCGGGAGCGCAGCCCCTGCGCCGCCTCACCCAGCCGGCCGCGGTAGTCGTCGATGCGCAGGGTCACGCGCGGGTCCACCCCGACCCGCCCCAGCGACTGCGTGAGCAGTCCGGCCAGGTGGACGAGTTCGGCGCGATAGTTGCCGATGATGAGGCTGCGCTGGGCGGCCATGCTGGCTGCCACCGTATCGGCGCCGACGTTGGGATTGCCGTCCATATCGCCGCCAACCCAGGTTCCAAAGCGCAGCAGGGGCGGCAGCGCGGGCAAAGGGCGGCCGTAGACCTCCTCGACTGCTTCGGCCAGCAGCTCATGGAACACCGGCAGGACCCGATACAGCACGTTGCCCAGGTAGTAACTGACGTGCTCAAGCTCGTCGGCTACCGTCGGCTTTTCGATCGCGTTTTCCGCGGTCTGCCAACCCGAGGTCAGCGCCATACGGATACGGGCGAGATCCACCTTGCGCTCGTTTGGCGTGCGCGTCCGATCGAGGTCCTCGACCAGGCAACGCACCACCTCGGCCTCTTTCTCCAGCAGCGCGCGTCTCACCGCCTCGGTAGGGTGCGCGGTGAACACCGGCTCGATCTGCATGCGCCGAAGCAGCGCCAGCAGTTGCTCGAACCCGACCCCATCCGCCGCAAGCTCCGCGATGACCGCGCGCAGTGAGCCCGGCTGCGGAGCTGCCTCACTCTTCTGGTAGTCGCGTCGGCGGCGGATGCGATGAATGCGCTCGGCCAGGTTGACGACCCCGAAATAAGTCGCGAATGCGCGCACCAGCGCCTCGGCACGATCCAAGGGCAAACCATCGAGGGCGACGACCAGCGCATCCAGCGGTTCGCCTTTCTCACGGCGCTGGATAGCCATCCGGCGCAGAGCTTCGACGCGGTCGAAGAAGGCCTTGCCTTCCTGGTCATCTATGACTGCTCCCACCAGAGCACCGAGGCGCTTGACGTCGTCACGCAGGGCCTGATCGCTGCTCGTGAGCTCGATTTCGCGCATCGGCTCGGTTTCGGGTTCGGCGGCAGGGGTATGCATGTGGTTCATCACGTTCCGTGTTTGCTGCGGTGCGGCAGGCACGCTAACGCGGAACCGCCAGCAAAGGAAAGCGGCGGCGGCTGACCCTTGGCTGAGCCAAAGGATGGGATCTTGAGTAGAACCCGTGGCGCGCATCTCCCGCCACGGGCGTCCAGCGGCGGCCGCAGCAGGCGGATGGTTTTTTCACAGGCGCTCAGACCGACGCCGCCCTCAAGGAGCGACCGCCATCGCCCGCGGCGGCACGGCGGGGCCCTGTATGGCCGCCAGCGGCTGGGGCAAGCCCAGCAGATAGCCTTGGCCGAAGCCACAGCCCAAAGCCTTCACCTGACGCAGCTGCGACTCGGTCTCGATGCCCTCAGCCACCACTTCCATTCCAAGCGAGGCACCGAGGGCACACACCGCACTGAGCACGGCGAGGGCGTTGCCGGGCTCCGGCCGGTCGAGGGCCTCGATGAAGCTGCGATCGATCTTGAGAACCTGCAGGGGGAACTGGTGCAGGTAGCTCAGGGACGAATAGCCCGTACCGAAGTCGTCGAGAGCCAGTGATACCCCGGCCGCCCGCAGCGCAGCCAGCAGTTCGCGCGCCAATTCAGGCTGCTCGAACAGGCTACGCTCGGTCACCTCGATACGAAGCCGCTGGGGCGGGAGTTCATAGCGGGCAAGCATGCGCAGCAACTCCGGCAGAAACTGGGCAGAGCGCAGATGCCTGGCGCCGACGTTGATGCTGACGTAACCACCATCGGCCACAAGCTGCCAGGCCTGGGCGAAGACGAGCTCATAGATCTGCCAGTCGATCGCTTCCAGCAGCCCGGACTCTTCGGCGTGGGTCAGGAAATCGGCCGGCGCAAGCAGGCCGCGCTGCGGATGGCGCCAGCGCAGGAGCGCCTCGTAGCCGGCGACTTCGCAGGTGTCGAGGCGCAGGATCGGCTGGAACACCGGCTCGAATTCGCTGCGCACCAGCGCGCGCCGCAGGTTGCCCTCCAGCTCCAGCTGCAGGAGCGCCTCGCGGCGCAGTGTCTCGTCGAAAAGCTCGAAACGGCGACGGCCATTGGCTTTGGCGCGGTACAGCGCGATGTCGGCATCACGCAGCAGCTCGGCCGGGCTTCGATAGTGAGGCTGGGCCATGACGATGCCAATGCTGACCGAGCTGTACAGCTCCTTGCCGCCGGCGCGCACGGGCAGTTCCATGGCCGCGATGATGCGAGCGGCAGCCTCAATCGCCTCGTTCTCGGCCTCGACGCCTTCAATCAGGATCGCGAACTCATCTCCGCCAAGCCGCGCGATGGTGCCGCGCCGTCCGATGCTGGCGGCGATGCGGGCGCCGGCTTCCTTGAGCAGTTCATCGCCCACCAGATGGCCAACCGAATCATTGACCACCTTGAAGCGGTCGAGGTCCAGGAACAGCACCGCGAAGCACTCCTGGCGCTCCCGTCCATAGCGCTCCAGCGCCTCGCCCAGCCGGGTCATCAGGTAGCTGCGATTGGGCAAGCCGGTCAGCGCGTCATGCAGCGCGGCATGCTTGAGCTGCCATTCGATGCGCTCACGCTCGGTGATCTGCTGGCGCAGATCGCGATTGGCCTCGAACAGCGCCTGCGTACGCTGCTCAACGCGGCGCTCCAGCTCGGCGTAGGCCTGTCGCAACGAATCGTTGGCGCGCTTGCGCTCCAACGCATTGGCGACGTGGTAGGACACGAACGTCAGCAGCTCCTGGTCGCGGCGCTCATACTGCTGGGCGTTGTCATAACTCTGCACCGCGAGCACCCCGACCGTGGCCGCATTGCAGACCAGCGGCACTCCCAGCCAGCTGCGGGCTTGAGTTCCCGAGCTCTCGACCTGGCCCTGCTCCACAAGTGACTCGATGGCGGACCGCTCCGCCAGGATCGGACGCCCGGTGCGCAGCACGTATTCGGTCATGCCGCGACCCGCGCGCCGGGGTGGCCGCTGCCGATCATGCTGGTCCACCGAATAGGGAAAGCTCAGCTGATCGTCGCCAGGCTCGTATAGCGCGATGTAGAAATTGGCGGCGAAGAGCAGCTCTGAGACCACCCTGTGGACCGCCGCGAAGAACTCCTGGAGACTCCCCCCGGAGGAGCCCAGCTCTGCGATTCGGAACAGCGCGGCCTGCAGGCGATCGGCCCGGTGCCGCTCTTCGATCTCCGCGCGCAGCGCGAGATTGGCTATGCGCAATTCATCGGTCCGCTCTGCGACCCGCCGCTCCAGCTCTTCCTGGGCGAGCTTGCGCTCCAAGGCAGTCGCCACATGCTGAGCCACGTAGGTCAACAGCGCGCGGTCGCGATCGCTGTAGCGCAAGGCCGGGTCATAGCTTTGCATCACCACTACGCCGAACACCTCGCCGCGCCTGCGCAGCGGCACGCCCAGCCAGTCGACCGATTGCGGACCAAACGACTCCGGGCACGCATTCAGACCGGCTTCGGCCAGCAGTTCAAGCGAGGGGCCCATCAGGGTTTCACCAGTGCGCAACACGTGCTCGGTCAGCGATCCGCGGTATTCGTCGAGCGCAATCGCCTCCGACGGATCCGGCACCAATGGATCCACGCTGTCCCGGAAGTAGGGAAAGGTCAGAAACCGGTGCTCACCGTCGAGCAGGGCGATGTAGAAGTTCTCGGCATACATCAACTCGCCAAGGGTGGCGTGCACGCCGGCCACCACCTCGCCCAGATCGCGCTCACCGCTGGCGAGCTCGGCGATCCGATACAGCGCTCGCTGCAGGCGCTCGGCTTCGCCCAGACGCCCGAGCGCCGACTTCAGCCGCGCGAGCTCAAGCGCTGCAGGCAGGCCGGGTTTGAGCCCGCGCAGAAGGGCGGCTTCCTCGTCCACGGAAAGCGGCGGCCCCTCGCCCCAGGCCAACTCCAATCGGCAATCACCCAGCACGACGTCCTGCCAGCAAAGGCTGGCGGGCTGCGGCACGCGGAACGCATGCGATCCAACTTGGACCTCCGCGATGGGAGACGCCCCGGCCGTGTCGGCAAACAAGCGTGCGGAGATGGGCCCGCGCCCCGCCTTCAGCGGCTCCAGCGCGCGAGAAAGCATCTGGTCCAGCGCCGGCCCCTCGCTGGGCAGCGCATCGTTAAGGGGGCCGCCGGCATTGGCGGCCGCCACCGTGGACCATGGCTCCATTGACACTCTGTGATGCTCCGCCGACCGACCCGTGGAGAAATGTGCTGCGGAAAACGACTCCAAAGACGCCATCGAGTCCATGCGGCCTGCCGAACCTGCTGCCAGCCGTCCGCGACTCCCGATGAATGCCGTCCATGGAATTCGTCCCCCACCCTTCGATTATGCGGGGTTTCCGACGACCGAAGGCAAGCGCCGGACGGAAGGCGTCGCCACCAAGTACCGCTATCGGTGGGTCGAGCTTGGCGTTAACATCGCGTAAAATAGCGAAGCCGTTGCGGGCGGACCTTCCCACCGCCCCCGTTGAGCGCGACGCCACAGCCCCTCCGACCCTTGGGGAACTTGTGGACTCATCTCGACGACTCATTAACCGTCAGGTCACCGATACTGCCCGGACCCCACCCAGTGAGCTTCCCCGAACGCCACCTCTACCCCAAGGCTCTGGCCGCACTGCTGGCAAGTCTGCTGCCATGTGCTGTGGCGAGCGCGGCGTGGGAGCGAGAGCCTGAGCCTGAGGCCCACGAACTGCTGACCGCCCCCGCAGCGGACGCAGAGGTTCCGCCGGGCATGACGCCAGGTACGATCGTGGTCAGCTCCGGCGAACGTTCGATTCTGGGCTGGCTGCAGGGCCTGACAGGCAGCCGCGGGTTTCGCGGTTCGACGGTCGAGCGGCGAACGACAGCGCCCGGCCGTGATCCGGTGAGGGCACTCGCGCTGGAGCAACGCCCCCCCGGGCTCGCGCTGCTCTGCGAAAGCAGTAATGGCGGCAGCTTGGGGTTTGTGAGGCAGTGCCTGCTGGCGCGTCTGGAAGTGGAACCGCTCGCGCTGCCGGGCTACGGCCAGGGAGTCGGTTTAAGCAGCCACTGGAATCTGGGTAGCGCTAGCCTGGACCTGAGCTTCGGCCTCGGCTGGCTCGATCCGCGGCAGCCGCAGCGAGTGCCGGGAGGCAGCAGCATCGCCCTCGAACAGCCGGGCCTGATGGACTTCGGCGCGCTTGGGCTGAATCTCCCGACATCGCGCACCGCCGCGTTTTCGGTGCAACTGGAGGGCAGCATGAGCATCGGCACCGACGGCTGGCTCAGCCTCGGCGTCCAGCAGCTGCGGGGTCGCAACGAGAGCGTCAACCTGTGGGGCCAGATGGTCCCCGTGTTCGAGAGCGACTCGCTGCGTGTGGCTGCAGGGTTCGGCGACTTCAGCGGTGCGCTGACCAGCCGGGTCATTGAGCTGCAGGGCAGACCCGGCAGCGTGAACAGCCTCGATCTGGGCCTGTCCTGGCGCACGCCTTGGCGAGGCGCGCTCAGCGTGGGCGCCACCCAATACTGGAATCGCGGTGACGTCGGCCAGTGGCCGCTGAGGGAGCTGCCCTCCGCGGTCGATGAAGCCGGGGGGCGCGTGCCCTACGTGCGCTATCACCAGGACCTCTGATCGGGAGCGCTTTACAGGCCGGTGGTGCGGCCCGTTAACCTCCACTCCCCCGAGCGACTGCGAAAGCCCCGGAGGTTCCCCCCGGGGCCCGCACTTCAAGCCGCTGCGCGCTCCCTGAGCGCTGATCGACGTCGCTCCAGCTCCACGTGGAGTTCGCTCGGCACGCGCGGCCCAAGCTCGCGGAGGAAGGCCGCCACCTCTCCCAGTTCCGTTTCCCACGCACCCGACTCGACGGCCAACAGCTGATCCAGCGCGGCGGCTTCGATGCCAAGACCATCGAGGTGGAGATCCTGGAGGCGCGGAAGCGTGCCGACCGGTGTCGCCTCGGCCTCGGCTCTGCCCTCGCAGCGGGCAATGATCCACTCGAGCACCCTCATGTTTTCGCCGAAGCCCGGCCACAAGAACTTGCCATCGGCCCCCTTGCGGAACCAATTGACGTTGAAGACCCGCGGCAGCTTGAGCCCGCGCTGGCCGAAGCTCAGCCAATGCCCGAAGTAGTCGGCGAAGTGGTAGCCGCAAAACGGCTTCATCGCCATCGGGTCGCGGCGCACGACGCCGACCGCACCAGTCGCGGCGGCAGTGGTCTCAGAGGCCATCGAAGCCCCCATCAGGACCCCGTGGGACCAGTCCTCAGCCTCCATCACCAACGGCACCAGACTGGCGCGACGGCCGCCGAAGATGATCGCTGAGATAGGCACGCCGGCCTGACTCTCGGCCTCCGGGCTATGGCTGGGACACTGCTTGGCGCTGACGGTGAAGCGCGAATTGGGGTGCGCCGCCGGACCGTTGACGGGATCGAAATCCCGACCCTGCCAGTCCTTGGACGGCATGCCCGGCAGTCCCTCCCACCACGGCTGGTTATCAGCGGTCACGCCAGTATTGGTGAAGATCGCGCGCCGATTCAGCATCGCCAGCGCATTGGGATTGGTGCTGGCGCTGGTGCCCGGCGCCACGCCGAAGAATCCGGCCTCGGGATTGATCGCGTACAGCCGCCCGTCCGGGCCGGGCTGCATCCATGCGATGTCGTCGCCCACGGTCGTGATTTTCCAGCCGGCGCGCAGGTAGCCCTCGGGAGGAATCAGCATGGCCAGGTTGGTCTTGCCGCAGGCGCTGGGAAAAGCCGCCGCCACGTAGTGGGTATCGCCGCGCGGGGTCTGTATACCTAGGATCAGCATGTGCTCGGCCAGCCAGCCCTCGCCGCGGGCCTGATGGCTGGCGATGCGCAAGGCGTGGCACTTTTTGCCAAGCAGGGCATTGCCGCCGTAGCCCGAGCCGTAGGACTGGATCTCCAGCGACTCCGGGAAGTGCATGATGAAGCGGCGCTCGGGGTCCAGCTCGCCGATGGAGTGCAAACCCTTGACGAAGTGGCCCTCGCTCTCGATCCGCGCCAATGCCGCAGCGCCCATGCGGGTCATCAGGCCCATGTTGACGGCCACATAGGGGCTGTCGGTGATCTCGACGCCGCAGCGCGACAGCGGCGAGTCGATCGGTCCCATGCAGTAGGGCACCACGTACAGGATGCGGCCCCGCATGCAGCCCTCGAACAGCGCGTGCATCTTGGCCCGCGCTTCGGCCGGCGCCATCCAATGATTATTGGGGCCGGCATCCTCGCGCTCGGCCGTGCAAACAAAGGTCAGGTGCTCCACCCGTGCCACGTCGGACGGATGCGAGCGATGCAGGTAACAATCCGGATGCGTTTCGGGATTGAGCGCATGCAGGTCTCCCGTCTCCAGCATCAGCGCAGTCAGGCGCTCGCGTTCGACCTCGCTGCCGTCGCACCAGTAGATGGAGGCCGCGGCGGTGTGGGCGGCAATCTGCTCAACCCACTGATTGAGTGCTTCGAGCTTGCTGGGCATGTTGGCTCCGAGAGGCCGCCGGGTCACCGCCGTGGCGACCTCCGGACAACGGCCGAATGCGGACGCGAACCTTAACCAGACGGCCTCGCGGCCACAAGTCCAATCGAAGTCCAGTGTCTCTTCACGCGCCACGCAAAGACACTGGCATCGGCACCGTGGCTCACGCCGTTCGGGGCCGCTCCGGCTTAGATCACGCTGTCCTGCGGCGCGCGTGGCCCGCATGCGCCGACCCAGCTGCGCGGATCAGGGCATGAGGCAGTCCTGACCCGGCGCCTAGGCCACTAACCAGACTAGGCCTGGGCGCGCACCGGTGGGATCAATGTCGCCATCACATGCGCCAGATAGGCGTCGAACTCCTCGTGCCGCAGGCGCGGCTGGCCCAGCTGCAGCGACAGCTGCACGAACCCGACATAGGCCGCATACGTCAGCCGGGCCCGATGCTGGGCCTCGGCACGCGGCAGTCCGACCTGTCGGTAAGCCAAGGTCAGCCAGTCCATGCGGCGGACTGAAACGCGCTGCATCACCGGCTGCACGGCGGCATGGTCCATCGCCTTCAGCAGTTCGGAGTAGATCGCGTGCGAGGCCGTCTGGGTGCCCACCAAGCGAAACAGTTGCTCCAGCCGGATGCGCGGATCCTCTATCCCCTCGAGCTGCGCAAACACCTCCTCCAGCTCGCGCTGCTCCCAGCGCTCCAGCGCGGCGCGCAAGAGCGCCTCGCGCGAGGGGAAATGCCAGTAAAAGCTGCCCTTGGTCACGCCCAACCGGCGGGCCAGGGGTTCGACCGCAACCGTCGCCACGCCATTCTCGGCAATAACGTCGAGAGCACCCTGCGCCCAATCGTGGGCGGAGAGGCGCGGCGCTTTGTCAACTTTTTTAGCGGATGCGTTCATCTGATCGAGTGTAACGGGCGTGATCCGGCTTGCAAATCAGCCCGGACCCTGTCAGTCGTGCTGTTCCTGTCTTCAATCAGGGCGCTGCGGTCCTTCATGGACGCCATACGGCCCCGTATTGAAAGCTCGCGCCCAACCCAACATACTCGACGGTACGGGAATCGTCGGGACTGGAGCAACGGCTCCAAGCAGGGGGGCGTAGGCTAGTGTCTCAACCTCCCGCCCGCTGTTCCGCCATGGAACCCAACGGAGCATCACCATGAGCTTCCTGCTGCCCTTTCTCGCCCTGCTGGCTGCCGGCATGGCGGCCGCCTATTTTCGAACCCGCCTGCAGACTTGGGCCGCGCTCAGCGTCGTCGCCCTGCTGCTGACCCTGCCGTTGGGTGCCAGCGTGCTGGCTGCGGTGCTGGCCACGATCCTGCTTGCCGCAGTCGCCGTGCCTCTGCTGCACTTGCCGACCCGGCGCAGCCGGATCACCGCGCCGCTGCTGAAGATCTACACGAAGATGCTGCCGCAGCTGTCCGACACCGAGAAAACCGCGCTGGAAGCCGGCACGGTCGGCTGGGAAGGCGAACTCTTCTCTGGCCTGCCCAAGTGGAAGCAGCTGCTGGCCCAGCCCAAGCCCGAGCTTAGCGCCGAGGAGCAGGCGTTCCTCAACGGGCCCTGCGAGGAAGTTTGCCGCATGACCAACGACTGGGAGGTCAGCCACGAGCGCGCCGACCTGCCGCCGAAGGTCTGGGATTACCTCAAGAAGAACAAGTTCTTCGGCATGATCATCCCCAAGGAATACGGCGGGCTGGGGTTTTCGGCGCTTGGGCACTCCTATGTACTGCAGAAGCTCAACTCGGCCTCGGCTACGCTCGGCTCGACCGTGGCGGTGCCGAACTCGCTGGGCCCGGCCGAGCTGCTGCTTCACTACGGCACTGACGAGCAGAAGGGCCATTACCTGCCGCGCCTGGCCGACGGCCGGGAGATCCCCTGCTTCGCTCTGACCGGGCCGACCGCGGGCTCGGACGCGACCTCCCTGCCCGACTACGGCATCGTCTGCGAAGGCGAGTGGCAGGGCGCCAAGGTGGTGGGCGTGCGGCTCACCTTCGACAAGCGCTACATCACCCTCGCCCCGGTGGCCTCCGTGGTCGGCCTCGCTTTCCGCCTGTACGACCCCGATAGCCTGCTCGGCGACAAGCAGGACCGCGGCATCACCCTGGCCCTGATCCCGCGCGAAACCCCGGGGCTGGAGATCGGCCGCCGTCATTTCCCGCTGAACATCCCGTTCCAGAACGGCCCGGTGCGGGGCAAGGACCTGTTCCTGCCGCTGTCGGCCTTGATCGGCGGCGAGAAGATGATCGGCGAGGGTTGGCGCATGCTGGTCGAGTGCCTGTCGGTGGGCCGCGCGATCTCCCTGCCTTCAGCCGGCACTGCCGGGGTCAAGATGGGCGCCCTGGTCACCGGCGCCTACGCGCGCATTCGCAAGCAGTTTGGCCTGCCGATCGGCCGTTTTGAAGGCGTGGAGGAAGCTCTCGCCCGCATTGCCGGCCGCGCCTATGCCATCAGCGCGCTTTCCGATGCGACCGCGGCCGCGGTCGACCGCGGCGAGAAGCCCTCGGTGCCGTCCGCCATCGCCAAATACCACGCCACCGAGACCTACCGCGAAGTCGTCAAGGACGCGATGGACGTGCACGGCGGCAAGGGCATCATCCTCGGCCCGCGGAATTACCTCGGCCGCGCCTGGCAGGGCTCGCCCATCTCGATCACGGTCGAAGGCGCCAACATCCTGACCCGCAGCATGATGATCTTCGGCCAAGGCGCGATCCGCTGTCACCCTTGGGTGCTGAAGGAAATGCAGGCAGCGCAGCATCCGGACCCCGAAACGCGGCTCAAGGACTTCGACCGCAATCTCTTTGGACACATCGGGTTTGCAATCTCCAATGCAGTCCGCAGCCTGGTGCTGGGCCTGACCGGCGCGCGCATTGGCGTGGTGCCGGGTGACACCTATACGCGTCGCTTCTACCGCCGCATGAACCGCTACTCGGCCAATCTGGCTCTGGTCGCTGACACCTCGATGCTCACGCTCGGCGGCAAGCTCAAGTTCAAGGAGAGCCTCTCGGGACGCCTTGGCGACGTGCTCAGCCTGCTCTATATCGGCTCGGCCATCCTCAAGCGCTACGAGGACAACGGTCGCCCGGCAGGCGACCAGCCGCTGCTGGCTTGGGCCATGTTCGACATCAACCACCGGATCGAGCTCGCGCTGTCGGCGGCCCTTCGCAACTTCCCGATCCGCCCGGTCGGCTGGCTCCTGTGGGTGCTGGTCTTCCCCTGGGGCCGGCGCGCGCAGGCGCCCTCGGACCGGCTCGGCCACCGCGCCGCCAGCCTGTTGCTGACTCCGTCGGACACCCGCGACCGCCTCTGCCAGGGCGTGTTCACCACTCCCTGCGAGAACAACCCCGCCGGCCGCGTCAACGCCGCCCTGCCGCGGGTGATCGCAGCCGAGCCCGTCGAGCGCAAGCTGGTCAAGGCGATCAAGGCCGGCGAGATCACCTCCCTGGACACCGACGAGCAGCTCAACGAAGCGCGGCTCAAGGGCGTGCTGAGCGCCGACGAGGTCAGCTTGCTGCGGGAGGTGCGGGTGCTGATCGAAGACGTCATCGGCGTCGACGACTTCGATCCGGCCGACCTGGAGTCGGCCACCATGGCGCGACGTCGCGACCAGGGGCTCGACCAGGCGGCGTGATTCTGGTGTCCGCCGCACGCAAAACCCCCGCCGAGTGCGGGGGTTTTCGTTTATGTATCCGCTGGTTGCAGTGACAGCGACCGCCAGGCACAGGGTCAAGGGCGGCGCGGCGCGCGGTAAACAAACATCACGTTGATCGCCGTTTAGCGCTGACTTAACGGCCGTCGTGATGTTCTACGTAGCCGCGCACGCCAAGGAGTGCCTCATGCCCCGCACGCCCCGACTGGTGTCCCTGCTGCGATCGGTGCTTGAAGACGGCATCCGCGGTGCCGCGCCGGATCTGGCCTGGCTGGCGCGCGAGCTCGGGGCCGTGGTCCATGCCGGCTCCGACGGCCGTTTCGAGCAGCAGTTGAACGGCCTGCGCGGGCGCGCCAAGCGCGGATTCACCCGCCTGTTGATCCTGGACTCCAAGCGCCCGGCCTTCAGCGCGAGCCTGCTGATCTGGCCGCCCGGCCATATCACGCCGGTCAACTCGATGAGCGGCGACTACGGCATGGAGCTGGTCGTACAGGGCTCGCTGCAGGTGCAGGAGTACGCCACCGGCGGCGAAGGCGAGCCGCCCAGCCAGCGCCAGGTCACTTGGCTCGGAGAAGGCGATGGCCTCTGGTTTGAGCGCAGCGAGGGTCTTGCCCATCGCTGCCGCAACCTCAGCAGCCAGCACTGTGCGATCACCCTGCATCTGCACGGTGGGCCGCTGCCCCGCTACCAGCTGTTCGAGCCTACTGAGGGCGAGCGAGGCTGGCGCGTGCGCCCGCGCATCGCGAGGGTGGACGGGCGGGTGACGGTTTAGCCTCGCCTTTGTCGCGGCGGGATTCGGGAATGGGGATTCGGGAGTCGTAAACATCGCTTCGGCTCGCGCCAAGGCGACTTCGAAGCGTGAACGCTCCGCCGGGCTTCGATCCCGCAGACTCGGAGCACTTCAGACGGCTGGCGTTCTTGGCGCCCGCGCAGGTGCACCGCCTGGACCGCTACAAGCCCCCGGCCGCCCTCGCCACCGCGCGGAACAGGGCGCGGCCCTTGTTGAGCGTCTCTTCCCACTCTTTCTCGGGGTCGGAGTCAAACACGATGCCGGCACCGGCCTGCACGTGCAGGCGGCCGTCCTGGATCACCGCGGTGCGGATCGCGATGGCGGTATCCGCATCGCCGTGCCAGCCGAGGTAGCCGACCGCGCCCGAATAGATGTTGCGCTTGACCGGCTCCAACTCCTGGATGACCTCCAGCGCACGGATCTTCGGCGCGCCGCTGACCGTGCCGGCCGGAAAGGTCGCGCGCAGCACGTCGCCGAAATCCAGACCCTCGGCCAGATCCCCCTCGACCTGGCTGACGATGTGCATCACGTGCGAGTAGCGCTCGATGATGAACTGGTCGGGCAGGCTGACGCTGCCGGTCCTGGCCACGCGGCCGACGTCGTTGCGGCCCAGGTCAATCAGCATCAGGTGCTCGGCGCGCTCCTTGGGGTCGGCCAGCAGATCGGCTTCGAGCGCGGCATCCTCTTCCGGCGTGGCGCCGCGCGGGCGGGTGCCGGCGATCGGGCGCAGGGTGATGCGGCCCTGCTCCAGGCGCACCAGGATCTCCGGCGAGGAGCCAACGATCTGGGTGCCGCCGAGATCAAGGAAATACATGTAGGGCGAGGGGTTCAGCGCCCGCAGGGCGCGATACACGTCGACGGGACGCGCCTTGAACGGAATCGACATGCGCTGCGACAGCACCACCTGGAAGATATCGCCGGCGCGGATGTAGTCCTTGCAGCGCTCGACCGCGGCCAGAAAGCCCTGCTTGGTGAAGCCGCTGACGAAATCGGCCTCGGACACCGCTGAGGGATCCAGCACCTCGGGGTAGCTCGGCGCCCCCATGCGCAGTCGATGCGTCAGTGCGTCCAGCCGCCGCACGCCCCGCGCATAGGCCTGCGGCTCGGCGGTGTCGACGTGCACCACCAGATAGAGCTTGCCGTGCAGATTGTCGAACACGGCCACTTCTTCGCTCAGCATCAGCAGCGCGTCCGGCGTGCCCAGCATGTCGGGGGTGTCGGAGGCGGCGAAGCGCGGTTCGATCCAGGCGATGGTCTCGAAACCGAAATAGCCGACCAAGCCGCCAGTAAAGGCCGGCAAGCCGGGCAGCTTCGGCACCTTGAACGAAGCGCGCAGGGCTTCGATCTCGGTCAGCGGATCGGCCAGCTCGCGGGTCTCCACCACCGCGCCGCAGTCCTCGACGCTCAAGCTGTTGCCGCGCAGGCTGAACACCCGCCGCGCCGGCAGCCCGATGATCGAGTAGCGCGCCCAGTTCTCGCCGCCCTGCACGGATTCGAACAGGTAGGCATACGGCCCGTCGGCCAACTTCATGTAGACCGACAGAGGCGTGTCGAGGTCAGACAGAAGCTCCCGCACCAGCGGGATACGGTTGTAGCCCTCGGCGGCGAGCGAGTCGAATTCAGTGGCTGTGATCACGGGGCTGCATCGTGTTACGGCGAAGGGGGCGGAGTATGCCAGCGCAGTGCGCGCTGGGCGCTGCAGGCATGGGCCTGGGGCAGGAATCGACTAGGGTGCGGCGGGATTGAGGCTCGGATTGGGTCTGTGACAGTGCCGCAGGCGGCAGCTGGTATGCGGGAAGTCAGAACTGGGAACTGGGCGTCGGGAACGCTGCGCGTTCATAGGAGTCGCCCACACTGCCCACCGACGACTCGATGTCTGCTTCGACCAAACGCTCGCTGTAGCGGATCGAGACGTACTGCATGCCGCGGTCGCTGTGATGGATGAGGCCGCCCTTGATCGGCTTGCTCGCCCAGAGCGCCTGCTCCAAGGCGTCGAGCACGAAGTCCGTCCTTGCCGAGCGCGATACCTTTCAGCCGACGATGCGGCGGGCATAGACGTCAATCACGAAGGCGACGTAAACGAAGCCCTGCCAGGTCGAGACATAGGTGAAGTCGGCAATCCACAGCGGGTTTGGCCGCTCGGCGCGGAACTGACGGTTGACCTTGTCCTGCGGGCACGGTTGGGCCATGTCACTGACCGTGGTGCGCGCGCCCTTGCCGCGGACGACGCCGGCAAGGCCGAGTCGGCGCATCAGTCGCTCGACCGTGCAGCGCGCCACCCGATAGCCCTCGCGCACCAGCTGGCGCCAGACCTTGCGCGCGCCATACACGCCGAAGTTCTCCTCCCAGATACCACGGATCTCCGCGCACAGCGCCTCATCTCGCAGCGACCGGTTCCATCTCAGATCCGGGTCGGCACGTTTGGCGCGGTGGTCGTAGTAGGTCGACGGAACGATCTCCAGCAGCCGGCAGATCGGCTCGACTCGGTACGCGTCGCGGTGTTCGTCGATGAACGCCGTCATGGCTTGAACCGGCGGTCGAGCTCCGCCTGGGCAAAACACGAGCTCGCCTAGCGCAGGATCTTGTTCGCCTGCCTCAGCTCGCGATTCTCCCGCTCCAGTTGCTGATCCGCACGGTCTCTTCGGTCGTCGTTCCGGGCCGTTTGCCGGCATCGCGCTCAGCCTGTCGAACACAGCGCCACAGTGTCTCGGCCGTGCATCCGATCTTGGCCGCCACCGAACTGATCGCCGCCCATTGGGAGCTGTGCTCGTTCTGGTGGTCAAGCACCAGACGAACCGCCCGCTCGCGTGTCTCGGGGGAGTAGTTTTCCGACTTTCTCGTCGCTCGATCCTCTGAAATGAAGGAGCCTTCGGAAAAGCCGGTGCGGTTCACAAACATTCCGGCCCTCGCCCGCAGCGCGCGAGCGGTCAACTTCGCGCGTCCTATCCGACCAGGCCCTCCGCCTTGATACGTCGGATCTCGTCGCGGATCTTGCCGGCTTCTTCGAACTCCAGATCCTTGGCGTGCTTGTACATCTGGGTTTCGAGCTTCTTCAGCACGGCGCCGAGCTGGTCGGGGTTCATCTGCCGGTAGTCGTCGCGCGGTTCGGCCACGCGGCGTTCGCTGGCGCTGGTGCGGCCGCGGCCTTTCTTGGCTTCGGACGGCTCGCTGCGCGCGCCCTCCATCACATCGTTGATGCGCGAAACAATCGTCTGCGGAGTGATGCCGTGCATCTCGTTGTAGGCGACCTGACGCTCGCGACGGCGGGTGGTCTCGCCGATCGCCTGTTCCATCGAGCCGGTGATGCGATCGGCGTAGAGAATGGCCTTGCCGCGCACGTTGCGGGCGGCGCGGCCGATGGTCTGGATCAATGACGAGGTCGAGCGCAGGAAGCCTTCCTTGTCGGCATCAAGAATCGCCACCAGCGAAACTTCGGGCATGTCCAGGCCCTCGCGCAGCAGGTTGATGCCCACCAGCACGTCGAACACGCCCAGGCGCAGGTCGCGGATGATCTCCATGCGCTCGACGGTGTCGACGTCGGAGTGCAGGTAACGCACTTTCACTGCGTGCTCGCCCAGGTACTCGGTCAGGTTTTCGGCCATCCGCTTGGTCAGCGTGGTGACCAGCACGCGATCGCCCATCGCGGTGCGCTCGGTAATCTCCGACAGCAGATCGTCGACCTGCGTGCGCACCGGGCGGATCTCGACTTCGGGGTCGACCAGACCCGTCGGGCGCACCACCAGCTCGACGATCTGACCTGCGGATTTGTCCAGCTCGTAATTCGCAGGCGTGGCCGATACGAAGATGCTGCGCGGCGCGCGGCGCTCCCACTCCTCGAACTTCATCGGCCTGTTGTCGAGCGCGCTGGGCAGGCGGAAACCGTACTCGACCAGGGTCTCCTTGCGCGAGCGATCGCCCTTGTACATGCCGCCGATCTGCGGGACGGTCACGTGCGATTCGTCCACGACCAGCAGCGCATCCGGCGGCAGATAGTCGAACAGGCAGGGCGGGGCTTCGCCGGGCATGCGCCCGGTCAGGTGCCGCGAGTAGTTCTCGATGCCCTGGCAAAAACCTATTTCGCCCATCATTTCGAGGTCGAAGGTAGTGCGCTGCTGCAGGCGCTGGGCCTCCAGCAGCTTGTTGTGGGCGTACAGCCATTCCAGCCGATCGGCCAGCTCGACCTTGATCGCCTCCATCGCCTCCAGCACGGTGCGACGGGTGGTGACGTAGTGCGTCTTGGGATAGATCGTGTAGCGCGGCACCCGCCGCTGCACTTCTCCAGTAAGCGGATCGAACAGCGAGATCTGCTCGATCTCGCTGTCGAAGAGCTCGATGCGCACCGCCTCGCTGTCGCTTTCGGCCGGATGCACGTCGATGACTTCGCCGCGCACGCGATAGGTGCCGCGGCGCAGGTCGAATTCGTTGCGGGAATACTGCAGCTCGGTCAGGCGGCGGATCAGCTCGCGCTGGTCGATGCGCTCGCCGCGCACCATGTGCAGCACCATCTGAAAATACTCATCGGGGTCGCCGAGGCCATAGATCGCCGACACCGAGGCCACGATCAGCGCGTCGCGCCGCTCCAGCAGGGCCTTGGTGGCCGACAGGCGCATCTGCTCAATGTGCTCGTTGATCGAGCTGTCCTTCTCGATGAAGGTGTCGCTCGAAACGACATAGGCCTCGGGCTGGTAGTAGTCGTAATAGCTGACGAAGTACTCGACCGCATTGTTGGGGAAGAACTGCTTGAACTCGCCATACAGCTGGGCAGCCAGGGTTTTGTTGGGCGCCAGCACCAGGGTCGGCTTCTGGATCTGCGCGACCACGTTGGCGATGGTGTAGGTCTTGCCGGAGCCGGTCACGCCCAGCAGGGTCTGGTGCGCCAGCCCGGATTCGAACCCGTCGATCAGGCGCGCGATGGCGAGCGGCTGATCGCCTGCGGGCTGGTAGGGCGAGACAAGCTCGAACGGGATTTTGGCGGCTTCGGGGCGGTTCATGCGGCCAAGTATGCGCAGCCCGGCGTGCAGGCGCCGCGCTCGGGGTAGGAAAACTCCGACCCGGATCCGCGCGCCGCTCCGATAGGCGAACGGTGAACGGGTTCGCACACTGCTCCCCGTCGAGCACGGCCACCGCCGCCGACCTCTAGGAGTCTCCCCTTATGCGTCTTCCTTTCCTGCGTCTCGCGCGTATCCGCGCCTTACATCGCCAGCAGCGGGGATTGACCCTGCTTGAGCTGGTCATGGGCCTGGCGGTGGTGGCCGTGCTGTTTGGCATCGCCCTGCCCGAGTTCGGCGCCCTGCTGCAGCGACAGCGGCTGGTGGCTGCCCAGCACGCCCTGAGCGGCAGCTTCCACCTGGCCCGCACCCATGCGATCACGCAGCGGGTCAACACGGCCGTCTGCCCCAGCCACGACGGCCAGCGTTGCGCTTCCGGCGGGGTCTGGGATGCCGGCTGGCTGGTCTACGCCGACCGCAACCGCAACGGCCAGCTGGACGCAGACGAGCCCGTGCTGCAGGTGCAGCAACGCAAGACGGATGGCGTGCGCCTGCGCTCCAGCGCCGCCCGCCCGCAGGCGGTGTTTCGCCCGCAGGGCAGCAGCGGCGGCAGCGGCGGCAGCAATCTGAGCCTGAATCTCTGCGACGCCCGCGGTGAGCTGCACCAGCGCCTGGTGCTCAACAACAGCGGCCGGCTGCGTCGCGAGGCCGGCAGCGGGCGGCCGCCGGTGTGTGCGTAGGACGGGTCTGACGGAGTCCGCGGAACCTCGCCGCCCACTTGACCCGGCCGCCGGAGTGACTACAATGCGCGGCTCTGTTCCCGAGTAGCTCAGCCGGTTAGAGCATCTGACTGTTAATCAGAGGGTCGCCCGTTCGAGTCGGGCCTCGGGAGCCACCATTCACAAAGGCCGGAACGCATGTTCCGGCCTTTGTTCTTTGTGGCGTCCGCGCCCGCGGGCGCCTGCCCCGCCAGGACTCGCGACCGCCCCATGATCGCCTTCCGCAATCTCGCCCTGCGCCGCGGCGAACGCCTGCTGATCTCCGGCCTTGATGCCGCCCTGCACGCCGGCTGGCGGGTCGGCGTGATCGGCCGCAACGGCTGCGGCAAATCGAGCCTGTTCGCCGCCATCCAGGGCGAATTGGAGCCCGACCTCGGCGACATCGACCTGCCCGGCAGCCTGCGCATGGCGGCGGTGGCGCAGGAAACACCATCCCTGCCCGACCCGGCCATCGACTTCGTGCTCGGCGGCGACAAGCCCGTTGCCGAAGCCCTGCGCGCGGCCAGCGAGGCCGAAGCCCGCGGCGACCACGAGGCCGCAGCGACCGCGCACCAGACCATCGAAGAGTTGGGCGGCTACGACGCGCGCGCCCGCGCCGGCCGCCTGCTGCACGGGCTGGGCTTTCCGGCAGACACCCACGAGCGGGCAGTGTCGAGTTTCTCCGGCGGCTGGCGGGTGCGCCTGAATCTGGCGCGGACGCTGATGACCCCGGCCGACCTGCTGCTGCTCGATGAGCCGACCAACCATCTCGATCTCGACGCCGTGCTGTGGCTGGAGGAATGGCTGAAGCGCTTCGCCGGCACGGTGCTGGTGATCTCGCACGACCGCGAGTTTCTGGACGGCATCGCCACCCATACCCTGCACCTGCACGGCGGCACCGGGCGCCTGTACAGCGGCGACTACACCAGCTTCGAGCGCCAGCGCGCCGAGCAGCTGCGCCAGCAGCAGATCGCCTTCGAGCGCGAGCAGGCCGAGCGGGTCAAGCTCAAGGCCTTCATCGACCGCTTCAAAGCCAAGGCCAGCAAGGCCAAGCAGGCGCAGTCGCGGGTCAAGCGGCTGGAAAAGCTGGCCGGCACTGAAGCCGTACGCGCCGAGCGCGGCTTTGAATTCAGCTTCGCGGAGCCTGCCAAGCTGCCCACACCCCTGCTGCGGCTGGATCAGGTAGATGCCGGCTACGGCGACAGCACCATCCTGCGCGGGGTGAAGTTCAGCCTGGAGCCGGGCGACCGGATCGGCCTGCTCGGCCGCAACGGCGCCGGCAAGTCGACCCTGGTCAAGACCCTGGCCGCCGAAATCGCGCCGCTGCAGGGCGAGCGCATCGGCCACCTCGAACTCAATATCGGCTACTTCAGCCAGCACACGGTCGAGCAGCTCACCGAAGGGCAGAGCCCGCTGCAGCATCTGGTCGACATCGCCCGCGGCGTCGGCGAGGCCCAGCTGCGCGCCTACCTGGGCGGCTGGAACTTCGCCGGCGACCGCGTGTTCGAGCCGGTCGATGGGTTCTCCGGCGGTGAGCGCGCGCGGCTGGCGCTGGCGCTGATCGCTTGGAGCAAGCCCAACCTGCTGCTGCTCGACGAGCCCACCAACCACCTCGACCTCGACATGCGCGAGGCCCTGGCCGATGCGCTGGCGGAATACCCCGGCGCGATCCTGCTGGTCAGCCACGACCGTCATCTGCTGGGCCTGGTCTGCGACAGCTGGTGGCGGGTGGCCGACGGCGTGGTCGCGCCGTTTGAGGGCGACCTCGACGACTACGCCGCCTGGCTGCGCAAGGGCAGCTCGGCGATCGGCGCAAGCGTGGTCAAGAGCGCCGACGCTGAACCGGAATCGGGCGAATCCAAGGCCGACCGCCGCCGCAGTGCAGCGGAAAGCCGCGAGCGCGAGAAGCCGCTGCGCAACCGCATCAAAGCGATCGAGACACGGCTGGAAAAGCTCGGCCGCGAGCTGGTCGAGATCGATACGCGGCTGTCCGACCCCACTCTGTACGCCGGCGACAAGGCCGAGATCCAGAAGCTGGTGCAGACCCAGGGCAAGCTGCGCGGCGAGCGCGACGCTTTGGAAGAAGAGTGGCTGACGGTGCAGGACGCGCTGGGCTGAGACGCACCGGCCGACCTGCGCTGAGCTAGGCCGAAGGCTTGACCCGCTGCAGTCGCCACACCCATGCCGGCGGCAGATTGATCGGCACCCAGCGCATGCGCTCGGCGCGCAGGCCCAGCCGCGCGCGCAGGGCCGAAGACACCGGGCAGCGCAGACCGTAGCTGAACTGAACGATGCATGCGTCCTCGCGGCAGACGGCCAACACCGCGCGCAGGATCGCCTCGACCTGGGTCTCACGCATCGCGCGCAGCGGCAGGCCCGAAATCACGGTTCCGGGCGCCTGTGCGAAGAGCGCAGGCTTGAGCTCGGCCGCATCCAGCGCCAGCACCTGCACACCCGGCAGCTGTGCGCTCAAGGCCGCCGCGAACTCGGGCAGACGCTCGACGACGTACAGCGCCCCAGGCGCCAAACCTGCCCGCAGCAGGGCGCGGCTGAACACGCCAGTGCCAGCACCCAGCTCCAGCACCGGGCCAGCCAGCGGCTGCGCGGCCTGCAGCATGGCCTGTGCCAGCGCCTCGCTGGAGGGTGCGATGGCACCGACCGTACGCGGATGCCGCAGCATGCGGGCCAGAAACGCACGCCATTCGCCAGCGGGCTCGGATGCCGTGCGGACGCCGTCGACGTCAGCGGCTTGGGGGCTGGGCAGATCCATGTGCAGTCCTCGCAGCGCCGCGCAGCTCGCGGCACCGACAGGCTGGGGGAGGCGCCTCAATCGAAGCTCAAGCCGCGTGCAGTGTCGTACTGCACTGCCTGCCCGGGCTCGATCCGCAGCACCACCTCGGCGCCGTCGGACTGCAGGCGCAGGCCCCAGCCGATGCGCGCGAGCAGACGCCGCGCGAGCTCCAGCCCCAGGCCGAAGCCCGGCGACGGGTCGCTTTCCCCCAGCGCATTGCGCAGCACCAAGCTGCCGCCGTCCGAGCTCACGCGAATGCAGCCCGGGCCGCCGTGCTGGATGGCGTTGAGCAGCAGGTTGCCCAACACGGCCTCGATCGCCGCCAGCGGAAGCGGCCAATCGGGCGCGACCGCCAGCACGATTTCGATCCGCTGACGGCGGCGCTCAGCCAAGGGTGCAAACTCCTCGGCCAAGGCACGCAGGATCGGCGCCAGCGGAAGCGTGTCCACGGCCGGCGTCGATTCTCCCAGCCACAGCACCGCTGCGCTGGCGCGCTCCAGCCGCTGCAGCGCGCGCCGCAGGCGGGCCTCGGCTGCAGGCGCAAGCCCGACCGCTACAGCTTCGACGGCCAGCCGCGCGCTTTGCAGGGGCGTCCGCAGCTCGTGGGCCAGGAAGCGCAGGGTGTCCTCCTCGCGCTTGAGCGCGGCCAGGCGCGCATCCAGCGCCTCGGCCAGCGCGTGGCCGAAGCGCTGGAATTCCTGCACCGGCTGGGCGTCGGCGGCGGCCCGCAGGGCATCCGCGCCCGGATCGCGCTCCAGCGCCAGCAGCAGGCCGCCGGCGGCGGTCTCGATCCGGCCGACGAAGCGCCGCGACAGCCAGGCTGCATGCAGCAACAACAGCAAAAGCAGCAGGGCCAGCACGGGCGCCGCCCGCCACAGCCCGTCGGTGACGCGCAGCTCGTCCTGCGCCTGCAACACCAGGAAGCGTGGGCCCTCGGCATCCGGCGCCAGCGCACGCAGGTGCAGGTAGCGGCTCTGATCAAGTCGAAACTCGCGCAGGGCGCCGGGCTTCAGGCCAGCAAGACGCTCCTGCTGGCGCTCGGGAAACTCCGTGAGCCGCCACAGCTCGACCTGCGGCAGCGGCTCGCGCCCGCCAGCCAGTGCGCTTTCGGCTGCAAGCAGGCGGGCGTCGATGAAGCTGTCCTCCAGCACGAACAGCGCCACCGCGGCCAGCGTGCACAGCCCCAGCAGAAGGGCGCCCGCGAACAGCGCCCACTGCAGCATCAACACCCGCCGCAGCGAACGCTGCCTCACGGGCAGCCCCCGAAACGCACGCCTAGCCCGCGCTCGCTGTGGATGGGGGCCTCGCCAAAAGCCTCACGCAGGCTGCGGCGCAGGGCATACAGATGGGTGCGAAGGTCGTCGTCCTCAGCCGCTGCACCCCACAGGGCCTCGCCGAGCGCGCTGCGGCTGACGCAGCCCGGGCTGGCCTGCAGCAGGCATCGGAGCAGTCGAGTGGCGGAGGCCCCCAGCTGCAAGCTCTGCCCACCGCGCTGCAGCAGGCCGCGCTGCGGATCCAGGCGCCAGCCCTCGGCTTCGATCCAGCCGCCAGCGCGGGCCGGCACATGCCGGGCCAAGGCGCGCATGCGCGCGACGAGCTCCGCCGGCTCGAAGGGTTTGACCACGTAGTCGACGGCCCCGGCCTCGAACCCGGCGAGGCGGTCCTGCAGGGCACCGCGGGCGGTCAGGAACAGTACCGGGGCGCTGGCATCGCCGGCGGCCTTCAGCCGCCGGCACAGGCTGAAGCCGTCATCGCCCGGCAGCTGCACGTCGAGCAGCCACAGGTCGAATTGCGCTTCGAGCAAGCGCGCCTGCGCCTCGCGCGCATTGAGGGCGTGCTCGGCCTCGATGCCGCAGGCCTCAAGGTAATCGACCAGGCCCGCGGCGATGTCGAGATCGTCCTCGACCAGCAGCACGCGCAGGCGCTCGGGCGCGCGCTCAGGCACGCGCCAGCCGCATCAGGTCGAGCAGGCGCTTGTACTCACCGCGCATGGAGGCGATCACGCCGTGCATCAGCAGCAGGCGGTTGTCGACAGGCTGCATCCGCGGCTTGGCCGCCCGCGCCGCGTCGTAGCCCTGCGCATGCAGGCGCTGCAGCAGGTCGACCGCGTGCTCTTCGCTGCTGCGCGGACGCGCGGCCGGCTCGACGCCAAGCGCACGCACGGTGGCCTCGGCCAGCGCCCAGGTCGACCACGGGTTCTGACCGGTCAACACACGCCCATCGACCACGACATGTTCGAGATACATCGGCGCCTCGCTGAACTCGCCCTCATCGGCCAGCGCATCCTGCAGCAGAAAGCCCAGGCGCTGCACCGGGTCTTCCATCAGGAACAACTCTTCGGCGTTGCTGAAGCCCGTCACACGCCGACCCTGCAGCAGGGTTTGCCCGGGCGCGATCTCGACGCCGAGCAGGGCGGCGGGGCCGTGGCAGACCGCGCTGATCACGCCGCCGCGCGTGTAGACCTCAGCAAGGATGCGCTTCAGCGCGGCATTGCCATGCAGGTCCAGCATGGCGCCCTTGCCGCCGACCACGTAGACCGCGTCATAGCGGGCGGCGTCAACCGCATCGAGGCGCTGCGTGTTCTCGATCGCGTGGCGCGTGCGTGGCTCGTTGAGGAAGGCGTAGTCGGCGTCGACCGCGTCATCGGTGTCAACCACCTTGGGCGGCTCGCCGCCCGCGGGGCTGGCGAGTTCCACCTCGAAGCCTGCAGCCTCGAACACCCACCAGGCCCGCGACAGCTCGGTGAGCTCGAAGCCGGCCCGGCCATGACCATCGAGCGTGCGTTCGGCGCTGGTGAGCACCGCCAGAATGCGGCCGCGGGCCGGGGCCGGCGTGCTTGGCAGCCAGCCCAGGTCCGCCACACGCGCCTGTGGATCGCCGCCGCTGTGCTGGAAGTCGATGCCGGCCCACCAGGCCCAAAGCGCCAGGGCCAGCAGGAGCGGAATGGCCATCACCACCGCCAGCCAGCGCACCCAGATCTTGCTCCACATGTCCGCACTCTCCATACGATCAGGATTGCGAGACAATGCCGCCCCTGTCTCAGGCGAAACTCAGGCGCGCACAGCAGGCCCCACCCGGGGCGCCCGCCTGACAGCGCGGGGCGCGGCGTGCTGGATGGCAGCGCGCGCCGCAGCCGCCCGAGCCTTGAAACCCCAGCGCCGCGTCCCAATTCCGCGGCTCACCCAGATTCAGCACCCGGAGCCCCCACATGCCCCTCTACGGATTCGAATGCGGCGCCTGCGGCCACAGCTTCGAGCGCCTGCAGAAGCTGTCCGACGCCGACCCCAGCACCTGTCCCGCCTGTGGCGCCGAGCAGGTGCGCCGGCAGATCAGTGCGCCCTCCTTCCGACTGGCAGGCGGCGGCTGGTACGAGACCGACTTCAAGAAGGACGGCGACAAGAAGCGCAACCTGGCCGGGGACAGCGCTGGCGACAGCAAGCCTGCCGCCGCTGCGGAATCGAAGCCGGAGAGCAAACCGGAGAGCAAGCCCGAGCCCAAGCCGCCGGCGGCCACCGGCACCAGCGGCTGAAGCCTCGCAGGGATGCCATCGGCGGCACGCTCTGCTAGGGTCGTGCGATGAACACAAACCGACTGCTCTTGCCGCTGCTCACCCTGCCCGCCTTGGCCCTGCTCACGGGCTGTGGCGCAGATCCCCAGCCCGCCCAGGCGCCGATCGCGGAAGCGCCGACCGCCGCCGAAACCGCTCCGGCCGAGCCTGCCGCCGCAGACCCGAAGGGCGAGTTCCTGGCGGCCTTGGCCGCGCACTGCGGTCAGTCCTTCGCAGGCCGCATCATCGCCAACCAGCCCGTCGAGCCGAACGATCCTTTCGAGGGCAAGGCGCTGGTGATGCACGTGCGCGAGTGCGCACCCGATGCGGTCAAGATCCCGTTCCACGTCGGCGACGACCACTCGCGGACCTGGGTGATCACCCGCACCGAGACCGGCCTGAGGCTCAAGCACGACCACCGCCACGACGACGGCAGCGAAGACGAACTGACCCAGTACGGCGGCGATACGGCGGCCCTGGGCACGTCCCAGCGCCAGGAGTTCCCGGTCGACCAGTTCAGCATCGACATGTTTGAGGCGCAGGGCCGTCAGGTCTCGACCAGCAACACCTGGGCGATCGAGATCGACCCCGGCCAGCGCTATCTGTACGAACTGTCGCGGCCTTCCGGCCGGCTGTTCCAGGTCGAGTTCGACCTCACCACGCCGGTGCCCAATCCGCCGACGCCCTGGGGGCATCCTCCCCTGCCCGGCGACGGCGCCAGCGCGGAGTGATCAGCCCGGTCGCCGCGCCAGCAGCAGGGCGCCGGCGACTGGCACGCCGTTTTCGAAGCGCAGCTCCACGTCCTCGCGCGCGGTTTCGACGAAGCCGCAGCGGGCCAGTGCCTGCTGCAGCGCTGCGGGCGCATGCCGGTAGCGGCCGGTGCTGGGCAGCAGCTCGGTGTCCTCGCCGGCGCTGGTCTCGATCGAGAACGCGAACACGCCGCCGGGCGTGAGCCGCTCGAAGGCGGCGCTGAACACCGGCTCCAGTTCAGCGACGTAGACAAACACGTCCGCGGCCACGATCAGCTGCCAGCGCTCCGGCAATGCCATGAGGAAGGCCAGCGCCTCCTCGGCGTACAGGTTCCGGTACAGGCCCTTGGCGCGGGCCTGGTCGAGCATGCGGGTGGACAGGTCCACGCCGTCGATGTCGCGGCCCTCGCGCGCCAGTTCGGCCGCCATCAGACCGGTGCCGCAGCCAAGATCCAGCACCTGTGCGAAGCCATCGCCTGCGTGAGCCTGGATGAACTCCGCCAGCCGCCGGGGCGTGGCATAGCCCAGCTTACCGACCAGGGTGCTGTCGAAATGGCTGGCGAAATCGTCGAACAGACGGCGGATGTAGTCGCTCTCCACCTCGGTGGGCAGCTCGCCGCTCAGCGCCGCGCGGAAATGGGCGACGACCGCATCCTCAGGCGCGCGTGCGTGCGCCTCGTCGAAGGCGCGCCGCGCCGCCTCGACTTCGCCCTGTTTGAGCCGTGCCCGTCCGAGCCAGGCCCAGGCCTGGGCATCGTCCGGCGCATCCACCAGCAGCGCCTCGATGCTGGCCGCGGACTCGACCGGCTGTCCGTGCAGCAGCTGGGCAATGGCGTATTCCAGGCGCAGGTCGACGTCCTGCGGATACAGCGCCAGTGCGCGGCGGCGGCATTCCAGGGCGAGGTCGTTCTGGCCCAGCGCAGCATTGGCTTCAGCCAGGCCGCGCCAGGCTTCCAGCAGATCCGGCCGCGCCTGCACCAACTCGTAGAAGGCCTGACCGGCCTCGCCGAGCCGTCCCAGCCGGCGCAGGCACTGGGCGCGATGCAGGCGCAGGGCGGCGTCGGCAGGCGCGTACTTCAGGCCGCTCTCGAAGGCCTTCAGGGCCTCTTCGTACTGGCTGCTCTCAAGTGCGGCGAGGCCCAGCGCGTTCCAAGCGCTGGGGCGCGCGGGATCGGCCGCGGTAGCGCAGCGCGCGGCCAGCAGGGCCGGCTCCAGCTGCCCGCTGCGGCGCAGGGCCAGCGAGGCGTTGACCGCCAGCTCGGCGTCGCGCGGCTCGGCCTGCGACAGCGGGGTCAGCAGTACCGCGGCCTCGGCCCAGCGCTGCTGCTGCAGCAGCAGCACGCCCAGCAGGCGGCCGGCGCTGGCTGGCTGGGTGGGCAGCAGCTCGCGATACGCGGCCTCGGCCTCCGGCAGGCGCCCGGCACGGTGCAGGGCAAGGGCGGCGTCGAGCTGGGGGGTACTCATGGGCGGCAGCGGCGGCAGGAAAGCCGGCGAGCTTAGCAGGCAGCTGCGCTGCCGCCGATCCACGCGCGCCGGGTCCCCGCAGCCCACGACGCTTCGCTGCATTGCCGCAGGGCCGGCAGCGGCCTACGCTATGCGGCCCGCGCACCCGGCCTCGGGCCGCGCCCTGTCTTGCCTCGAACCACTTGCGGCCGCCACCGCGCGCCGCCCCGGAGCCCCCATGCGTACCCATTTCTGCGGCCTCGTCGACGAGGCCCTGCTCGGCCAGAGCGTCACCCTGTGCGGCTGGACCGATGTCGCCCGCAACCTTGGCGGCGTCTGCTTCGTCGACCTGCGCGACCACGAGGGCGTGGTGCAGGTGGTGGTCGAGCCCGATCAGGCCGCGCTGTTCGAGATCGCGGCGAGCCTGGGGTACGAGGACGTGCTGCGCGTGACAGGCACCGTGCGTGCGCGCCACAGCATCAACGACCGCATCCGCTCGGGCCGGGTCGAGATCGTTGCCAGCGAGATCGAAATCCTGAACAAGGCCGGCAAGCTGCCCTTCTACGGCCACGAGAATCCCGGCGAAGACTCACGCCTGAAGTACCGCCACCTCGACCTGCGCCGCCCCGACATGCAGCGGATGATGCGCACCCGTATCAAGCTGGTGCAGGCCCTGCGCCGGCATCTGGACGCCGCTGGTTTCCAGGACATCGAGACCCCGATCCTGACCAAGGCCACGCCGGAAGGCGCGCGCGACTACCTCGTGCCCTCGCGCGTGCACGGCGGCCAGTTCTTCGCCCTGCCGCAGTCGCCGCAGCTGTTCAAGCAGCTGCTGATGGTGGCCGGTTTCGATCGCTACTACCAGATCGCGCGCTGCTTCCGCGACGAGGACCTGCGCGCCGACCGCCAGCCGGAGTTCACCCAGCTCGACATGGAGTTCGCGTTCGTCCGCGAGCGCGACGTGCAGGACTTCGTCGAGGACATGATCCGCAGGGTGCTGAACGAAGTAGACGGCATCGAGCTGGCCCAGCCCTTCCCGCGCATCACTTACGCCGAGGCCATGCGCCGCTACGGTTCGGACAAGCCCGACCTGCGCATCGACCTTGAACTGATCGACATCGCCGACGCCGTGCGCGGCTGCGAGTTCAAGGTGTTCGCCGAGTGGGCCGAGCATGCCGAGGGGCGCGTGGTGGTGCTGCGCGCACCGCAGGCGCAGCTCTCGCGCAAGCAGATCGATGACTACGCCGCGTTTGTCGCCCGCTACGGCGCCAAGGGCCTGGCCTGGATGCGCGTCGACGACATCGCCAAGGGCCGCGAGGGCATCAACTCGCCGATCGCCAAGTTCCTCTCCGACGAGGCCATCGCCGCCATCCTCAAGCTCGCGGCTGCCGAGAACGGCGACCTGCTGTTCTTCGGCGCCGGCACCTACAAGACCGTCAGCGACTTCATGGGCGCCCTGCGCCTGAAGCTGGGCCGCGACCTGGGCCGCGTCGAGAACGCCTGGCGGCCGCTGTGGGTCACCGACTTCCCGATGTTCGAGTGGGACGAAGAGGGCGGCCGCTACGTCGCCCTGCACCACCCCTTCACCGCGCCGGCAGTCGATGATATCGCCGACCTGCGCGCCAACGCGCGCTTTGCCGTCAGCCGCGGCTACGATATGGTGCTGAACGGTAACGAGATTGGCGGCGGTTCGATCCGCATCCACCGCACCGACATGCAGGCGGCGGTGTTCGAGCTGCTCGGCATCGAGGCGGAAGAGGCGCAGCTGAAGTTTGGCTTCCTGTTGGAGGCGCTGAACCACGGCGCCCCGCCGCACGGCGGCATCGCCTTCGGCATCGACCGCATCGCCGCGCTCATCGCCGGCACCGACTCGATCCGCGACGTGATCGCGTTCCCGAAGACCGCCAGCGCGCAGTGCCTGCTGACCTCGGCACCTTCGGCGATTCCGGCCGCGCAGCTCAAGGAGCTGTCGGTCAAGGTCGATCTGCCGCAGGGCTGATCTGCCGTGGAGAGCACGCAGCGTCCGCGCGTCCTGCTGCTGCACGGGCTGTGGCTGCGCGGTGCCACCCTCATTCCATTGCGCTCGCGACTGCGCGCGGCGGGCTTCGAGGCGCAGTGCTTCGACTACCGCTCGGTGTTCGCCCCCATGCGTGAGCATCTGGCGCGGCTGGAGCGGCGCATTCGCGAATGGCCGGGGGAGGGTCCGGTGCATCTGCTCGGCCACAGCATGGGCGGCCTGCTGGCGATCGAGTGCGCACGCGCGCATCCGGAGCTGCCGATCGGGCGGATCCTGTGTCTGGGCTCGCCCTTGACCGGCAGCCTGGGCGCCGCGGCCCTGGCCGAGCGTGGCCCGCTGGGCCGGGTGCTGGGCCGCGCCGTGCATCTGCTGCGCCAGGGTGCGCTGCCGCTGCCAGAAGGCTTCGAGATCGGCGTGATCGCCGGCACCCTGCCGCTGGGCCTGGGCCATTGGTTCAGCCGCTTCGACGGCGCCCACGATGGCACCGTCAGCGTGGCTGAGACCCGCGCGCCGGGGCTGCATGCGCATCTGGAGGTGCGGACCAGCCACAGCGGGCTGATCCTCTCGCGCGCGGTGGCAGTGCAGGCGGCGCAGTTCATGCGTGAGGGGCGGCTTGGCTGATTGCGCGGCGTTCGGATGACGCGGGCCGGGGCGAGTGCTGAGGCCACGCGGTGCGCTGAAGCGCACCCTATGCCGGTCCTTGAGGGCGGTTGGGCTTGCGGCTTCCTGGCTCCCGGACTTCCCAGCTTCGTGGTTTCCTGCGGCGCCTTCGGGTTCGGTCCAAGCGGTGATGGCTCGCCGAGGGCTGCGGCGGGCGGCCCTATAATCGCGCACTGATTCTCGCGCGGAGCAGGCCATGGCGGGCCACGGCAATTCGGCCAACACCCAGCACCGCACGGGGAAGCAGGACGCCTTGCGGCGCCGGATCTTCGCCAAGCGGGTGCGCGCGATGAGCGAAGGCGCCCGCCCAGTCGGCGGTGATCCCTCCGGCAATCCCCCGCTGCACCTCACTCTGGAGAAGGCGATCATTGCGTCCATGCCCGTCGCAGCCGTTGACTGGTGCAAGCACCGTGGCCAGAAAAGCGCGCCGCGATGGGGCGTTCAAGCCAAATTGATGGCGAATCCCGAATCCCCAATCCCCAATCCCGGCCAGCGCCAAGGGCGCTGGCGATGATCCGCCTGCTAGGTATTGACCCCGGCTCGGTCCGCACCGGCGTAGGCATCGTGGATGCCGACGGCACCGGCCGCTGCGTGCACGTGCACCATGAGGCGCTGCATGTGGGCCTGGAGGAAGAGTTCCCGAAGCGCCTGCGCGGCATCCTCGACGGGCTGTGGGGGCTGATCGATCGCTTCGCGCCGGATGAGGTGGCGATCGAACGGGTGTTCCTGTCGCGCAATCCGGATTCGGCGCTCAAGCTCGGCCAGGCCCGCGGGGCGGCGATCTGCGCGGTGGTGGCGCGCGACCTGCCCGTGCACGAATACTCGCCGATGCAGATCAAGGGCGCGGTCGTCGGCCGCGGTGCTGCCGACAAGACCCAGGTGCAGCACATGGTCGGCGTGCTGCTGGGCATCGACGGCAAGCTGCAGGCTGATGCCGCCGATGCGCTGGCGGTGGCCATCACCCATGCCCATACCCGCACCCTGGCCGCCCGCACCGGCGTGGCGGCCTCCCAACTCATTCGACGGCGAGGCAACAGAAGGTGATCGGACGCTTGCGCGGCACCCTGATCCACAAGGCACCTCCACAGATCGTGGTCGACGTGCACGGCGTCGGCTACGAGCTGGAGGCGCCGATGAGCACCTTCTACGACCTGCCGGACGTGGGCCGCGAAGTCAGCCTGTTCACCCACTACGCGCAGAAGGAGGACTCGGTCTCGCTTTACGGCTTCCTGAAGGACGCCGAGCGCCGGCTGTTCCGCGACCTGCAGAAGGTCACCGGCATCGGCGCCAAGATCGCGCTGGCGGTGCTGTCGGGCGTGTCGGTGGACGAGTTCGCCCGCCTGCTGCAGGCCGGTGATGTCACCGCGCTCACCCGCATCCCCGGCATCGGCAAGAAGACCGCCGAACGCATGCTGGTGGAACTGCGCGACAAGGCCTCCGACATGGGCGGCAGCGGCCTGAGCTTCGTTCCCACCGGCGGCGCTGCTGTGCCCGCCGATCCCCTGAGCGAGGCGATCGTGGCCCTGCAGCAGCTGGGCTACAAGGGCGTGGAAGCCCAGCGCATGGCCGAGAAAGCGCGCGAGGAAGGGGATACGGCGGAGGCGATTATTCGCAAGGCTCTGAAGTCTGCTTTGCGGACTTGAGGGCGGGACTTCTGGATTGGGGATTGGGGATTGGGTGACTGCTTCCTCAGATGGGTTGAGCGCGTGCCCTTCGGAATATGGCCTCGACTCTTGAGCGCTGTGGCTTGCAGGCTCTTGCTTCTGAGCCCCTCTCCCCACGGGAGAGGGGTTGGGGTGAGGGGCTGTGCGAAGCGCGACTCCTCTTCAAGAGAGGGCGCGCTTTTGCCTTCAACCATCCCGGACAGCCCGTCTGCACTTCAACAAGACGCGTGCTCGATGTTCGTGAGACGCATGCAGGAGGAATCCGGCGAACTGCTTTGATCGCTCCGCCCAGCCCCTCTCCCCCAGCCCCTCTCCCGTGGGGAGAGGGGCCAAGAGCAGTGACGCTTGGCGTGCTTCGCGACCGAGCGCCCTGCGCCCGCGCCAACCCCGTAAACTGCCGCGTTGCGTAAGGGACCCCCAGCGGCCTGCACCCCGCCGGCTGCGAATCCCGAATCCCGAATCCCCAATCCCCAATCCCGGCTTCAACGTGACCGACCGTATCGTCTCCCCCGAGGAATCCCTCGACGAAGCCCGGCTTGAGGCTTCGATCCGGCCGCGCGTGCTCGATGACTATCTCGGGCAGCTGCCGGTACGGGAGCAGATGAAGATCTACATCGAGGCGGCGAAGAAGCGCGGCGAGGCGATGGATCACGTGCTGATCTTCGGGCCGCCCGGCTTGGGCAAGACCACGCTCAGCCACGTGATCGCCAACGAGCTGGGCGTGAACCTGCGCCAGACCTCGGGCCCGGTGATCGAGCGCGCCGGTGACCTCGCGGCGCTGCTGACCAACCTGCAGCCGCACGACGTGCTGTTCATCGACGAGATCCACCGGCTGTCGCCGGTGGTGGAGGAGATCCTCTATCCGGCGATGGAGGACTACCAGATCGACATCATGATCGGCGAGGGCCCAGCCGCGCGCTCGATCAAGCTCGACCTGCCGCCCTTCACCCTTATTGGCGCCACCACCCGCGCAGGCCTGCTGACCAGCCCGCTGCGCGACCGCTTCGGCATCGTCCAGCGGCTGGAGTTCTACTCGCCAGAGGAGCTGACCGCGATCGTGCGGCGCTCGGCGCGCATCATGAACATCCAGTGCGCGCCGGAAGGCGCAGCCGAGATCGCGCGCCGCTCGCGCGGCACCCCGCGCATCGCCAATCGCCTGCTGCGGCGCGCCCGCGACTTCGCCCAGGTCCGCGCCGAGGGCGTGATCACGCTGGAAGCCGCGCAGGCGGCGATGCTGATGGTCAAGGTCGATGCCGAGGGCTTCGATGAACTCGACCGCCGTTTGCTGAAGGTAATCGTCGAGAACTTCGACGGCGGCCCGGTCGGCGTGGAGTCGCTGGCGGCCGCGCTGAGCGAAGACCGCGGCACCATCGAGGACGTGGTCGAGCCCTATCTGATCCAGCAGGGCTACCTGGTGCGCACCGCGCGCGGCCGCATGGCGACGAACCGCACCTGGAAGATGCTGGGCTTGAAACCTCAGGGCGGCCCGCCGCCCGATCTGTTCTCGGGCGACTGATGCAGACGTCCAGCAACGGAAACATTCAACGCGAATTCAGCTGGCAGGTACGCGTTTACTGGGAAGATACCGACGCTGGCGGGGTGGTCTACCACGCCAGCTACGTGCGATTCCTGGAGCGCGGCCGCAGTGAATGGCTGCGTGCGCTCGGCATCCACCAGCAGGCGCTCGCGAAGGACCGCGACCTGCTGTTCGCGATCCGCGCCATGCAGCTGGACTTCCTGCGTGCAGCCCGGCTCGACGATGAACTGATCGTGCGCACCGTACTCTCAAAGCGGCGCGGCGCCAGCCTGGTCTTTCAGCAGGAGATCAGGCGCGGCGACGAGGCCCTGCTGCAAGCCGAGGTGCGCGCGGTCTGCCTGAGCGCTTCGGCCTTCCGGCCGCAGCCGCTGCCACCCGATTTGCTGCACGACATCCACCTTACCCCCCTGCCCTGACGGCCCCGGAGCCCACGTCCCCATGCCCGTGTCTAACAACATCAATATCTGGGAACTGATCCTGCACGCCAGCCTGCCCGTGCAGGCGGTGATGCTGCTGCTGGTGATTGCCTCGGTCTCCTCCTGGGCCATCATCCTGATCAAGAAGCGCGTACTCGACCGCGCTACCCAGGGCGCAGATGCGTTCGAGGAGCGCTTCTGGTCGGGCGCCGAAATGAGTGCGCTGTTCCGCGAGATCAACGGCAGCGACGGCAGGCCGCGGGGCCTGGAGGCGATCTTCGAGGCCGGCTTTCGTGAGTTCGCGCGCCTGCGCGGCAAGAAGGGCATCGACAACCGCACCCAGCTGGAGGGCGCCCAGCGCGCCATGCGCACCTCGCTTGCGCGCGAGATCGACAGCCTTGAACACAACCTCGAATACCTGGCCAACGTCGGCTCGATCAGCCCCTATGTGGGCCTGCTCGGCACCGTCTGGGGAATCATGATCAGCTTCATCGCCCTGGCGGACGTCAAGGAAGCGACTATCGCCACGGTGGCCCCCGGCATCGCCGAGGCCCTGATCGCTACCGCGATGGGCCTGTTCGCGGCGATTCCGGCGGTGTGGGCCTACAACCGCTACGCCACCCGCGTCGAACGCATCAACACCCGTTACGAGACTTTCGCCGAGGAGTTCTCGTCGATCCTGCAGCGCCACGCCCACGTGGACGACTGACGCCATGCAGCACCGCCGCCGCACCAAGCGCAAGCTCAAGAACGAGATCAACGTCGTGCCCTACATCGACGTGATGCTCGTGCTGTTGATCATCTTCATGGTCACCGCGCCCCTGCTCAACCTGGGCGTGGACATCGAGCTTCCGGAGTCCAACGCCCGCCCGGTCGAGACCCAGCGCGATCCGGTGGTGGTCGAAGTGACCTCCGACGGCCGCTTCTTCCTGACCCTGCAGGGCGCATCCGCCGAGGAGATCGACCCCGAGGCCCTGGTCGCCAAGGTGGGTGCCTTCGTGCGCAACAACCCCGAGGTGCAGGTGATGGTCGCCGGCGACCGCCGCACCGATTACGGCACGGTCTACCGGGGCATGGTTCTGCTGCAGCAGGCCGGCGTGTCCAAGGTCGGCCTGATGAGCCGGCCGGCGGCGGACTGACGGACAGCGCAGCGCCGCCCATGGATACCCCGCAGGACAAACTCATCGCCTGGTCGCTGGCCGCAGGCCTGCATCTGGCCCTGTTCGCCCTGCTGCTGGTCGGCGCCCTCTGGAGCACGCCGCCCGAGGCTCCCTCGGTGCGCGGCGAGCCGATCGTCGCCACCCTGGTGATGGGCGGCGGCGAACCTGCCGCCGCACCGCCTCCACAGGCAGCCCGCCAGGCCGAGCGCGATACCGCGCCCACGCCGCAGCCGCGGCCTGAGCCACGCCCGCAGCAGGCGGAAGCGCCACCGCAGGCCGCGCCGCAGGCGCCGGTGGAGCGGCCCGACACCGAGGAGGCCGAGCGCGCCGCCCGCAACGCCCTGGCCGAGGCTGAGCGCGTCGAGCGCGAGCAGGTCGAACGCCGCCGCCAGGAGCAGGTGCTGCTGGAGCAGCAGGCGCAGGAGGAAGCCCAGCGCCTGCAGCGGCTGCGAGAACAGCAGCAGCGCGAGCAGCAGGCCGAGCTGGACCGCATCCGCCAGCAGCGCGAGGCCGCCGAGCGCCAGCGCCGCATTGAACAGGAGCGCCTGAGTCAGATCGAAGACCTGCGGCGGCAGTCCCAGCAGAACACTCCGGGCAGCAGCGACCGCAACCAGGAGGCCACCCAGAACGTGGCCGAGGTGGGCAATCGCGGCACCGACGACAGCCTGCTGGGGCGCTACCAGGTGGCCATCCAGCAGGTGGTGCAGAGAAATTGGCTACGCCCGGAGACCGCGCGCCCCGGCATACGCTGCCGACTGGAGATCGTGCAGATTCCCGGTGGCGAGGTCATCAGCGCCAGCGTGGCCACGCCCTGCAATGCCGACGAGTTGACGCGGCGCTCGATCGAGGCCGCCGTGCTGCGCGCCCAGCCCCTGCCCTACCAGGGCTTTGAGAGCGTCTTCCAGCGCCGCATCGACTTCACCTTCCGCTTCGACGGCCCCTGAGGCTGACAGCGCGCGCACGGCCCGACCGATTCGGCCACGTGGGGCGGCTGCGGCGGCGCTTTGCGAATCCCGCAATCGCGTGCGCCGCAACCGTCCTTGAACCCAGCTGCCGCGCTGTTCGACGTGCCCTCTGCCGCCGCCCCGGCTCATGGCGTCTTCACTCGCGCCCGGACGCAGCCTGTCTGCGCAGGGGCTGCCGTTCAGCCAAGTCGACAGACCTCGTGTAATGCTCGCGTCCCACGCGCATGTCGTCCGGGCCGCCCCCCAGCGGTCACCTGAGACTGCGCCCTAGAGCCACACTCAGGACCGCCCATGCCCATGCTGTTGTCCCGCCTCGCCGCCCTTGTGCTCGCCGCCGGATTGCTGGTGCTGGCGTCCGCCGCCCAGGCCCAGCGGCTGGAGATCGACATCGTCGACGGCAACGCCGCAGCCCTGCCGATCGCGGTGGTGCCCTTCGAGTACCTCGGCAGCGGCGCGTCCCCGGATACCGACATCGCCGCCATCATCCGTGCCAACTTGAACCGCAGCGGCTCCTTCCGCGCGCTGGCCGAGCGCGACATCGTGGAAAAGCCGATCCGCTCGGTGGACGTCAATTACGCCACCTGGCGCCTGCTGCGGCAGGACTTCCTGGTGGTCGGCCGCCTGCTTGACGGCGGCGACGGCGGCTATCGCCTGGAGTTCGAACTGCTCGACGTGGCCAAGCAGGAGCGCATGCTCGGCCTTGCCCTGACCGGCCGCTCCGGCAGCCTGCGTGACCTCGCGCATCAGGCGTCCGACCAGATCTACGAGCGCATTCTGGGTCTCCGCGGCGCCTTCTGGACCCGCATCGCCTATGTCACCGCTACCGGGCTCGGTCGCGACATGCAGTACGCGCTGATGGTTGCTGACGCCGACGGCTTCAACCCGCAGGCGGTGGTGCGTTCGCGCGAGCCGCTGCTGTCGCCGGCCTGGAGCCCGGACGGACGCCGCCTGGCCTACGTCAGCTTCGAGCGCGGCAACTCATCGATCTACATCCAGGACATTGGTACCGGCGCCCGTGAACTGGTCGCCAGCCACCGCGGCATCAACGGCGCGCCCTCGTTCTCGCCGGACGGAAGCCGACTCGCCCTGACCCTGTCACGCACCGGCAATCCGGAGATCTATGTCATGGATCTCGGCACCCGCCAGCTGACCCAGCTGACCAACCACTGGGGCATCGACACCGAGGCGGTGTGGGCGCCGGACGGCAACTCGATCTTCTTCACCTCCGACCGCGCGGGACGCCCGCAGGTTTACGAAGTGCCTGCCGGCGGCGGCGAAGCCCGACGCATCACTTTCCTCGGCGATTACAACGCCCGCCCGACGGTTTGCTGCGATGGGCAGAAGATCGCCATGGCGCAGGGGCAAGGGAACGTTTATCGTATCGCGGTTCTGGATCGCAGCGTGGGTACGCCGGGTCTGCAGAATCTGGTTTCGATCGGCAACCTTGACGAGTCACCGAGTTTTGCTCCGAACGGAAGCATGTTGCTCTACGCCGCCCGCGATGGGCGTCGCGGGGTGCTTTATGCCGTGTCCGCCGATGCGCGAGTGCGGCAGCGGCTTGTTCTTGCTGATGGCGACGTCCGGGAGCCCGCCTGGTCGCCCTATCGGCAGCGCTGAACGCCGCAAGGCGTTCGGATGTTTCACTCAAGGGCAGACCGCAAGGTCCGCCCGCCCGCACGACAGGGGACGTCGCGCGGTAATTGGGTGCCCAAGCCACCAGGCTCATGGCACCAGCGGGGCCGGAAGGTATTCGATGAATTCATCGCGTGCGCTTCCGGGGTTCATCGGCGCGCCTCGTGCCACTGGATCTGTCCCGCCTAAGAGGATGGGCTCAACGCTGCACCCACAAAAACTGCATCCGATCCTAGAAAACCAAGGAACCTGCTTCCAATGAACACGATGACCCGCCTCCTGATCACCGCCGCGGCCGTAGCTGCCCTTGCCGCCTGCGCCAAGAAAGAAACCGTGCAGCCGGTCGAGCCGATCGCGCCGGCGCCGATCGCCCCGACCCAGCCGGTCTCCGACGGCCGCTACACCCCGGAAGACCTGGACCGCGATCCCTGCTTGGTCCGCCGCGTGGTGTACTTCGACTTCGACCAGGCCGACATCAAGTCCGAGTTCGCGCAGATCCTGGGCTGCCACGCCAAGTACCTGCGTGATCGCCCGTCCGCCCGCATCACCCTGGAAGGCCATGCCGACGAGCGCGGTTCGCGCGAGTACAACCTCGGCCTGGGCGAGCGTCGCGGCAACGCCGTGAACGGCGCCCTGGTTGCCAACGGCGGCTCCGCCAGCCAGCTGACCGTGGTCAGCTACGGCGAGGAGCGTCCGACCTGCAACGATACGAACGAGAGCTGCTGGTCGCAGAACCGTCGCGTCGAGATCGTCTACACCGCCCGCTGATGCGAGCACGCAGCCTCATTGCAGGCGGCCTGGCCGCGGCGACCCTCTGGGTCGCCGCGGTTTCGCCCGTGCTTGCCCAAGGCTCTCGTCTGAGCCTTGCCGACCGCGTCGCACGGCTCGAACAGCAGCAGGCCGGCGGCGGCGACCAGTCCCAGGCCAACATCCAGCTTCTCAACCAGATCAGCGCACTGCAGGCGGAAATCGCCGGGCTGCGCGGACTTGTGGAACAGCAGGCCTTCGAAATCGAAGCGCTTTCCAAGCGTGGCCGGGATCAGTACATCGATCTCGACAGCCGCATCGAGCGCATGGAACGCGGCGGCGGCGCTGCCGCACCTTCAGCCTCGCCGCCCCCGCAGGACCAGAGCGTGCGCGGTGAGCCTGACATGCTGCTCGAGGATCCCGAGGTGCGCCCCGAAGTCGATGGCCTGGTTGGCACGGTTGCGCTCGAAGACCGGGCCGAGCCGGCTCGGATGGAGGCCGTGAGCGGCAATCCCGAGGACGAGCGTCGCCTCTACGATGCCGCCTTCGACGAGCTGAAGCAGGGCAACTATGCGGAGGCGGCACGCCGCTTCCAGAGCTTCCTGCAGATGTACCCCGACGGCGACTACGCCCCCAATGCACAGTATTGGCTGGGCGAGTCCTACTACGTCACCCAGAACTACGGCATCGCGCTGGACGCCTTCCAAGGCCTGCTGCGGCGATTCCCCAACAGCAGCAAGGCGCCCGACGCCCTGCTCAAGCTCGGTTACTCACAGTACGAGCTGCGCCAGTGGGACGAGGCGGAGGCCACCCTCAACCGGGTCATGCAGCAATACCCCGACACCACCGTTGCCCGTCTGGCCCAGGGTCGACTGCGGGCGATGCGGCTGGAAAACCGCCGCTAAAGGCCGCGGCTTTCCGGAGTTGAGGCATGCGATTGGGGCTGGATCGTGTCCGCTGTCCACGGGTGCTCCTCCCCAGGCACTTGCTCTGGAAAGGGCGCATGGCCTCAAACCGCTTCTGAACATCCAAGTCCGAGTTTCGTCGCTTAGCGCGGCCCGCCGTGAATTCACAATCGCCAATCCCGAATCCCGTCGCCAGCGGCGAACGCCTCCGTCTGACTGAAATCTTCCTGTCGCTGCAGGGGGAATCACGCAGCGTGGGCTGGCCCACCGTGTTCGTGCGTTTGACCGGCTGTCCGCTGCGTTGCGTCTACTGCGATACGGCCTACGCCTTCCACGGCGGGCAGTGGCGGGAGATCGATGACATCCTCGCCGAGGTGGCCGCTCACGGTGCGCGCTACGTTTGCGTGACCGGAGGCGAGCCTCTGGCCCAGAAGCGCTGCCTGCAGCTGCTGGAGCGGCTTTGCGACGCCGGATACTCCGTATCGCTGGAGACTTCGGGCGCGATCGACATCGCTCCGGTCGATGCGCGCGTGCAGCGGGTGATCGACCTCAAGACCCCGGGCTCGGGCGAGCTTGCCAAGAATCGCTGGCAGAACCTGGAGCACCTGAGTCCTTCCGACCAGATCAAATTCGTGGTCTGCGACCGCGCCGACTTCGACTGGGCCATGCAGATCACCCGCGAGCACCGCCTGCACGAGCGCTGCGAAGTGCTGGTCTCGCCCAGCTACGAGCAGGTCCTGCCCGCCGAGCTCGCCGAGTGGCTGCTGGCGGAGAGACTGCCGATCCGCTTCCAGATGCAGCTGCACAAGCAGCTGTGGGGGGAGGCGCAGGGGCGCTGAGCGGCCCAGTGCCGGGAATCGAGAATCGGCAATCGGCAATCGGCCGAAGCGGTCGTCCCGCATCGCCCTCGAACTCCCGTCACCCCGCAAGGTTTGACGACCAGGAGCCTGTGGAAAAACCATCCGCCTGCTGCGGCCGCCGCTGGGCGCCCTCACTACGGCATCCGGGTTTTTTGACACGCTCTGAGCTGTGCGCTCTACGATTTCCGATTCTCCAGTCCCGATTCCCGAGAGGAGCCCGCCCAACATGAAACCCGCGAAAGCCGTGGTGCTCCTCTCCGGCGGCATGGACTCCGCCACCGTGCTCGCCATTGCCCGTGCTCAGGGCTTCGAGGTGTATGCCCTGAGCGTGGCCTATGGCCAGCGCCACACTTCCGAACTCGCTGCGGCGGCCCGGCTGGCCGTGTCGCTGGGCGCGGCCGCGCACAAGGTGGTGAACATCGACCTGCGCAGCATTGGCGGCTCGGCGCTGACGGACGACATCGACGTGCCCGAGCACGGCGGCGACGGGATTCCGGTGACCTATGTCCCGGCCCGCAACACCATCATGCTGAGCGTCGCCCTGGGCTGGGCCGAGGTGCTGGGCGCAGGCGACATCTTCTGCGGCGTCAACGCGGTCGACTACTCCGGCTATCCCGACTGCCGGCCCGAGTTCGTCGAGGCGTTCGAGAAACTCGCCAACCTCGCCACCAAAGCGGCGGTGGAAGGCCACGGACTGCGCGTACAGGCGCCGCTGATCCAGCTCAGCAAGGCCGACATCGTGCGCCGCGGCATTGAGCTGGGCGTGGACTTCGCCGAAACCGTCTCTTGCTACCAAGCCGACGCCGAGGGCCGCGCCTGCGGCCACTGCGACGCCTGCCGGCTGCGCGCCGCTGGCTTCGAAGCGGCCGGAGTGGCCGACCCCACCCGCTACTTTGGATGAATGGCGGCGGCAGCAGGTGCACTCCAGCCTTGTGCCTTGGCGGCTGCGTGACTACACTTCGCCCCCCTTGAACGGGTCCGGCAGCGCGCAGATTCCGCAGCCGGCAGGCACGAATCCCGGGTCGTTAGCTCAGCGGTAGAGCTGCGGACTTTTAATCCGTAGGTCGAAGGTTCGAATCCTTCACGACCCACCATTCCCCGGACATCAAGCCCGTGCCGCGGGGCGGCGGCATGCCGACCCGCGTGGTGATGTTCATGCCGCGGGGGAATGCCCCGCCGCAACAGGTCGGATGGTGCCGTCGACAGAGGCACCCGGATCGTATCGCAGCCGCAGTCGCGGGTTGCGCGAACGCCTCGAAGGCGCTCGCACCTCGATCCCGTGAAGCCCTGCTCAGGGCAGGATGCCGTGCCGGCGCCGCTCGAGTTCCCGCCAGGTCACCACAGCCAGTGTCAGCGCGGTCAACGGCAGGAACACCGTCTGCATCACCAGCGCGAACTCGTCCAGCGCATCATGGTGCGCAGAATTCAGGATGAGATAGGCGGTGTAGGCGCAGTAGTACGCCAAGAACACGCCGCCTTCCCAGCGCGAGATCGTGTGCCTGGAGAACATGATGGGCAGGCAGGCGATCGAGGCGGCCAGCATGACCTGCATGTCGAAGCTGATCAGCGCCGGCGACACCGGCAGCGGCAGCGGCGCCACCAGGGCAGTCAGTCCGCCTACTCCGAGGATGTTGAAGATGTTGCTGCCGACGATGTTGCCGACGGCGATGTCACGCTGCCCACGCAGGGCGGCAACGATGGACGTGGCAATCTCCGGCAGCGAGGTGCCCACGGCCACCACGGTCAGGCCGATCACGAGTTCGCTGACACCCAGCCACGTGGCGAAGACAACGGCTGCCTGCACCAGCCAGTGCGCACCCAGCACCAGCATCCCGAGGCCGCCTGCGATCAGGCCGATCTGCACGCCCCAGTGGCGATCCCAGCCGCTGGACTCGGGCAACTCAAGATCCAGCTCCTCGGCCGGGCGCCGACGGCTCTGCAGATAAAGCGTGACCAGGTAAGCGATCAGTCCGCCGAACAGCACGACGCCCTCCGGCGTGGAAATCTGCCCATCCAGCGACAGGCCGAACAGCAGCAGGGCCGCGCCGATCATGATCGGAATCTCCTGGCGCACGATCTGGCGATTGACCACCAGCGGCACGATCAGGGCCGACACGCCCAGAATCAGCAGGATGTTGAGGATGTTGCTGCCGACGATGTTGCCCAGCGAGATGTCTGCCTGGCCCGCCAGGGCGCCGCGGATCGACACGGCGAACTCGGGGGCACTGGTACCCAGCGCGACCACCGTCAGGCCGACCACCAGCGGGCTGATGCCGAAGCTGAGCGCCATCCGCGAGGCGCCGCGGACCAACAGATCCGCGCCCACGATGAGCAGCACGAGGCCAGCGGTGAACGCGAGATAGATCATCGGGGCAGGTAGAAATCGACGGGAAAAGAACAGGGATGGACGGCAGCCGCAGGGCTGCCGTCCACGCGCGGAGTGCGATCAGCGCTTGGCGTCGAGGGTGGCGTTCCACTCCGCCACGCGCTTGGCCTGGGCGGCCAGCAGGGCGGACGCATCGCCCTCGATCTTGACGCTGTTGATGGCGTCGCCACCGGCGATGGCATCGACGACCTTCTGGTCGGCGTCGTCCAGCACCTTGCCGAACACCGTGTGCTTGCCGTTGAGCCACGGGCAGGGCACGTGGGTGATGAAGAACTGGCTGCCGTTGGTGCCGGGGCCTGCGTTGGCCATCGACAGCACGCCGCGCTCATGGCTCAGCTCCGTGCGGCACTCGTCCTCGAAACGGTATCCGGGGCCGCCGCGGCCGCTGCCTTCCGGGCAGCCGCCCTGAACCATGAAGTCGGGGATCACCCGGTGGAAGCCGAGGCCATCATAGAAGCCGCGCTGCACCAGGTTGACGAAATTGGCCACGGTCAGCGGGCAGGCGTCGGCGTGCAGGCGCACGCGAATGGGGCCTTTGGCGGTGTCGAAATGGGCGATCAGCTCGGACATGGGGGCTTCCTGATGAATGACAGCCGCCAAGGATAAGGCATCCCGAAGCGGTGCAACTGGCTTGTCGGCCGTCCGCCGGTATAATGCGGCACCGCGTCAAGCGCCAGTGATGACTGGCTGCGGGCAGCAGGCCGTCGTTTCACCCCAGCGCGCGTTGTCCCACCACGACCGTCCGCCCTGGCAAAACGCCAGCTTCGTCGCCTGCGCGACACTTGCCCACCCCCTCCATCCGCGATCCACGACGCTTGCGTGGCTCGCCCCAGGCCGTGCCCCATGATCCAGAACCTGCGCAATATCGCCATCGTCGCCCACGTCGACCACGGCAAGACCACTCTCGTCGACCAGCTGCTCAAGCAGTCGGGCACCTTCGGCGAGCGCGAGAAAGTCGCCGATCGGGTGATGGACTCGAACGATCTGGAGAAGGAGCGCGGCATCACCATCCTCTCCAAGAACACGGCGCTCCGCTGGAAGTCGCCGGCCGGCGAGGAGTTCCGCATCAACATCGTCGACACCCCGGGCCATGCCGATTTCGGCGGCGAGGTCGAGCGCGTGCTGTCGATGGTCGACTCGGTGCTGATCCTGGTCGACGCCATGGATGGTCCGATGCCGCAGACCCGCTTCGTCACCCAGAAGGCCTTCGCGATGGGCTTCAAGCCGATCGTGGTGATCAACAAGGTCGACCGCCCGGGCGCCCGTCCGGACTGGGTGCTGAACCAGACGTTCGACCTGTTCGATCGCCTCGGCGCTACTGACGAGCAGCTCGACTTCCCGGTGGTGTACGCCTCGGGCCTGAACGGCTATGCCGGCCTGACCGAGGACGTGCGGGGCGGTGACATGACCCCGCTGTTCGAGGCCATCATCCAGCACGTGTCGCCGCCGCCGGTGGACATGGACGGCCCCTTCCAGATGCGCATCACCAGCCTGGACTACAGCTCCTACGTCGGCATCATCGGCGTCGGCCGCATCCAGCGCGGCAAGATCCGCACCAACATGCCGGTGACCGTCATCAGCCGCGAGGGCAAGACCCGCAACGGCAAGGTGCTGCAGGTGCTGGGTTTCCACGGCCTGCAGCGGCACGAGGTCAAGGAGGCGCAGGCCGGTGACATCATCGCCATCTCCGGCGTCGAAGGGCTCGGTATTTCCGAGACCATCTGCGACCCGACCGGCGTCGAGCAGCTGCCGGTGCTGACCGTGGACGAGCCCACCATCAGCATGACCTTCCAGGTCAACGATTCGCCTTTTGCCGGCGTCAAGGAACGCAGCGGCGGCAAGTTCCTGACCAGCCGCCAGCTGCGCGACCGCCTGATCCGCGAGACCCAGCACAACGTGGCGCTCAAGGTCGAAGACACCGAGGATGCCGACAAATTCAAGGTCAGCGGCCGCGGCGAACTGCACCTGTCGATCCTCATCGAAACCATGCGCCGCGAGGGTTACGAGCTGGCCGTGTCGCGACCGGAGGTGATCCTGAAGGACCTCGACGGCCAGACCATGGAGCCGATCGAGAGCCTGGTGGTGGACCTCGAGGAGCAGTACCAGGGTGGCGTGATGGCCAGGCTGGGTGAACGCAAGGCGCTGCTGCAGAACATGGAGCCCGACGGCAAGGGTCGCGTGCGTCTCGATTTCATGATCCCGGCGCGCGGCCTGATCGGCTTCCAGACCGAGTTCCGCACGATCACCGCGGGCACCGGCCTGCTGTTCCATGTCTTCGACCACTACGGGCCGAAGTCCGAGGGGTCGATCGGCCAGCGCCAGAACGGCGTGCTGATCTCGAATGGCACCGGCTCGTCGCCCGCCTATGCGCAGATCGCCATGCAGGAGCGCGGCCGCCTGTTCATTGATCCGGGCGAGGAAATCTATGAAGGCCAGGTCGTGGGCATCCACTCCAAGGACAACGACCTCACTGTCAACGCCCTGCGCGGCAAGCAGCTGACCAACTTCCGCGCCTCGGGCAAGGACCATGACGAAGGCCTGATCCCACCGATCAAGTTCTCCCTGGAGCAGGCGCTGGAGTTCATCGACGACGATGAGCTGGTCGAAATCACCCCGGTGGCGATCCGCCTGCGCAAGAAGCACCGCACCGAGAATGAGCGGAAGCAGGCGTCGCGTCGCAGCGACGGCTGACGCGAACCCGCTCCGGTAGAACCCCAGACGCCCCGGCCCCAAAGCCGGGGCATCTGCGTTTCAGGGCGTGCGCTTGAGCAGGGCCAGCAGCTCACCGATCCGGCAGTGTTGCTCCAGCGGGTGGCGCAGCGGCGCCTCCAGGTTCAACAGATAGCGGTTGCGGCGGCCCTCGCGCTCGCGGCTCAAAACGCCGGCGGCCTCGAGCTCATCGACGATACGGATCACGCCGCGCTCGGTGATGCCGACCCGCTGGCCGATGTCGCGCAGCGTCAGGTCAGGCTCGGTGGCCAGCGCCACCAGCACATGCGTGTGGTTGCTGAGAAAGGTCCAGCCCGGGGCCGGAGCAGCCGGCTCCGCCACGGGTCTTGACGTTTTCTCCACAAATTCTGGTGCACTCTTTTTCATGAACTGCGTTTCATGTATTGGAGGTCCATCATGTCTGCCCAGCTGCGCCCGCTCGATTCCAGCTCCACTCCACACCCCGCTGCCCTGCCCCGCCGCACCGTTGCCGTCGCTGCCGGTGACGGCATCGGCCCCGAGATCATGCAGGCCACGCTGGCGGTACTGCATGCAGCCGATCCGGGCCTGTCCTTCCAGACGCTGACCGTCGGCCTGCAAGCCTACCGCGCTGGCCATGCCGCGGGGTTGGGGCCCGAAGTTTTCGAGGCCATCGACCAGTATGGCGTGATGCTCAAGGGCCCGATCACCACCCCTCAGGGCGGCGGCTACAAGAGCGTCAACGTGACCCTGCGCAAGACCCTGGGCCTGTACGCGAACGTTCGCCCCTGCGTGTCCTACGCGCCCTTCGTGCGCAGCCTGCAGCCGGACATGGACGTGGTGATCGTGCGCGAGAACGAGGAAGACACCTATGCCGGCATCGAGCACCGCCAGACCGATGAGGTCGTGCAGTGCCTGAAGCTGATCACCCGCCCCGGCTGCGAGCGCATCGTCCGCCATGCCTTCGAATACGCCCGCGCCAACGGCCGCGGCAGCGTCACCTGCATGAGCAAGGACAACATCATGAAGCTCACCGACGGCCTGTTCCACCAGGTCTTCGACGAGATCGCCGCCGAGTATCCTGAGATCCGCAGCCAGCACCAGATCATCGACATCGGCACCGCGCGGATGGCCAGCCGCCCCCAGGACTACGAGGTGGTGGTCACGCCCAACCTCTACGGCGACATCCTCTCCGATGTCGCCGCCGAAGTCTCGGGCTCGATCGGGCTGGCGCCCTCGGCCAACCTGGGCCGGCGCCACGCCATGTTCGAGGCCGTGCATGGCTCGGCCCCGGACATTGCCGGGCGCGACATCGCCAACCCCTCCGGCCTGCTGCTGGCCGCGGTGATGATGCTGGTCCACCTCGGTCGACGCGGTCCGGCCGAGGCCATCCACAATGCCTGGCTGCGCACCTTGGAGGAAGGCCTGCACACAGCCGACCTCTGGCAGGAGGGCAAAAGTCGAGAGCGGCTTGGAACGCAGGCCTTCCCAGAAGTGGTGATCTCCCGCCTGGGCCAGCTGCCCTGCCAGCTTGCACCGGTCCGGTACCCGGAGCCTGACCCGGAGTCGACAGCGGCCGCCGCGCCTGCCAAACCAGCGCCAACCGTCACCAAAGCCACCAGCGAAAAGCGCTTCGAGGGCATCGACGTGTTTCTGCACTGGGACATCCCGGGGCGCGACCCGGCCGCACTGGCGGCCGCCTTGGCCCAAGTGGACGCTCAGGGCTTCGAGCTGCGTCTGATCACCAACCGCGGCGTGCGGGTGTGGCCATCCGGCCATCCGGACACGTGGTGCAGCGACCACTGGCGATGCCGCTATCGCGGCGCCAGCGCGCGCGCGGTACCGGCGCTGCTGGGCGCCCTGATCGACGCTGGCCTCGAGCCGATCAAGACCGAGCAGCTCTACAGCTTCGACGGCCAGCCGGGGTTCTCGCTGGCGCAGGGGGAGTAGCCCCGGGGTTTGCGTGCCAAGCCGCAGGCGATGCCGGGCTCAGGCCCCAGTCGGACTCGTCTGGAGTGTCATGACCTTTCGCATGCGGGCGATTGCCGCAACCCTGCTCTCGGAGCGTGTGAAAAAACCCGGTCGCCGTAGCGAGGGCATCGCTGGGCGTTCGTGGCAAAGCGCCGTGCGTGAATTCAAGGGAGTTTGGTGAACCCAATGACCGCAGAATCCGCGTAGCGCGCCGCCGCCACGGGCGTCCAGCGGCGGCCGCAGCAGGCGGATGGTTCTCACAGGCTCTGAGCGCCGGCCGGCTCTTCCGGACCAAGACCCTCGGGGCCGCGCGAAGGCTCGCGCACCTCGAAGCCACGCTCGCGCAGTCCCTGCAGGATTCGGCTTTCGGGATTCAGCAAGCTTCCTATCGGCAGCACGGCCACGCTGGAGCGGTGGTCTCGGAGCGCTTCCCCGGCCACCTCCAGCCAGCGCGCCGCCAGCTTCGCGCCCAGATCCCCCAAACCCTGTGCCTCGGCCACGCTGGCGGACAGGAAAGCGTCCTGACAGGCCGCGTTCTGGTCGCTGAAAGGCAGGCTGCGCAGGATTTCGATCTCGCCTATGGCCCAGGCCTCGGCGCGCAGGCGCATGGTTTCGAGGTCGGATTCGAGGCGGTCGAGGGTACGTTCGAAGCAGTCGAGATCGTCCAGACGCTCGGTGCTGAAACTGCGGATGGCGGACTTGGCGTCGTCGATCTTCACCGATACCGCAGCTTCGACGATCGGAATCTTGCGGCGCTTGGCGTCGCGACTGACGCTGCGCCAGACCGGGCCGCTGCCGGTCATGCGCGCGTCTTCGATGGCCTCTTCCCACAGCCGCAGGGCGGCGAACAGCGGGCGCCAGCTCTCGACCTTGCGCTCGCGCCCCAGATATCGGGCCTTGAGCGGCTGCCAGCGCGCGTAGAGCTCCGGCCCCACGACCTCGGACAGCTGCCGCGCTTCCGGGTCCCGGCGCGCGCGCAGCAGGCTGGGCAGCAGCATCAGCCCACGAACGCGGCCCACACCGGCGTCGAAACTCACCGAAGGAGGGGCGATCAGCAGGCTGGACTCGGCCAGTCGCGCGCGCAGCTCTTCGGACTCCCACTGGAAGCGCTTGGGCAAGGGCGACTGGGTGCCGAGGATCCACAGCACGCTGTCCCCGCTGCGGATCTCCCACAGGCCGGGGCCGCTGACCTTGGCGCTGACCTCGACCGTGTCCAGCCGCCGGATCGGGAGTTCGTCCTCGGTCCTGGCCGGCTCGGTCCTGGCCGGCTCGGTCCTGGCCGGCTCGGTCCCGGCCGGCTCGGTCCCGGCCGGCTCGGTCCCGGCCGGCTCGGGGTCGGCGGCGGCGGTTGGCACCAGCAAGGCCAGCAGCAGGGCGGCGCAAGGCAACAGGCTCAGGGTCATACAAGGCTTCACGGGCGTGGAGAGCCGCGCACGTTACGCGCACGTCCTTGCGACCCGCGTTAGGCCGACGCTAAGCCCCGGCCGGACCCCGCTCCACGGTGGGCTCCGATTCATCCGCTGCGTCAAGCGAGGATGCCTCGACCGCCTTGGCATCAGGCTCGGTTACCTCGATACCCAGCGAGCGCAGGGATTCGACCATCGCCAGCTCCGGATCAAGCAGCAGGGCGATGTCCAGCACCGCCACGCTGCTTTGGTGGCGGGCCATGGCGTGCTCAATCGCGCCCAGCCACATGGCTCGCAGGCGCCGCGGCAGCGTGTCCAGCCCGCGCTCCTCAGCGAAATCCGCCTGCAGGAAGGCATCCCGACAGGCCTGGGCCTGGTCGCGGAAAGGGAGGCCGCGCAGGGCGGCAACATCACCCACGGCCCAGGCTTCGGCGCGCTCCTCCATCGCCTCAAGATCCGCGTCGAGGCGGTCGAGGGTGCGCTCGAAGCAGTCGAGGTCGGCCAAGGTTTCGCCGGCGAAACCGCGGATCAGCTGGCGCGGCTTGCCGGCCTCGATCTCCAGCTCCGGCCGCAGGATCTGCATACGCTGGCGGCGCGCTTTGCGCTCCACGCTGCTCCAGACCTGGCGGCGGTAGCTCAGGCCGGCATCCTCCATGGCCGCGCCGTAGAGCTCCAGGGCCGCAATCAGCGGCCGCCAGTCGTCGGTGCCGCGCTTGCCCGCAAGGTAGCGGTCGCGCAGCGGCTCCCAGCGCGCGTAGAGGTCGGGGCCGACACGTTCGGGCAGGCTCAGCCCCTCAGGATCGCGGCGGGCACGGATCAGGCTCGGCAGCAGGAACACGGCATTGACCCGGTTGACGCCTTTCAGGTCGAACCCGACCGGCGCAATCAGCAGGCTGGACTCGGCCAGACGTGCATCCAGCTCGGGCGACTCCCATTCAAAACGTCGCGGCAGCGGTGACTGCACCGCAAGCACCCAGACCACGTGCTCGCCGCGGCGCAGCTCCCACAGGCTCGGGCCAGTGACCCGAGCCACCACTTCGACGGTTTCCAGCGCGCGGGTGACGGGTGGTGCTTCTGCGGGTGGCTCGATGGGGGGCGTGTCGGCGGCAGTAACGGCAAACGGCAGCAGCAGCACCCCGAAGAGCGACAGTAGGCGATGGGCGGTGGTCATCTTCACAGCCTAGCCGGGAAAGAGGGCAGGCCTGTGTGAATCCGGGAAGCGAAGCGTCAATCGACCTCGCCGAGGTGACTCCAGGCCTCAGCCTCGCTGACGTAGATATGCGGCGCCAGTCCGCGCTGCTTCAGCGCCTGCCCCAGCTTGGTGCGCAGGAACGCAGAGGTCGTGTAGCGACGCACGTCCAGGTAGTGCCGCTGCATCAGCCGCCCGACCATGTCGGCCCAGCCGCTTTCCAGTTCGGGCGCGATCGCGAAATGGTCGTAGTTGACCACCGCACTGACCCGCCGACCCAAGGGGTCGAGCAGTGCATGCACCGCCTGCTCGACGGCCTCGATGTCCTCGGGCCGCCCGATCCGATAGTGCTCGAGATTGACGAACACCAGATCGCGTGCCGCATCCAGGTGCAGGCGCGCCGGCAGCGGCAGGGCCAGCAGCCGCTGCCGCAGGCCCAGCGCGGCCTCGCCGAACAGGGCTTCGTCCATGATTTGCAGCGGTTCGGCGACCTCGGGCACGAACTCCATCTGCGTCAGCACATCGCGCTGCAGGTCCAGGCCCGGCGCAAGCTCGATCAGCCGCAGCCCGTGCTCGGCGAGCTCGAACACGCAGCGCTCAGTGACGTAGAGCACCTGCTGGCCTCGCTGGCGTGCCTGCTCGGCGCTGAAGGTGACCTGCTCCACCGCCTGCACGAACTTGCGGGTCGCCGCCCTGCCCTCCCCACCCGGGGTGAGGAAGCTGCCGACGAAGACCAGCCGTCGCGCCGACTGGCTGATATTGATGAAGCCCCCCGCACCGGCCAGGCGCGGCCCAAAGCGGCTGACATTGACGTTGCCGCTGGCGTCCGCCTGGGCCAGACCGAGCACCGCCACATCCAGCCCGCCACCGTCGTAGAAATCAAACTGGTAGGGCTGGTCGATGATCGCCTGCGGGTTCACCGCGGCACCGAAGTTGAGGCCGGAGGCGGGCATGCCACCGATCACTCCGGGCTCGGCGGTCAGCGTAATCAGATCGAGCACGCCTTCTTCGGCCGCGACCGCGGCCACGCATTCGGGCATTCCGATTCCGAGGTTGACCACCGCATTCGGAGGCAGCTCCAGCGCGGCGCGGCGGGCGATTGCCTTGCGCGGGCCCGGCGGCAGCGGCGGAACTCGCTCCAGCGGCACGCGCAGTTCACCGGCGAACGCCGGACTGTAGGCCTCGGCAAATGTCTGTGGATGCAGTTCGGGCCGTTCGGCGAGCACCACGCAGTCGACCAGCACGCCGGGGATTTTCACCTGCCGCGGGCCCAGGCTGTGGACCTCGGCGATACGCTCGACCTGCACGATGACCACCCCGCCCGAATTGCGCGCGGCCATCGCGATCGAAAGGCTTTCCAGCGTCAGCGCCTCGCGCTCGAAGGTGATGTTGCCCTCAGGGTCGGCCGTGGTGCCGCGGAGCAGGGCCACGTCGATCGGGAACGCCGGGTAAAACAGGTAGTCCTTGCCGTCGATTGGCATGAGACGCACGCGTTCGGCGCTGCTGCGTGCATTGACCCGCCCACCGCCCTGACGCGGATCCACGAAAGTGCCGAGGCCGACGCGAGTGAGATGCCCCGGCCGGCCGGCGGCGATGTCGCGGAACAGGTGCGAGATCACCCCCTGCGGCAGGTTCCAGGCCTCGATCGCGCCGCTGAGCGCCAGCGTCTGCAGCGCCGGCACCAGTCCCCAATGCCCGCCGATGACCGCCCGCAGCAGGCCCGGTTCGGCCAAATGATTGAGCCCACGCTGGCCGCCGTCACCCTGACCGGCCGCGTACACGAGAGTCAGATCGCGCGGCGCGGCCGTGGCGCGGAAGCGCTGCTGGAGTGCGATGGCGAGGTTTTCGGCAAAGCCGATACCTACAAAGCCGCCGGTGGCGACGGTGTCGCCGTCGTGGATCAGGGCCACCGCCTCCGCCGCGCTGACGATCTTGCCTTTGGATTTGCGGTGCATGGCGCGCCTCGCGACTGATCCCCTGGAGCCCACAGCCTAGGGCTCTGGCTGACCGAAATGCATCGGACCAAGGGGCAGGGATCGCAGCGAACAGCGCAATCCACCAGTGCAGCAGACGCCCTTGCACGCCTGTGGCGAGGTGCGCAGCCCGGCCCGGGAATCTTGACGAACACGGCGACGATCAGCCCGCGTAGCCCGCTGCCGCCAAGGGCGTTCAGCGGCGGCCACATCAGGCGGATGGTTTTTTACACGCCCTCAAAGCTGCCAGCGGGGAAACGGATCCGGCAAGGTCACCCACGACCGCGGGCCCAGCGCCATCTCGCGCTTGTTGAGCAGGCAGGCGTCCAGGTCCTCGCGCACCGCTGCTTCGTCGAGACCGATCCCGATGATCGCGAGCTCCTGCCGGCGATCGCCCCACTCGCGGTCCCACAGCCGCAGCATGGCGGCATGCTCGTTCGGGTCGCGCACGTCTTCTGCGCTGGGCGCGGAGGCGCTGTGCGGCTGGCCGGGAGGCAGTGGCGCATCCACGAGACCTGCGTCGACACGCTCGCGGGCGGCGAACCAGAAGCCGGCCGCCTGATGCTGGGTAGCCGCGCCAACGGTGCTCAGCTCGCCGACCCAATCCATGCGCGTAGCCAGCCAGAAGAAGCCCTTGCTGCGGATCACGCCGCCCAGGCCTTGGGTAATCAAGCGATGGAAGCGCTGCGGATGGAAGGGCCGGCGCGCGCGGTACACGAAACTGGTGATGCCGTATTCCTCGGTCTCCGGGGTGTGCTCGCCGCGCAGCTCCTTCATCCAGCCCGGCGCCAGCTGGGCGCGGGTGAAATCGAAGCGGCCGGTGCCCAGCACCCGGTCCAGCGCCACCTGCGAGCGCTCGGTGACGATGATCTCGGCGTCGCGATTGAGCGCGCGCACCACCTGCTCGACCTCACGCACTCCTTTCGCACCCGCACGGTCCGCCTTGTTCAGCAGGATCACGTCGGCGAACTCGACCTGGTCGGCGAGCAGGTTGACCAGTCCGCGCTCGTCATCGGGCCCGGCCGTCTCGCCGCGCTCGCGCAGGCGATCGCTGGAACAGAAGTCGCGCACGAAGGTTTCGGCATCGACCACGGTGACCATGGTGTCCAGCCGTGCGACGTCGGCCAGCGAGAACCCCTCCTCGTCACGCACCGCGAACGTGGCCGCCACCGGCATGGGCTCACCAATGCCGGTGGATTCAATCAGCAGGTGATCGAAGCGCTGCTCGGCGGCGATGCGGCGCACCTCTTCGCGCAGGTCGTCGCGCAGGGTGCAGCAGATGCAGCCATTGCTGAATTCGACCAGCTTCTCCTCGGTGCGCGACAGCTCGGCACCGCCGTCGCGGACCAGCTGGGCATCGATGTTCACCTCGCTCATGTCGTTGACGATCACCGCCACGCGCTTGCCCTCTCGATTACGCAGGACGTGATTCAGCAGGGTGGTCTTGCCGGCGCCGAGGAATCCGGACAGCACGGTGACAGGAAGGCGTGGGTCGGCAGCGGTGCTGGACATGGAGAGCGCTCTAGTTTGTTATAACGTTCTAATTCTAGCAGGCCCCTGGGCCGTCAAACGCACGCACAGCCACCTGGAGTCGAGATGATCATCCCCACCCGATACGAAGAATGGCGGCACTGCATCCAGGAGATCTGCCGCATTCCGCTGACTGCCGACTACGTGCAGACGCGCCTGCGCGAGCTGGAAGACCCCGGCCTGCACGGCACCCAGCAGTTCCTGCGGCACTACGGCCCCGAGCATCTGGCCCGCGTGCGCGCCTGGTTCGAGCAGGCCGGGCGGAAACTGGCCGCAGGTGAGATCCCCTGAGCAGGGTGGCGCAAAGCGGGCGGGAACCGGATAGGCCTCTGTGTGTGCCGCAGCCCCCTTCGTCCTACGACTGGAACACCGTCCCGTGCTGGCGGGATGTCCTGGAGGGACGGGCCGAACTGGGCGTCGGAAGCCGCTGGACACCCTCCGGCCTCGGCCAGCGCCTCGCCGAAGGTCCCGACTGCAGCCTCGTCGTAGAAGGCGCCACTGCCGCCGGGCTGGGCATGCTCTGCGCGCGTTTCTGCACGGATCCCGGTCCGCAGCAGTCACTTCTGGAATGGCTGATCGCCCTGACGGCCGACCTGCAGGCGCTGGCGCCGGAGGCTCAGCTGCGGCCGCGGCTGGAGCGGTTGCGCGGGCCTGGCTGTCCGCGCCTGCACGTCGATCAGCTCGCACTGCGCCTGCTCTGCACGCTGCAGGGCCCCGGCACCGAATGGCTGCCAGCGCCAGTCCCGGATCGGGCTGGGCTGCTGCGGCCCGGACAGCCGCAGATACAAGCGGTGTCCGCCCTGCAGCGCGTCCCCACGGGCGCGCCCGCCCTGCTCCGCGGTGAGCGCTTCCCGGATCAGCCCGGCGCAGGCGCGGTGCATCGTTCGCCGCCTGCGGTATCGGGGCAAGCGCGGGTGCTACTGGCGATCGATCTTCGGGTCTGATCGGCCCGGTGCGCCCGGCCGACTCCCAGTGGGTGAACAGTTGTTCCGTTTTGTCGGATAATCCGCGCCTCAAGCCGCACCGGGCGGCAGTCAGGGCCGGAACATATGTTTGACTCCTTTGATCGCGACCAGCTGATCGCCTCCGGCGAGGGCCGACTTTTTGAAGGCAGCCAGGCACGCCTGCCGCTGCCTCCCATGTTGATGTTCGACCGCATCACCCGGATCACCGCCGAGGGCGGCGCGCACGGTCTGGGCGAGATCGAGGCCGAGCTCGATATCCGCCCTGACCTGTGGTTTTTCGACAGTCATTTCCGTGGCGACCCGGTGATGCCGGGCTGCCTCGGGCTCGACGCGATGTGGCAGCTGGCCGGTTTCTTTCTCACTTGGCAGGGCCTGCCCGGCCGTGGGCGCGCGCTGGGCGTCGGCGAGGTGCGCTTCTCCGGCCAGGTGCTGCCGACGGCGAAGCAGGTGCGCTACCTGATCGACGTCAAGCGGGTGGTGCGGCGCAAGCTCAACATGATCGTGGCCGACGCCTGCATGTCAGTGGACGGGCGCGAGATCTACACCGCCAAGGACCTTCGGGTGGGCCTGTTCACCGACACCTCGGGGTTCTGATGCAGCCGCGCCGTGTTGTCATCACCGGGGCCGGCATCGTCAGCTGCCTGGGCAATGCGCTGGACAGCGTGTCGACCAGCCTGCGCGAAGGCCGCTCCGGCATTCGCCGCTGCGAGGAGTTCGCCGAGGCCGGACTGCGCAGCCAGATCGCCGGCGTGCCGAAGATTGATCTGGAGGCCCGCATCGACCGCCGCGACCGCCGCTTCATGGGCGACGCCGCGGCCTATGCCAGCGTCGCACTCGAGGACGCCATCGCCATGGCGGGGCTTGCGCCGGAGCAGATCAGTCACCCACGCACCGGCCTGATCATGGGTTCGGGCGGCGGCTCACCGGCCCACCAGATCGACGCCGCCGATACCCTGCGCAGCCGCGGCGTGCGCCGCGTTGGCCCCTACCAGGTCACCCGCACCATGGCCTCGACGGTATCGGCCTGCCTCTCCACCCGCTTCAAGGTGCGCGGCATCAATTACTCGATCAGCTCGGCCTGCGCCACCTCGGCCCACTGCATCGGCGCGGCGGCCCAGCAGATCGCCTGGGGCCTGCAGGAGGTGATGTTCGCCGGCGGCGGCGAGGAGAACTCCTGGGGCATGGCCAGCCTGTTCGACGGCATGGGCGCACTGTCGACGAAGCGCAATGACACGCCCGAGACCGCCTCGCGTGCGTATGACGCCGACCGCGACGGCTTCGTCATCGCCGGCGGCGGCGGTGCGCTGGTGCTGGAGGCGCTGGAACATGCCCAGGCGCGCGGCGCACGGATCCTGGCCGAGATCGTCGGCTACGGCGCCACCTCGGATGGCGCCGACATGGTCGCGCCCTCGGGCGAAGGTGCCGTCGCGTGCATGCGCCAGGCCACCGCCGGCCTGGATCAGCCCATTGACTACATCAACACCCACGGCACCTCGACACCGCTGGGTGATCTCACCGAGCTGCGCGCCCTTCGCGAGGTCTTCGGCACGGCGATCCCGCCGTTTTCGTCCACCAAATCGCTTTCTGGACACTCGCTGGGCGCGGCCGGCGTGCATGAGGCGATCTACTGCCTGGCAATGCTGCACGGCGGCTTCATGGCGGGCTCTGCGAATGTCGATACACCGGATGCGGAGTTGGGGGATGCGCCCTTGCTCCGAGTTACCAGCACCGCACCAATGCGGACGGTGCTGTCGAACAGCTTCGGATTCGGTGGGACCAACGCATGCCTGGTGATTTCAAGGCCATCCCAACTCTAAAGTGCACCACCACGACGAAGCGGGATAGGCCAGCTGGTATAGCCTGAACTCCGCGACCTGCAAGCGGAGTTGCCCGCATCCAACGGTCACCGGATCCGCGCGAGTCCACCCCAGGCCGACGCCCCCTGCGAGGCCGGGCCGCGTCAGGGCGCGACGGACACGCGCTAGATCGCTGGGTGGCTGCTCAGGCCCGCGGCGCGTCCGGCTGCCGCTCGGGTGCGGCCTGCTGGAAGGCGGGCAGGTCCAGGCAGTTGCGTTCGATGCGCAGCAGGGTCGGATAGGGATCGAGGTCCAGCTGCAGGCGACGTGCATTGTAGAGCTGCGGGATCAGGCAGCAGTCGGCGATGGTCGGCATCTCGCCCTCGCAGTAATCGCCGGTGCTGGGGTTATCGCGCACGAGGGCCTCGAAGGCGGCAAAGCCTTCGGCGATCCAATGACGCGCCCAGACCTCACGCGCAGGCTGCTCCATCGACCATTCCCGCTCCAGGTACTGCAGCACGCGCAGGTTGTTGAGCGGGTGGATGTCGCAGGCGACCAGCTGGGCCAGGCCGCGGACGCGGGCACGATCGCGGGCCAATGCGGGCAGCAGGGTCGGGCTGGGGAAGCTCTCGTCGAGGTATTCGAGGATCGCCAGCGACTGCCGGATGATGCGTTCGCCGTCCATAAGCACCGGCACCAGGGCCTGCGGATTGACGACCCGATACTCAGGCAGACGCTGCTCGCCGCCCTCGTTCAAGAGGTGAATCGGATGCTGAGCGTAAGCGAGGCCCTTGAGATGCAGGGCGATGCGCACCCGGTAGGCCGCACTGGAGCGCCAGTAGCTGTAGAGGGTCAGCATCTCGCTCATGGCGGGCTCCAACGTGATGGCGTTCACGGAATCTAGCGCGTCGGGCATGGACGGAACAAGCCCGGCGCGCGAACCTACGCCGCAAGTCCCTTCAGCCGCGTTCCATGACCTGATCGATGGCGCCAAAAATCGTGCGACCTTCGCGGTCGAGCATCTCAATGCGCACGCGGTCGCCGAACTTCATGAAGGGCGTGCTGGGTTTGCCGTCACGAATGATCTCCAGCATGCGCTTTTCGGCCAGGCAGGACGCGCCCTTGCCTTCGTCTTCGTTGGCGACGGTGCCTGAGCCGACGATGCTGCCGGCGACCAGCGGACGGGTTCTCGCGGCGTGCGCGATCAACTGGGCGAAGTTGAACTGCATGTCGACGCCCGCCTCAGGCGCGCCGAACCATGCGCCGTTGATGTGGCTGAGCAGCGGACGGTGGATCTTGCTGTCCTGCCAGTCCTCGCCGAGCTCGTCGGGCGTCACGAACACCGGCGACAGGGTCGAGCGTGGCTTCGACTGCAGGAAGCCGAAGCCCTTGGCGAGTTCGTCCGGAATCAGATTGCGCAGGCTGACATCGTTGATCAGGCCGACCAATTGGATGTGGTCTGCGGCAGACTCGGCCGACACGCCCATCGGCACATCGTCGGTCACCACGACCACCTCGGCTTCGAGATCGATCCCGTAGGCTTCATCCGGCACGCGTACCGGATCGTTCGGGCCGTAAAAGCCGGCGCCGACGGCGTGGTACATCAGCGGATCGACGTAGAAGCTCTCTGGCACCGTGGCCCCGCGCGCGCGGCGCACGCGCTCGACGTGCGGCAGATAGGCCGAGCCGTCGACGAATTCGTAGGCGCGCGGCAGCGGCGCCGCCAGTGCGGTGGTGTCCACCGAGAACACGCCCTGCCCTTCCACGCTGTCGGCACCGGACTGCAGCTGCTCGTACACCGCGTTCAGGCGCGGCGCGATCATGCTCCAATCCTCCAGTGCGCGCTGCAGGGTCGGCGCGATCTGCGGCACACGCACGGCGCGGCTGAGGTCGTTCGAGACCACGATCAGGCTGCCGTCGCGGCCGCCTTCCTTGAGGCTTGCAAGTTTCATCGAGTGTCCTTGGTGCTCGGTTCGCGGAGTACGCGAGCCAGAAAGGGTCAGGGAGCAGAAGCGTCGAAATTCGCGCGCAGTCCGGCCCAGCAGTCCGGGTAGTCGCGCTGGCGGTGCGCGGCTTCGATCGCCTGCCGGCTCGGGCGGATCACCCGCGGTGCTTCGAACATGAAGGCCATGGTATCGGTGATCACATCGGGCTTGGACAGATCCGCTTTCGATGCCTTGTCGAAGGTCGCTGCATCCGGGCCGTGCCCGCTCATGCAGTTGTGCAGCGAGGCCCCGCCCGGCACGAAGCCTTCGGCCTTGGCGTCGTAGGCGCCGTGCACCAGGCCCATGAACTCGCTGGCCACGTTGCGGTGGAACCACGGCGGGCGAAAGGTGTTCTGCGCCACCAGCCAGCGCGGCGGGAAGATCACGAAGTCGAGATTGCTCACGCCCTCGGCCTCGCCCGGCGAATGCAGCACCAGGAAGATCGACGGGTCCGGGTGGTCGTAGCTGATCGAACCGATGGTGTTGAAGCGCCGCAGGTCGTAGCGATAGGGCGCGTAATTGCCGTGCCAGGCCACGACATCCAGCGGGCTGTGGCCGATCGGCGCGCGCCACAGCTGGCCCTGGAACTTGGCGATCAGCTCGAACTCACCGTCACGCTGTTCGTAACGCGCCACCGGGGTTTCGAAGTCACGCGGATTGGCCAGGCCATTGCTGCCGATCACGCCGAGGTCGGGCAGCTTGAGCAGCGCACCGAAGTTCTCGCAAACGTAGCCGCGGGCCTCGCCGTCCGGCAGGTTCACCGTGAAGCGCACGCCGCGCGGCAGCACCGCGATCTGCTGCGGCTCCACTTCGATGCGGCCGAGCTCGGTATCGATGCAGAGGCGGCCGAGCTGAGGCACCACCAGCAGTTCGCTGTCGGCGCTGTAGAAGTAGCGGTCGACCATGTCGCGGTTGGCGGCATACAGATGCACGGCGATGCCGCTGGCGTCCGGGCCACCGTTGCCGCCCATGCTGAACAGGCCATCGATGAAGTCGGTGGGCGCCGTCGGCAGCGGCAGCGGGCTCCAGCGGTACTGCTCGGGGCTGACTGCGATCTCGTCGAAGCGGTTGTGGAAACGCGGCTGCGCGTAGGGCTCGAAGCGGCCGTGGATCGCCGCCGGGCGGATGCGGTACATCCAGCTGCGGCGATTGGCGTGCCGCGGCGCGGTGAATGCGCTGCCCGAGATCTGCTCGGCGTAGAGGCCATACGCACAGCGCTGCGGCGAGTTGCGGCCAATCGGCAGCGCACCGGGCAGGGCCTCGGTGGCGAAATCGTTGGCGAAGCCGGTGAGGTAGGTGGCAGTTTGCGGCATGGCTGGGGTTTCCGGTGACGCGGGGGTTTGCGGCATGGCTGGGGTTATCGATCAAGCCCCTCTCCCCGTGGGAGAGGGGTTGGGGAGAGGGTCCGGTCGTGCAGCGCACTCCAGATCCGCGCCAGCACTGATTCAGTTTGGGTCAGCACGTCGTGATTCCAGAAGCGCAGCGGCCGGAAGCCCGCGCGCTCAAGAAACCTGCTTCTGTCTGCATCAACGCTTTGCGAGTGCTGCGACCCATCCAGTTCGATCAACAGCCGCTGCGCGACGCAGACGAAATCAACGACGTAAGGCGGAATGGGATGCTGCCTGCGAAATTTGAAGCCCCCGAAACGGCCGGCGCGCAGGTGGTACCACAGCGCCAGCTCGGCGTCGGTCATCGATTGACGCAGCCGGCGGGCGTTGTCCAGGGTTTCAGTCGGCAGCGGTGGAATGACGCGTTCGGCCATACCGGACCCTCTCCCCAACCCCTCTCCCACAGGGAGAGGGGCTCAAATCAAGAGCGCAGGCTGGCGACACACGGTCGTCGTAGCACGCTCGGAATGCTCATCGAACCTCGAACCTCGAACCTCGAACCTCGAATCCCGAATCCCGAATCCCCACCCCGGCCCTTACAAAAACCCGCGCTTCATCTGATCCCGCTCGATGCTCTCGAACAGCGCCTGGAAGTTGCCTTCGCCAAACCCCTCGTTGCCCTTGCGCTGGATTATCTCGAAGAAGATCGGTCCGATCGCGTTCTGGGTGAAGATCTGCAGCAGCTTGCGCTGCTTGGTCTCGGGGTCGGCGTCGATCAGGATCTTGTTCTTGGCCAGCCGCGCCACGTCTTCGCCGTGGTCGGGAATGCGTTCGTCGATGACCTCGAAGTAGGCATTCGGCGTATCCAGGAACTCCACGCCCTGTGCGCGCATGGCCTCGACGGTCGCGTAGATGTCGTCCGTGAAGCAGGCGATATGCTGGATGCCCTCGCCCTTGTACTGGTCCAGGTACTCGTTGATCTGGCTCTTCGGATCGGACGACTCGTTCAGCGGGATGCGCACGACGCCGTCCGGCGCGGTCATCGCTTTCGACACCAGGCCGGTCTTGGCGCCCTTGATGTCGAAGTAGCGGATCTCGCGGAAGTTGAACAGGCGCTCGTAGTAGTTCGACCACTTTTCCATGTTCCCGAAGAACAGGTTATGGGTCAGGTGGTCGATGAAGGTCAGGCCGAAACCCTGCGGATTGGGATCCGCGCCTTCAATGGCCACGAAGTCGGACGCATAGGCGTCGCCCTCGCTGGGCACGAGGTAGAGCATGCAGTCGCCGATGCCCTTGACCACCGGTGCCTCGATGGCGCGGCTGGCCGGCTTGTGGCTGATGCGCTCGCCGCCGTTGGCGATGACCTTGCGCTCCACCTCGGCCACCGGCTCGGTGAAGCGGATGCCGAACCCGCACGCGCTGGGCCCGTGCTGGGCGGCGAAATCGGCGGCGAAGCTGTCGGGGTCTTCGTTGATCAGAAAGTTGACCCCGCCCTGCCGATAGACCGTAATCGGGCGCGTGCGGTGCTTCAGAACGGGGCTGAACCCCATCTTGCGGAACAGCGCGTGCAGGTCAATGTTGCCCGCGGGAGCGGCGAATTCTACGAACTCGAAACCATTGATTCCCATCGGGTTCTCGAACGTGGTCACCTGCATGCCAAGGTTGGGCTGGGCGTTCATCCGGGGCTCCTCTGAGGGCTGCAAGGCAGACGCCTGGGCGGCGCTGCATAGGTGGACGGGTGCGTGGGCGGCTGGCCAGCACGACGGAACCCGTTTTATAGTTTCAAGTGAAACCATTTGCAAGGTGCAGTGCAGGATGAATCCGGACAACTCTGGCAAGCCGCCCCAAACGGCCAGCGTCACCGCCGCGCTGGAGCTCGAGGCCTTCCTGCCCTACCGGCTCTCCGTGCTGTCGAACCGGATGAGCCAGGCGATCGCCCGCATCTACGCCGAGCGCTTCGACCTGTCGATCACGGAGTGGCGGCTGATGGCCGTGCTGGGGCGTTACCCCGGCCTGACCGCGGGAGAACTGGTGGAGCGAACCGCCATGGACAAGGTCGCAGTCAGCCGTGCAGTGGCGGGGCTGATGGCCTCCAGCCGGGTCGAGCGCGGCGCGGACGATCGCGACCGGCGGCGGGTGCCATTGAAGCTGAGCACCGCCGGCCTGGAGGTGTACGCGCTGGTGGCGCCGTTGGCGTTGGACTACGAGCGCAGTCTGCTGGCCGGGCTGTCAGCCGCCGAGCGCTCCCAGCTGGAGCACCTGGTCGAGCGGCTGCTGGCTGCCAGCGAGGGAGCGGAAGCTCGCCTGCGCGGCATGGCGAGCGGGCCCGAAGCCTCGCTCAAGGACGCCCGAACACCGCCAACCCGCGCAGCAGATTCAGCGCCTCGTTGACGGCGTAGTCCTCGCGCGCCAGCGTCTCGGCGTCCTCTTCGACTTCGACCGCCTCGGCGCCAAGGTGCCCGGGAAGATCGGCTTCGCGCAGGCTGGGCGGGACATAGCCCTCGCGGTAGCGCAGCTCCGCATTCTCGGGGATGACGATATCCGGGACGATACCGGCAGCCTGGATCGAAGTACCGCTCGGGGTGTAGTAGCGCGCCGTGGTGAGCTTGATTGAATCCCCGTTGTCCAGCGGCAGCAGCGTCTGCACTGAACCCTTGCCGAAGCTGGTGCTGCCCATGATCACCGCGCGCCGGTTGTCGCGCAGGGCGCCGGCCAGCACTTCGGCGGCGCTCGCGCTGCCGCCATCGATCAGCACCACGATTGGCGCGCCGCCCAGCAGGTCGCCCGACTTGGCGGTGTACTCCGCGCGCGCGTGCGGCAGCCGACCGCGGGTGCTGACGATAACGCCCTCCTCCAGGAACAGGTCGGCTACCTCGATGCCGGCGTTGAGCAGGCCGCCAGGGTTGCGGCGCAGGTCCAGCACAAGGCCCTTGAGCGGCCCCTCATTGCCCTCGGCCAGGTCGCGCAGACGACGCCTCACCTCAGCCGCGGTGTCAGTCTGGAAGGCGGCGATGCGCACATAGGCGTAGTCGCGACCGAGCGACTCGCCGCGGGCGCTGGCCACGCGGATGATTTCGCGGGTCAAGCTGATCTTGAGCGGCGCTGTCTCGCCCTCGCGCATCACGGTCAGCACGATGCTGGTGCCGGGCTCGCCGCGCATGCTCTCGACCGCCTGGTCGACGCTGTCGGCGCTGATGGGCGCACCGTCGAGCTCGGTGATGATGTCGCCGGTACGGATCCCAGCGCGAGCGGCCGGAGTGTCGTCCATGGGCGCAATCACCTGCAGGCTGCGGTCAGGCCGCTGCAGGATCTCCAGACCCAGCCCCCCGTAGGCCCCGGTGGCGCTCTCGTTGAGCGACCGCGTGGCCTCGGAATCCAGGTATGCGCTGTGCGGGTCAAGGTCGGTCAGCAGGCCGCGAATGGCAGCGGACATGAGTTTCTGGTCGTCGACGCTGTCGACGTAAGCCTGCTGCACGGCACGAAACACCGACACGAAACGCCGCACTTCCTCGAGGCTGACGCGCTCGGTCGCCACCGCAGGCATCTCTTCGGCCTCTTCGACCTCGGCGTCCTGCGCGGCCGCGGGGAGCGCCAGTGCAAGCAAGCTCCCGAGCAGGGCAGCAGGGAAGATTCGGCGTGGAAGACGGGGCGTAAGGCTGATCATGGGGCTCAGTATAGGCAGCGCGCAGCGCGCCCGTGTTCAGGCAGGCGCGCCTACGGCCGCAGCCACACCCGCGGATCCAGCGGCTGGCGCTGTCGGCGCAGCTCGAAATACAGGGCCGGCCTGCCCTGACCGCCCGAACTGCCGGCATGGGCGAGCGTGTCGCCGGGGCGGACCCAGTCTCCCACCTCGCTCAGCAGGCTGTCGCTGTGGGCATACAGGCTGAGGTAGCCGTCGCCGTGGTCGACGATCACCAGCAGCCCATAGCCATTCATCCAGTCCGCGAAGGCGACGCGGCCGTGAGCCACCGCGCGCACCGGCGCGCCGGCTGCAGCCTCGACCAGCCAGCCCTCGCTGCGACGGCCATCGGGCAGATTCCCGCCGAAGCCGCTGAGCACGCGCCCAACCAGCGGGACAGGCAGCCGGCCACGCTGCTCGGCGAACGATGCAGCGCCGTCAGGGCTTTCGGGAATGTCGGCGAAGATGTCCCGCAGCGAGTCCAACAGGTCCAGCAGGGCGCGCTCGTCGGCGCGCAGCTCGGCCATCTGCGCGGCCTGCGCTCGCTGCTGCCCGGCCAGCACCTCCAGCAGGGCCGCGCGATCGGCGCGGCGGGACTCCAGCGAAGCCATCGCCTCCTGCTCGCCCAGCAGGGCTTCGTCGAGCACCGCGCGCTGGGCCACCACCAGCTCCCCCAGCCGCGCGAGGTCGGCGAGCTCATCGAGCAGGCGCTGGATCCGCTGCACCTGGCCGCGCTGCACGTAGCGGTGGTAGGCCAGCGCGCGACTGGCGTCGCTTAGCCGGTCCTGCCCCAGCAGCAGCCGCAGCGGCGCCTGTCCGCCTTGCGCATGCGCCGCGCGCAGCAGCGCGGCCAGGGCCTCGCGCTGGCGACCAAGCTGGGCGGCCAGCGCATCCCGGTCGGCCAGCAGCGCATCCAGCCGGGCCTGCTGTCGGACAGAATCAGCCTCCAGCTCGGCGACCCGCGCCGACTGCGCGGCAATCGCCTGATCGACTTCGCGCAGCTGGGTGCCCGCGGCATCGCGCTCCGCGGCCAGCGCCTGCTGGACACGGCTGATCTCGTTGATTTGCACGCGCACCGCCGACAGCCGGCGCTCCGCCTCGCGCTCGGCGGCGGGATCCTGGGCCTGGGCCTGCGCCAGTGCCGGCAGCAACAGGGCCACCAGCAGGCCGCGCAGAGCGGCGGCGGCTGTCACGCTGCCGGGACCGGGACCAGCTCGATGAACGACTGGCCGCTCATCTCGGGCGGCTGCGGCAGGCCGAGCAGGGCCAGCAGCGTTGGCGCCACGTCGCGCAGACTGCCGCCCGCCCTGAGCCGAGCCGGACGACCGAGGTAGACCAGCGGCACCGGCCCGACGGTATGCGCGGTATGCGCCTGGCCGGTGGCGGGATCGCGCATCTGCTCCAGGTTGCCGTGGTCGGCGGTGAGGATCATCTCGCCGCCGACCTCGCGCAGCGCGGCGACGATCTCACCGATGGCCTGATCGACCGCCTCAACCGCCAGGATGGCCGCCGACAGCACGCCGGTATGGCCGACCATGTCGGGGTTGGCGATGTTGCAGACAATCAGGTCGTGGCGGCGGGCACGAATGTCCTCGACCAGGGCCGCGGTCAGCTCGGGGCAGCTCATCTCCGGTTTGAGGTCATAGGTGGCCACCCGCGGCGAGGGGATCAGGATACGCGACTCGCCGGGCTGCTGCGCTTCCACGCCGCCGCTGAAGAAGAAGGTGACGTGGGCATACTTCTCGGTCTCGGCGATACGCAGCTGGCTCAGGCCATGTGCCGCGACCACCTGCGGCAGGGTGTTGTGCAGGGTCTCCGGCGGATAGGCCACGGCGGTCGGCAGCCGCGCGTCGTACTCGCTCAGGCACACGAAGCGCGACAGCGCTGGACGCCGTGCGAGAAAGCCCTCGAAGCCGGGCTGCACGAAAGCGGCGCTGAGCGCGCGCGCGCGATCGGCGCGGAAGTTCATGAACACCACGGCGTCGCCATCGGCCATGGCCGTGGCGCCCGTGATCACGGTGGGCAGCACGAACTCGTCGTTCTCGCCGCGCGCATAGGCCGCATCGAGGGCGGCCACCGCCGACTCCGCCCGATGTTCCGCCTCGGCATCGACGATCGCGGCATAGGCGCGCTCGACCCGCTCCCAGCGCTGGTCGCGGTCCATTGCGTAGTAGCGGCCGCTGACCGAACCGATCCGATAGCCCAACTCGGCGCAGCGCAGTTCCAGCCGCTCGAGGCTGGGCCGCGCCGAGCGCGGGGGCGTGTCGCGGCCGTCCAGGAAGGCGTGCACAACCAGCCCGGAAACCCCCTGCCGCTGCGCCAGTTCGAGAAACGCGTGGATATGGTCCTCGTGGCTGTGCACCCCACCGGGAGAGAGCAGGCCAAACACGTGGACGCGACCGCCCGCGGCTCGCGCCGCCGCGCAGGCGCCTGTGAGCTCGGGGTTGCCGAAGAACTCGCCGGTCTCGATGGCGTGGTCGATGCGGGTCAGGTCCTGATAGACGATGCGGCCGGCTCCGAGGTTCATGTGGCCGACCTCTGAATTGCCCATTTGTCCGTCCGGCAGGCCGACGTGCCTGCCAGAGGTTTCGATCAGGGTGTGCGGACAGTCCTGCAGCAGGCGACGCCAGTGGGGCGCTTGCGCCTGGGCGATGGCGTTGTCCTCGCGCTCTTCGCGATGGCCCCAGCCATCAAGGATCAGCAGCAGTAGCGGCTTGGGTCGTGACACGGGCGCACTCCACGGGTTCGCAAGCCCTCTAGTGTAGTGATTCGCACTTGAGTGAACGCATCTGCGGCGTCCTCGGCAAGGCTGTCAGCGCTCCTCCTCCTCGCCATGGCGCTGCTATGACTCGTCGTCGCGCCTTGCCAGCCACACGAATCCGCTCGCAGCGACTGTCCGCCAAGTACGAATCACTACACGAGTCCAGCGGCTGTTGAGGCCGCTTCCGGCAATGTCCTCATCGCAACTAAACCCTTGCCCGGATCTGCGCATCGAAGCTTCCTGCAGCACCCCATCCATGCAAGGAGACGACGATGCGTACACGCACCCCAAGGAACGGACTGCAGGTCCTGCTGCTGATACCGCTGCTGGCCATGGCCGGCCTCGCTGCCGCCGAACGCCCGACCAGCATCAGCAAGGTCAACGGCGCCATCCGCGCCGAAGCGGGGCAAACCTACACCAAGCTCAGCACGGTCAACGGCAGTGTCCAGCTGGCCGAGGGCAGCCGCGCGGCCAGCGTGGAAACGGTCAATGGCTCCATCACCCTGTCAGCGCGTTCCGCGGCGGACCGCGCCGAGACCGTCAACGGCGGCATCAGCGCCGGCGAGAGCAGCGAGCTGGGTGAAGCCGAAACCGTAAACGGCGCGATCCGGCTGGGCCGCGGCAGCAGCGTCCGCGGCGACCTTGCCACCGTCAACGGCCAGATCCGCATCGAAGCCACAGAAGTCGGCGGCGACATCCGCACCGTCAACGGTGACCTGGAGATCCTTGAAGGCAGCCGCGTCGCCGGCGGCCTGCGCATCGACAAACCCAGCGGCAGCTGGTTCAACTGGGGCCGTCAGCCGAAGGTGCCGAAGGTGGTGATCGGCGCCAACTCCGAAGTGGTCGGGCCGCTGGTGTTCGAGCGCGAGGTCGAGCTCTGGGTCCACGACAGCGCCCGCATCGGCCGCGTCGAAGGCGCCGAGCCCAAGCGCTTCAGCGGCAACCGCCCGTAATCAAGCAACCCGGGAACCAACGGGCGCAGCCGCATGGCCGCGCCCGTCTTTCGCTCGGTGTTGCCGCGTGAAGAAATCTCGCAGCAAGCCGCTCTTGCGAATCCCGAATTCCGATTCCCGAATCCCGGCTCCAAGTTCAATCCCGCATCGCCACCGCCGGCTGCCGCTCGGGCAGCCGCTCCAGCACGGCATCGGCCACCTCATGCGTGGCGTAGGCACGCTCACCCCCGGCGATATCGGCGCTGAACACCTTGGCATCCAGGGTGTCGCTGACCGCACGCTCGATCTCGCGTGCCTCGTCTTCAAGGCCCAGCGAATGCCGCAGCAGCATCGCCGCGCTCAGGATGGCGGCAATCGGATTGGCGACGCCGCGGCCGGCGATGTCAGGCGCGCTACCGTGGATTGGCTCGTAGATGCCGCGCTTGCCTTCGCCGAGGGAAGCACTGGGCAGCAGGCCCAGCGAACCCGCCAGCATCGAGGCCTCATCGGTGAGAATGTCGCCGAACATATTTTCGGTGACGATCACGTCGTACTCGCGCGGCCGTGCGATCAGGTGCATGGCCATGGAGTCCACCAGCTGGTGCTCCAGGCGCACGTCTGGGAACTCGTCGGCGCCTATGCGCGTGGCGACCTCGCGCCACAGGCGCGAAGTCTCCAGCACGTTGGCTTTGTCCACGCTGACCAGATAGCCACGACGCGCCCGGGCAAAGCCGAAGGCGCGGCGGATCACCCGCTCGATCTCGGCCACCGAGTACACGCACAGGTCCGAAGCGCCGTGCTCGCTGCGGGTGCGCTCGCCGAAGTAGATGCCGCCGGTCAGTTCGCGCACCACCAGCAGATCGACGCCGTTCAACAGATGCGGCTTGATCGGCGCGCGGTCCAGTACCGCCGGATGCGGCGTCACCGGCCGCAGATTGGCATACAGGCCCAACGCCTGGCGGATCGCCAGCAGGCCCTGTTCTGGCCGCACCTTGGCTTTTGGGTCCGACCACTTCGGTCCGCCGACTGCGCCGAGCAGGATCGCATCGGCCTTTCGGCACGCGGCCAGCGTGGCCGGCGGCAGTGGCTCGCCGGTGGCATCAATCGCAGCGCCGCCAATCAGCTGCGTGCTGAACTGGAAATCGTGGCCGTGGCGCGTGGCGACGCGCTTCAGCACGTCGACCGCAGCAGCGGTGACTTCGGGGCCGATGCCATCGCCGGGCAGCAGGACGATTTCAGCGCGCATGGGCAGGCTCCTCGGAAGCAGGGGTGGGCAGGGAGAAATCGCGGGTTCGGGTGGACTCGAAGGCGCTGATCGCGGCCTCGCGGGCAATCAGGTAGCCAAGCTCATCCACGCCTTCGAGCAGGCAGGTGCGGGCGAAGGCGTCCAGCGGGAAACGGTGCGCCTGGCCCTGCGGGGTTCTCAGCGTGCAGGCAGCGATGTCGATGACGAACTCGCCGTCGGCCTGCTGCATCAGGTGCTGCACGATCGCCTCGTCCAGCACGATCGGCACCAGCCCGTTCTTGAGCGCATTGTTGCGGAAGATGTCCGCGATCTGGCTGCTGATCACCGCCTGCAAGCCGAGGTCGGTCAACGCCCACGGCGCGTGCTCGCGCGAGCTGCCGCAGCCGAAATTGCGGCCGGCGATCAGGATCCGACGGCCGGCGTTCTCCGGCTGGTTGAAGGCAAAGGCCGGATCACGGCGCCAGTCGCTGAAGGCGTACTGGCCAAGGCCCACGCGCGTCGTCGTCGAAAGAAACCGCGCCGGAATGATCTGGTCGGTGTCGATGTTCTCTCCGCGCAGCACCACGGCCCGGCTGCGGATCTCAGTGATGGCGCTCATCAGGCCACCTCGGCGGCAGTGTTGAGGAATTCGCGCGGGTCGGCGATGCGGCCGGCGACCGCGGCTGCGGCCGCCGACAGCGGCGAGGCCAGCACGGTACGAGCGCCCTGGCCTTGCCGGCCCTCGAAGTTGCGGTTGCTGGTGCTGACCGCGAGCTGGCCGGGCGCCACGATGTCGCCGTTCATGGCAATGCACATGGAGCATCCCGGCTCGCGCCACTCGGCGCCGGCCGCGCGCACGATGGCGTCGATGCCCTCGGCCTCGGCATCGCGCTTGACCTTCTCCGAGCCGGCCACCACCAGCATGCGCACGCGCGGATGCACGCGGCGCCCGCGCAAGATGCGTGCGACATCGCGCAGGTCGGCGAGGCGGCCGTTGGTGCAGCTGCCGACAAAGACCACATCGACCGGCTGGCCGACCAGGCCAAAGCCGGCCTCGAAGCCCATGTAGTCGAGACCCTTGCGGGCGCTGGCGTCGGCCGGCTCCGGCACCAGCGCATCGATGGCCACGGCCGTGCCCGGGTGCGTACCCCAGGTCAGGGTGGGCCGGATGCCGGCGGCGTCGATGCGGACCACGCGATCGAACTCGGCGCCCTCATCGCTGACGAAGTACGACCACTCGATCATCGCCGCCTCAAAAGCGACGCCCTTCGGCGCGCGCGGCGCCCGCCGCAGCCATTCGAAGGTGGTGGCATCGGGTGCCACCATGCCGCAGCGCGCGCCAGCCTCGATCGACATGTTGCACAGGGTCATGCGCGCTTCCATGTCCATCGCGCGGATCGCCGAGCCGCGGTATTCCAGCGCGTAGCCGGTGCCGCCGTTGACGCCGATCACGCCGATCACGTGCAGGATCACGTCCTTGGCGCCCACGCCGGGAGCCAGCTCACCCTCGACCTCGATCGCCATCGTCTTCGGCCGCCGCTGCAGCAGGCACTGCGTGGCCAGCACGTGGCCGACCTCGCTGGTGCCGATGCCGAACGCCATGGCACCAAATGCGCCGTGCGTGCTGGTGTGGCTGTCGCCGCAGACGATGGTCATGCCCGGTCGCGTGAGGCCCAGCTCGGGCGCCACCACGTGCACGATGCCGCGCCGCGCGTCGCCCATGTCGAATAGCTCGATGCCGTGGCGCGCGCAGTTCTCGCGCAGCTGGTCGACCTGCTTCTCGGAGGCCGCCGACGCATACGGCAGGCGGCCGTTCGCGTCGGCCGGCAGGGTCGGCGTGCTGTGGTCCATGGTCGCCATGCAGCGCTCCGGGCAGCGCGGCGACAGGCCGCGCGACTCCAGCTCCGAGAAGGCCTGCGGCGTGGTGACCTCGTGCAGCAGGTGCAGGTCGATGTAGAGCACCGCGGGCGCGGATTCGGTTTCAGGAACGACGAGGTGGGCGTCCCAGAGTTTGTCGAAGAGAGTGCGGGGCATTGGAGGGCCGGGATTCGTTGTTTGGGATTCGGGATTCGAAAGAGCACGCTTCGGTCTGCGATGCAGTGCGGCTTACTTCCCTCTCCCTTTGTGGGAAGCGGAAGAGAGCGCTTGAACGGTGCGGGCTTTGCTCCCCTCTCCCCTTGTGGGAGAGGGGATGGGGGAGAGGGGTAGGAATCTTGCGGCGAGTATTGCCCCCTCTCCCCAACCCCTCTCCCGCGAGGGGAGAGGGGCTACAAGCACAGCCTTGTGTCAAACCGACGCCGTCGCAGGGGCAGGCGCGGCATCGCGTTTGCGCAGCAGGCGGTTGGCGACGTCGAGCCAGGCCAGCGCGCTGGCCTCGATGATGTCGCGGCTGACGCCCACGCCGGTGTACTCCTCGTCCTCGTAGCTAACCGAAAGATTTGCCTCGCCGCGCGCGTGGCTGCCCATGCCGATGCTGTGGACCTGGTAGCTCTCCAGCTTCAGTTCGATACCGGTAGCGGCGGACATGGCGGCGAACAGCGCCGCAACCGGACCGTCGCTGTCGGCGCTTTCAGCCACCCGATTGCCCTCGGGATCGGAGAGCTCGACCTCGGCCCGCGCCGAGCCGGCGGCGTCCGAGATGCGCATCGACGCCAGACGGTAACCCTGCCCGGCGCTGGCGGCGCTGCCGAGAATCAGCTGTTCCAGATCGCGATCGCCGACCACGCGCTGGGTCTCGGTCAGCGCCTTGAAGTTGGCGAATACGTGTTCGAACTCATCGTCTTCGAACACAAAACCGAGCGCGCGCAGGCGTTCGCTCAGGGCCGCACGGCCGCTGTGCCGGCCCAGCACCAGTTCGGACCTCGGCCAGCCCACATCCTCGGGGTGCATGATCTCGTAGGTTTCGCGGTTCTTCAGCATGCCGTGCTGATGGATACCCGCCTCGTGCGCAAATGCGTTGACGCCGACGATCGCCTTGTTGCGTTGGACCATCATTCCGGTCAGGCGCTGCAGCAGGCGCGAGGTCGGCACCAGTCGCGGGGTGCGGACCCCGGTGTCGGCACCGTAGAAGGCCTGACGCACCTTCAGCGCCATCACCAGTTCCTCGACCGCGCAGTTGCCGGCGCGCTCGCCAATGCCGTTGATCGTGCACTCGACCTGGCGCGCGCCGCCCTCGATCGCCGCCAGCGAGTTCGCCACCGCGAGGCCCAGGTCGTTGTGGCAGTGCGCGCTCCAGACCAGGTGCTCGCCCGGCACAGCGGCGCGCAGACGCTGGAACAGGCTGCGGATCTCTTCAGGCGTGGTGTAGCCGACGGTATCGGGAACGTTGAGCGTGGTGGCGCCCGCGGCCGCCGCCGCACTGAAGGCCCTGACCAGCACCTCGAACTCGGTGCGGATCGCGTCCTCGGCGGAGAACTCGACGTCGTCGAAGTAGCGCCGCGCATAGGCCACTGCGCTTTCGGCGCGTTCAATCACCTGCTGCTCGCTCATGCCGAGCTTGAACTTGCGATGCAGGGGGCTGGTGGAAATGAACACATGGATGCGCGGCCTGTGCGCTTTTTCCATGGCCCGCGCACAGGCCTCGATGTCGGCCTCGGCGCAGCGCGACAGGGTGGCCAGGGTGACCTGGCTGCCGATCTCGCGGGCAATCGCATCGGCGGATTCACGGTCGGCCTGCGAACTGGCCGGGAAACCGGTTTCGATGATGTCCACCCCAAGCTCGGCGAGCGCACGCGCCATCACCTTTTTCTGGGCGGGGCCCATGCTGGCGCCGGGCGACTGTTCGCCGTCGCGCAGAGTGGTGTCGAAGATGCGGATGCGGTGGCTCATGGCGGCTCCAGCGGGTTTCAGAATCGGTGGTATCGGGTTGCTCTGGCAAATCGCGAGCAAAGAAAAACCCCGCCTCGGTTTCCCGGTGCGGGGTTCTCGGATTCTCGGGTTCGGTCTGCTGCGCGCCCTAGAGTTCGAGTCCGCACCTGTGCGGTCGAAGGAGGAGGCCGATAAGCAGCAGCTGAGCCGCCGGCTGGCGATCAAGGGTCAGGCTGCTGCAGGTCGGCTTCAAGGACATGGGCCGCAGTCTTGATGCACTGCGGCGAATTTGTCAAGCGGGCGTCGAGACGGATGCCGTCAAGGACTATTCGGCGGTCTGGAAGCGATAGTCATCGCCACCCTCGGCCTTGGCGCGGTAAAGCAGCCGATCCGCGCGGCTGTACCAGACCGACCAGCCGACACCCTGCTCGCACACCACGGCGCCAACGCTGACCGTCACCGGGGTCCCGCTGAGCGGCTCGGGCAACACCTGCTGGCGCATGGCGCTGACCAGGGCCCGCGCGCGCTGCTCCACTTCGGCGACATCGTCCACGCGCATCAGCAGGGCGAACTCGTCGCCCCCCAGCCGGCAAGGCAGATCACGCTCGCCGGCGATGCGCCGGATCTGGGCGGAGACCGCCTCCAGCACGCGGTCGCCGATCATGTGGCCGAAGCTGTCGTTGATCGACTTGAAGTCATCGAGATCGATCAGCAACAGGCCAAGCATGCCGCGCGGCTCGCTCTCGTCGATCTCATCGAGGCGCGCATACAGGCCACGGCGGTTGAGCAAACCGGTCAGCTCGTCCGTCTGCACCATCAGCTCGGCGTTGCTGAGCTGCGTGCGAGTCTGACGCAGCGAGTCAAGCGTGAGCAGGAGCTCTTCGTTGCGCCGCTTGAGATTCAGGATCAGCTGCTGCTCACCGGCTACGAGATAGGCAAACGATCGCCGCATGAAGCGGGCCACTACCGCGGGATCCCGCTCCAGCAGCGCCTCGAAGTCGCCGTTGGCCACGGCCACCAGCAGGCAGGGCCCAACCGCCACGGCACTGGCCAGCCGCGCATGGTTGCCGATGAAGAACGCCAGCTCACCAAAGAACTCGCCTGCCCCGAGCCGCTTGTCGCGCATGCCGTCGCCGAACTCCAGCGCGACCTCGCCCTCGATGACGACAAACAGGGTCCGCCCCAGCTCGCCGCGGCGGAAGATCAACTCGCCAGCCGCCACCAGCCGACGCTCTCCCAAGCTGTCGAACAGCGCCAGCTCGGCCTCATTGAGGCGGCGTGCGGCGCGCGCGGAGGCGTCGTCAATGGGCGGCAGTTCGGGCTCGGGCATGCGCGGATTCATTGCAAGGCTTGGATCTCGGAGGCCGGGACCGGAGTGTAGCAGCGGCCAGCCGGGCCGCCAGACGGCGCAAGTCGCATTCCCCGCGCCGGCTTTCCGGCTTGCCTTGGGGTCGGAAAAACGACGTCTTCGCAGGCTGCCTGCAGGCTGCGGGCTGGAACCCGCAGACGCGCCGGGATGCCCTCGGATCCCGTATGCCGCGCGCGACAATCCACCGGCGACTGAAGGCGTCTTTGGGCGTGGCTCGACGTTGCGCATCGTCGCCACAGCCCCACTGCGGCTGATGCTTGCACCCTGATCGGCATCCAGACCCGAGACCGGCCAGCTGACGATTTGTCTGCCGCGGCAGGCGAGGGCAGCTCTGATCCATGGGAGCTTCCTGAGCGCCATGGATCGCGCTCCCGCCAATCGAGCAGACAAGCGCCTGAGTCAGCGAGAGCGCGTTTGGGCCGGGGCCGGACGCGCGACGTCTGATCAGCTCCCGGATGAAGCTGATCACATTCTCGCTAGAGAAATCCGAACTCGAAGGCGATGGCCTGATTGCCCGGGTCAAGCAGTTCGAGCTCCACCATCACCGGCTGCCCGGGCGGCAGCGTCGGCTGCTCGGGCGGCTGGCCGAGGTATTCGCTGACGCCGAAGCGCCGCAGGGCCACCAGTCTCCCCTCAAGGTCGGACATGCTGAGCTCCAGCACCGGCCAGGCTTGGGGCCAGGGCGCCTCGCTGCGGAAGCTGGCAGTTACCAGCAGGGCATCCGGGACCGACGGGTGCGGACCCACATCACGATGCAGCAAGCGGATCTGCGTCGGGTCGCTGTAGGCCGGGAGATCGCAGCCGAACGCTGAACAGAGGCGCTGCAGCCACGGCCGCAGACTCGGATCCTGGCTGAGCTCCGCGCGCTGTGCCAGCACGATCTGGGTTGACAGCAACAGGCCAAGGGCAGCGCTGGCCAACCACCATGGCCCGCTGCGCAGGGGCGCGCGGTTGCGCAACCCGCGCGTGAAGGCCGGTTCGGATATTGCGGCAGACTTTGGCCGCGCCGGATCCGCCGGTGCCATGCCCAACTCGGCCGCCGCGATCACCCGTGGCGGCGCAGCCTCGGAGCGGCGCAGCCCCGATGCGGCCTGTGGCGCGGTATCCGCCAGTCGCTCGAGGGCGTCGAATTCAGTCTCGCAGACGCCACAGCGCAGGCGTCCGCGACCAACCGCAAGATCGGCGGCGGTCAGCGCATGCACGCTCAGGCAGTGGGGGCATTGGGTGAACATGCGCAAGCTCGGCCATCGCGAGGATCGGTTCATCACCTTGCCACAGGCCGGACGCCTCTGGCAGTGCTCGACCAGTGCGCGGCCGAGGCCCGCCCGGTTCGGCTTCGCTTGTCACCCCGGCGGCCCTGCCCTAACCTGCCCCGCCACATCGCTCCGCGGCCTGAAGCCCGCGGTCCGCCCAGACAGTTCCAGGCGCGCCATCCGCCCGCGCCCGCCCCGGGGGTTTCATGCAGCACATCCTGTTCGGCCTGTTCGGCCTCACCTCGCTGCTGGGCATCGCCTGGCTGTTCTCAGAGCAGCGCTGGCGCGTCGACTGGCGGCTGGTGGCCACCGGCCTGGGCCTGCAGATCGTATTCGCCTGCTTCGTGCTGCTCACGCCCTGGGGCACGCTGGTGTTCGGTGCGCTCAGCGAGGGCTTCGTGCAGCTGCTGGGGTTCACCGCCGCCGGCTCGCGCTTCATTTTCGGCGACTTCGTGGACGTGTCGAAGTTCGGCTTCGTGTTCGCCTTCCAGGTGCTGCCGACCATCATCTTCTTCGCCGCGCTGATGGGCGTGCTCTACCACCTCGGCATCATGCAGCTGATCGTCAAGGGCATGGCCTGGGTGATCACCAAACTCATGCGTGTCTCCGGCGCCGAGACGCTGTCGGTCTGCGCCAACGCCTTCATCGGCCAGACCGAGGCGCCGCTGGTGGTCAAGCCCTACATCGCCGGCATGACCCGCTCGGAGCTGCTGACCTTGATGATCGGCGGCATGGCGACGATCGCCGGCGGCGTGCTTGGGGCCTACGTGATCATGCTGGGCGGCAACGACCCCGTTGAACAGGCCTACTTCGCCAAGCACCTGATCACCGCCAGCATCATGGCCGCGCCGGCCACCATCGTGATCGCCAAGATCCTGTGCCCGGAGACCGGCGAGCCGCTGACCCGCGGCGAAGTGCGGGTGTCGGTGGAGAAGAACACCGCCAACGTGATCGACGCCGCCGCCGCCGGCGCCTCCGACGGCTTGCGCCTCGCGCTGAACGTCGGCGCCATGCTGCTGGCCTTCATCGCCCTGATCGCGCTGATTGACTGGCCGCTGGGCAAGCTCGGCGAAGTCACCGGCCTCTCGGCCTGGCTGGGGCGCGACCTCGGCATGGCCACCATCCTCGGCTACGTGCTGGCGCCCATCGCCTGGCTGATCGGCGTGCCCTGGGCGGACGCAGTCAGCGTCGGCGGCCTGATCGGCACCAAGGTGGTGCTGAACGAATTCGTGGCTTACAGCCAGCTGTCCGAGATCGCCGCCGGGCTCTCCGACCAGTCGGTCCTGATCGCCACCTATGCGCTGTGCGGCTTCGCCAATTTCAGTTCGATCGCGATCCAGCTTGGCGGCATTGGCGGCATCGCCCCGGAGCGCCGCGGGGATCTGGCCCGGTTTGGCCTGAAAGCGGTGCTGGGCGGGTCGCTGGCCACCTTCATGACCGCGACGATCGCGGGCGTGCTCACCCAGTTCGCGGGCTGACACCGTGCCGGTACGAGTCGCCGTCGTTGGCAGCTACAACCAGGACATGGTCTGGCGCTGCGCACGCTTCCCGGTGCCCGGCGAAACCCGGCTGGGCGCATTCGACACCGGCCCCGGCGGCAAGGGATTCAATCAAGCCATCGCCTGCCTGCGCCAGGGCGTCGCTACGCATTTCATCGGCGCGCTGGGCGACGACGCCCTGGCCCGAGGCATGCGCGAGCTGGCGCTGGCCGAGGGCCTGGCCCTGCACTGCGAGACCCATGCCGAGCTTGCCACCGGCACCGCTGCGATCCTGGTCCAGGACAGCGGCCAGAACCTGATCGTGGTCGGGCCCGGCGCCAACGCCGCCTTGGGCGTCGCCCACGTCGAGGCACAGGCCGCGGTCCTCCGCGCGGCTCGGGTGCTGGTGACCCAGCATGAGGTCAGCTATGCGGCTGTAGTGGCGGCCCAGCGCATCGCCCGCGCCGCCGGCGTGCTCTGCCTGCACAATCCGGCACCGCCGGTGGACGAGGCTGATCTGGAGCTGGTCGACGGCGCCGACCTGATCACGCCCAACGAAACCGAATTCGTGCATCTGCTGCGCCTGCGCGGGCTGGACGCGCCCGCTGCAGACAACGTAGCGACGCTGGAGGACTCGCAGCTGCACGCGCTTTGCCGTCAGCTGCACGCCGGCACCGTGGTGATGACCCTTGGCGCGCGCGGTGCCTTCGTCTCGCACGCGGCGGACCAGCGCCGTGGCGATGCACAGCCCTGCTATCGCAGCCCCGCGCAGCGCGTGAAGGCGATCGATACCACCGGCGCCGGCGACGCCTTCACCGGCGCGCTGGCCGCTGCGCTGGCGCAGGATCCTGCGGCCCCTTTCGCTGAGGCCGTGCGTCAGGCCGGACGCGTCGCCGCACTGTCTACCGAGCGGCGCGGTGCGGCCTTGGCGATTCCGCGCGCCTCCGAGGTGACCGCCCGCTTCCCGGGATAGGACGCGGCCCGGAGGCTTCCGGGGAACCTGCTAAAATCCCGAGGTTACGCGAGCGAATTCCGTGCCGCTGCATTCCGCAGCGCCTGCACGCGCGCGCCTTGCCTCGACAGGACCCCGCCATGCAGTACATCTACACGATGATCGGCGTCAGCAAGATCGTGCCGCCGAAGCGCCAGATCATCAAAGACATCTCGCTGTCGTTCTACCCCGGCGCCAAGATCGGCCTGCTTGGCCTGAACGGCGCCGGCAAGTCGACCGTGCTGCGGATCATGGCCGGCGTCGACAAGGACTACCAGGGCGAAGCCCGTCCGCAGCCGGGCATCAAGATCGGCTATCTGGAGCAGGAGCCGCGCCTCAACCCCGAGCACACGGTGCGCGAAGCGGTTGAAGAGGGCGTCGGCGAAGTGCTGTCGGCGCAGGCCGAGCTGGACAAGGTCTATGCCGCCTACGCCGAGGAAGACGCCGACTTCGACAAGCTCGCCGCCGAACAGGCGCGGCTGGAAGCAATTCTCGAATCCGGCGATGCGCACACCCTGGAACAGCAGCTCGAAGTCGCCGCCGACGCCCTGCGCCTGCCGCCCTGGGAGGCCAAGATCGGCCCGCTCTCGGGCGGCGAGAAGCGCCGCGTCGCGCTGTGCCGCCTGCTGCTGCAGAAGCCCGACATGCTGCTGCTCGACGAACCGACCAACCATCTGGACGCCGAATCGGTGGAGTGGCTGGAACAGTTCCTCGCCCGCTATGCCGGCACCGTGGTCGCGGTGACGCATGACCGCTACTTCCTCGACAACGCCGCCGAGTGGATTCTTGAGCTCGACCGCGGTCGCGGCATCCCATGGAAGGGCAACTACAGCGACTGGCTGGTGCAGAAAGAAGAGCGCCTGAAGCAGGAAGAAAACCAGGAGAAGGCCCGCCAGAAGGCGATCGCGCGCGAGCTCGAATGGTCACGCCAGAACGCCAAGGGCGGCCGCAGCAAGGGCAAAGCGAGGCTCGGCCGGCTGGAAGAGCTGCAGTCGGTGGACTACCAGAAGCGTCAGGAGACGAATGAAATCTTCATCCCGCCGGGCGAGCGCCTGGGCAACTCGGTGATGGAGTTCAAGAACGTCAGCAAAAGCTTCGGCGATCGCGTTTTGATCGACGATCTGAGCTTCATCGTGCCGCCGGGCGCCATCGTCGGCATCATCGGCCCCAACGGCGCCGGCAAGTCGACCCTGTTCAAGATGATCACCGGCCAGGAGAAGCCTGACTCCGGCCAGGTCAATATGGGCCCGACCGTCAAGCTGGCCTACGTCGACCAGAGCCGCGAGAAGCTCGAAGGCGACCACAACGTGTTTCAGGAAGTCTCGGGTGGCTCGGACATCCTCAACATCAACGGCGTGGAGATCCAGTCGCGCGCCTACATCGGCCGCTTCAACTTCAAGGGCCAGGACCAGCAGAAGTTGGTCGGCACCCTGTCCGGCGGTGAGCGCGGCCGCCTGCATCTGGCCAAGACCCTGCTGCAGGGCGGCAACGTGCTGCTGCTCGACGAACCCTCGAACGACCTCGACATCGAAACCCTGCGCGCGCTGGAAGACGCGATCCTGGAGTTCCCGGGCAACGTGTTCGTGATCAGCCATGACCGCTGGTTCCTCGACCGCATCGCTACCCACATCCTGTCCTTCGAAGGCGACAGCCACGTCGAGTTCTTCCAGGGCAACTACCGCGAGTACGAGGAAGACAAGAAGCGTCGCCTCGGCGAGGAAGGCGCGAAGCCGAAGCGGGTGCGGTTCAAGAAGTTGGTCTGATCGGTCACCGTGGCGCCACCCATCGCTGCAAACCAAGACCCCCGTATTCGCGGGGGTCTTGGTTTGCACGGGTACCGCGCGTGTTCAGCTCTTCATGCCGCTGCGGATCTGGGCTTCGACCGCGGCGATCGCGCTCATGTTGACTACGCGACGGACGGTGGCGGAAGGCGTGAGCACATGGGCGCTGTGCGAGACGCCCATCAGGATGGGCCCGAGGCCCACGCCGTCGGTCATGCTGCGCACCAGGTTGTAGGCGGTGTTGGCGGCGTCGAGGCTCGGGAACACCATCAGGTTGGCGCGCCCCTTCAGGCGCGACTCCGGGAACAGGCGCTCGCGGATCTCCTCGTTCAGCGCAGCGTCCACGTGCATCTCGCCCTCCACCTCCAGCTTCGGCGCGCGCACGCGGATCTTCTTCAGCGCCTCGCGCATCTTGATCGCGCTGGGGGTGTCGTGACTGCCGAAATTGCTGTGGCTGATCAGGGCCACCTTGGGCTCGATGCCGAACAGCTTGAGGCGATAGGAGGCCTGCAGCGCGCTTTCGGCGATCTGGTCCGCGCTGGGATCGACCTGCATGTGGGTATCAGTGAAGAAGAACACGCCCTTGTCGTTGAGCACCGCCGACAGCGCCGCGACCTTGTCCTCGCCCTGGTCGGTGCCGAGCACGTCCAGCACGTGCTTGGCCTTCTTCTGATAGCGGCCGACGAGGCCACAGAGCAGAGCGTCGGCTTCGCCGCGGCGGACCATCAGCGAGGCGATTACGGTGGCGCGCGAGCGCACCACTGCCTTGGCCGCAGCCGGGGTCACGCCGCGGCGCTGCATGATCTGATGGTAGAGCTGCCAGTAGTCGTTGAAGCGCGGGTCGTCGTCGATGTTGGTGATGTCGACGTCCACGCCGGGGCGGATGCGCAGGCCGAGGCGCTCGATGCGGGCCTCGATCACCGCCGGCCGACCGATCAGGATCGGACGCGCGATGCGCTCGTCGACCACGGTCTGCACCGCGCGCAGCACCACTTCCTCCTCGCCTTCGGCATAGGCCACGCGCTGCAGATTGGCGCGGGCGCGATCCACCACCGGCTTCATCAGCAGGCCGGTGCGGAAGACGAAGGTATTGAGTCGCTCGCGATAGGCCTCCATGTCCATGATCGGACGAGCGGCCACACCCGAAGCCATCGCCGCCTCGGCCACGGCCGGCGCCAGCGAGGTCAGCAGGCGCGGATCGAAGGGCCGCGGAATCAGGTACTCCGGGCCGAAGCTCGGGGTCTCGCCGGCATAGGCGCCACCGAGGTCCGAAACCTCACGACGCGCCAGTTCGGCGATGGCCCTCACGCAGGCCAGCTTCATCGCCTCGTTGATGGTGGTGGCGCCGACGTCGAGCGCGCCGCGGAAGATGTAGGGGAAGCAGAGCGCGTTGTTGACCTGGTTCGGGTAGTCCGAGCGTCCGGTGGCGATGATGCAGTCCGGGCGGGTCGCCCGCGCCAGCGCGGGGTCGATCTCCGGCGTCGGGTTGGCCAGCGCCAGCACCACTGGACGCTCGGCCATGGTCGCCAGCATCTCCGGCTTCAGGATGTTGCCGGCCGACAGGCCCAGGAACAGGTCGGCGCCCACCAGGATGTCGGCCAGTGTCCGCGCCCCGGTGTCGCGCGCGTAACGCTGCTTGTCGGGGTCGAGATCGGTGCGGCCAGCGTGCAGCACTCCGTCGCGATCGACCGCCAGGATGTTCTCCGGCTTCAGGCCCAGCGCCACCAGCATGTCGAGGCAGGCGATGCCGGCGGCCCCGGCGCCGGAGGTGGCCAGCTTGACCTCCTCGATCTTCTTGCCGACCACGTGCAGCGCGTTCAGCACCGCCGAGCCGACGATGATGGCGGTGCCGTGCTGATCGTCGTGGAACACCGGGATCTTCATCCGCTCGCGCAGCTTGCGCTCGACGATGAAGCACTCCGGCGCCTTGATGTCCTCCAGATTCACTCCGCCGAAAGTGGGCTCCAGCGCGGCGATGATGTCGACCAGCCTGTCGGGGTCGTTCTCGTCCACCTCGATGTCAAACACGTCGATGCCGGCGAACTTCTGGAACAGCACGCCCTTGCCCTCCATCACCGGCTTGGACGCCAGCGGGCCGATGTTGCCCAGGCCCAGCACCGCGGTGCCGTTGCTGATCACCGCCACCAGATTGCCGCGCGCGGTGACCGTGGAGGCCTGGTTGGGGTCCTCGACGATGGCCTCGCAGGCGAAGGCCACGCCCGGCGAGTAGGCCAGGGCCAGGTCACGCTGGTTGACCAGGGCCTTGGTCGGGCTGACCTTGATCTTTCCGGGCGGGTGCTGGCGGTGGTAATCGAGAGCGGCTTGCTTGAAGGCGTCGTTGTCGGACATGTCGGGGGCTTCGGGTCTGGGCAGCGGGGTCTTCCATGGTAGCGCCATGGCGCGGCTTCGGCCGGGCATGCCGGCGAGCACGGCGATAGGCAGGGCTGCACGCGGCGTCATCAAGCTTCGGACGTGCGATCCCGCCGGAGCGCCTGCGCGCGCGAACCTGGACACAAGGACAGCGGGGCAAGAGGGGGGGCGCAACACGCTGCACCGAGGTGCCTGCTACAGCCCGAGGGTCAGGTCCTCCGCCTCGACCCGATCCATCCGGATCCGGTTGGCGAACAGCGAGAACGCCAGCACCCCCGCCAGCCCGTTCGCCCGCTGCGCCCAAGGCGGCAGGTACAGCGGCTCGGCAATCACCCCGTCCTCGAACAGCGGCTCCAGGGTGAACACGTCATGCAGGGCCATCTTGCCGGCGAACAGCAGGTGGGCCAGGCGCGGTCGGCGGTGGCGCAGGGTCCAGCGGAAGAAGGTGTGCACGCTGAGCATGCCCTGCAGGTAGACCGCGTCCTTGGTGAAGGCGGCACCGCCGCCGGTGGGGCAGCCGCGGAACACGCGCTGGGCCGAGGCGAAGCTCTCGGACTCGGTCTGCCCCGACTCCAGGAAGAAGCGGAACACCTCGATGAAATCGGCGCCCGACAGCGCCATGTCGATCGCCAGGATGCGCAGGGACAGGCGCTTGAGCCGCGGCAGGTCGATGGCGCCGGTAATCAGCTCGGCAAAGGTGGCCAGGCCTTCCTGGGTGGCGGTCACCCGCGGTGCGCTGCGCGCCAGACTGCGCAGATGGGGCTGCTCGCGGCCGTTCAGCGCGGTCAGCGAATGCACGAAGGCCTCATGCTCCAGCAGCTGGCGCAGGTCGTACTCGCTGAAGGTGGCGCCTCCGCGCAGGCGGATGCGGGTGGGGCCGGCGGCCGCCTTGGCGATCAGCTCGGGGTCCACCTCCACCCGCACCCGATGGCCCACGAAAAAAGCATCCAGCGAAGCCTGCAGCTCGGCCGCCATCGCCTCGGCGGTGTACGCCTCGTCGGTCTCCTCGATCGGCAGCGCGCCGCTGACCTCGTCGGCAATTTCGATGAAATGGCGGGCGGCGTCGATATTGGTGAACTTCGAGCCCGGCAGTGCATCGCCCGGACGGCCGAAGATCTGGATCGAATGCCAGCTGGTGGCCGCGCTGCCCGCCGCCTCGATCAGCCACGCCGCATGCAGCCAGCTCTCGGCGCTGCGCTGCAGGTATTCACCCAGCGGATGGCCCGGATCGGCAGCCGCATGGATCGCGGACAGCTCGGTCCGCTCGGCGGACAGGTCGCTGGGCGTGTACTCAGGCATCGGGAGTCGCGGCTGGCCGCGGGCCCAGGCCTCCAGGAATCCCTGCTGCTCGCGCGCCGGCCAGCTCACCGAAGACAGCAGGCGAATGCCGCTAACCGCCTGCACCAGGCGGGCGTCCAGCGCGATGTGATGGGCCAGCTCGGGCGTCATGGCGCCACTTTAGCGGCTTCGCCGTGGCTTCACGATCGGCGCCGCTTGGCGCAGAATCCAAGCCTTCTCCGATCCGGGAACTCATCGTGCCGATTCGCGCGAACCGATTCGCCCTGCTGCTCTGCCTGCTGCTGATCGCGCTGGCCGCGGGCTGCGCCAGCACCTCGGGCGACCGCATCCAGCTCGAGTCATCGCTGTTCCGCTACGCCGGGGCAATCCGCTTCAACAGCGTGGACGTGGCCTACCAGTACGTGGACCCGAAGCTGCGCGAGAGCAAACCGATGCGCGCGCTGGACTTCGAGCGATACGCCCAGATCCAGTTCACGGGCTATACGGTCAGGACCAGCGAAACGCCGGTGCCGGGCGAGCTGCGGCAAACGGTGGAAGTCCGGCTGATCAACATCCACACCCAGGTCGAGCGGGTGATGACGGTGCAGGAGCACTGGCGCTGGGACGCTGAAGCCCGGCGCTGGTGGCTGACCAGCGGGCTGCCCGACATCACGCCCAAGGGCTGAGGCCGCATGCCTTCCCGGCTGCCGCGCGCGCTGCAGGACTACCTGCCCCAGCTCGCCAGCAGCCTGCAGCGCGGCTATGGCGCGCGCGACCTGCGTGCCGACCTGGTGGCGGGGCTCACCGTGGCCATCGTCGCCCTGCCGCTGGCGATGGCGCTTGCGATCGCCTCGGGCACCACGCCAGAGCGCGGCCTGCACACCGCCATCGTGGCGGGCTTCCTGATCTCGGCGCTGGGTGGATCGCGGGTGCAGATCGGCGGCCCCACCGCGGCGTTCATCCCGGTGGTGTTCAACGTCATCGAGCGTTTCGGCTACGAGGGCCTGATTCTCTGCACGCTGCTGGCAGGCCTGATCCTGATCGCCGCCGGCCTGCTGCGGGTGGGCGCGCTGCTGCGCTACATGCCGCAGCCAGTTATCACCGGATTCACCGCCGGCATCGCGGTCAGCATCTTCGCCAGCCAGGTCAAGGACGCGCTGGGCCTGCGCATGGACCAGGTGCCGGGCGAGTTCGTGGCGCGCTGGCTGGCCTACTGGGAGCATCTGCCGAGCTGGCAGCCGGCGGCAGCAGGGCTGTGTGCGGCGGGCCTGCTGGCGCTGGCGATGCTGAAGCGCCATCGCCCGCGCTGGCCGGCCTTTCTGATCGTGGTGATTGGCGGCAGCCTCGCGGCGCTGCTGCTGCCGGTTCCGACCATCGGCAGCAGCTTCGGCGCCCTGCCCTCGGCGCTGCCCGAGCTGTCGATGCCCAACATCCCGTTCGAACGCACGTTGGAGCTGCTGCCGGCAGCCCTGACCATCGCCTTCCTCGCCGGCGTCGAATCGCTGCTGTCGGCGGTGGTCGCCGATGGCATGACCGGCGGCCGCCATCGACCCAACGCCGAGTTGGTCGCTCAGGGCGTGGCCAACGCGGCCTCGGCGCTGATCGGCGGCCTGCCGGCCACCGGCGCGCTGGCGCGCACCGCCACCAACGTACGCGCGGGGGCGCGCTCACCGATCGCCGGCATCGCGCATTCCGGTTTCCTGCTGATGTTCATGCTGCTGCTGTCGCCGCTGATGGCCTACGTGCCGCTGCCAGTGTTGGCGGCCCTGCTGCTGGTCGTGGCCTGGAACATGGCCGAGGTGCATCGCTTCCGGCAGCTGCTGCGTGCACCGGCCGGCGATCGGGTCGTACTGCTGGTGACCTTCGCGCTGACCGTGGCGGTGGACCTGACCATCGCCATCGAGGTGGGCGTGGTGTTGGCGGCCTTCGTGTTCATGCACCGCATGGGCGAGAGCGTCCGCGTGCAGGCGCCTGCGGACGAAGACGAGGAGGACAGCGACGAGCTGCACATCCGCGAGCGCTTGCCCGAGGGCGTGGAAATGTGTCGCTTCCGGGGGCCGCTGTTTTTTGCAGTCGCGGATCGCCTGGACCGCATCCTCGATCCGATCCGGGAGCCGCCGCGGGTGTTCATCCTGCGCATGCGCCAGGTGCCGCTGGTGGACGCCTCGGGAGTGACCGCGCTGGAGGCCTTCCTCGACCGCTGTCAGAAGATGGGCACGGCGGTGATCCTGTCCGGGCTTGAGGGTCAGCCGCGGGAAATCCTGAGACAGATGGACTTTGGCCGCCACCCCAACTTGCTGGGGATGGCGAGCAGCTTCGACGAGGCCCTGGCGATGGCCGCGGCAGCGCTGCGTGCCGACCCTGCATCAGGCGGAATGCAAGCACCGCAAGCGCAGTGATCCGCGGGCGCTACGCGCAAGACGGGAATGCCAACAGCGTTTGCAGCTCCCGCACGCGGCAGTCGTGCGCAGGCCTGGCGCATGGACCGTGGCACGCACTTGCCGCGCGCCCATCCAGGCTCACCCCGGAAGGCGGCTTGTCAGAGCGCGTCTGCGCCGATCTCACCGGTGCGGATGCGGATCACCTGGTCCAGCGTGTGTACGAAGATCTTGCCGTCACCAATCTTGCCGGTGTTGGCTGCCGCGCGGATCGCCTCGACCACCTGCTCCACGCGATCCTCGGTGACTGCAACTTCAATCTTGACCTTGGGCAGGAAGTCGACCACGTATTCGGCCCCACGGTACAGCTCGGTGTGGCCTTTCTGGCGGCCGAAGCCCTTCACTTCAGTGACGGTAACGCCAGTGACCCCGACTTCGGACAGGGCCTCGCGCACGTCGTCCAGTTTGAAAGGCTTGACGATAGCGGTGACCATCTTCATGCGGCGGACTCCGAAGGCTTGCGGGCATCGCATTCTAGCCCGCCCAGCGCACGGACCATGCCTGCGACAAACCTGGCATCCACGACTCTTTGCGCTGCGGGCAGGAAAACTCCTACCCAAGCGCGGGCGGGATACCGACTCCCCGCAGCCGCCGGCACTCCCTACACTGGACGCCTCCCGATGCAGAAAGGTCTCAACATGATTCGCCTGAAGGCCCTCGACGATCTCGCCCACCGCCTCAGCGAGCTGCTGCCGCCCGGCTTGGAAGACGCCCGCGTCGACCTTGAGAAGAATTTCCGCGCCGCCCTGCACTCGGGCTTCGGCAAGCTGGATCTGGTCACCCGCGAAGAGTTCGACGTGCAGCGCGCCGTGCTGTTGCGCACGCGGGAAAAACTGGCGCTGCTGGAGCGCATGCTGGGCGACATGGAGGCGCGTCTCGACGCCCAACAGTCGCCGCAGACCCGCAACTGACGCCGTCTTTTCGCGCGCTGGGTCGCCCGCGATGGGCCTCGCCGTTGTGCACAGCCGAGCCCGTCTGGGTGTACAGGCCCCCGAAGTCCGCGTCGAGGTCCATGTCGGCGGAGGACTGCCCGGGATGTCTCTGGTGGGTCTGCCGGAGACAGCGGTAAAGGAAAGCCGCGACCGGGTGCGCTCCGCGCTGATCTGCGCGCGCTTCGAGCTGCCCAAGGGCCGCATCACCGTCAACCTGGCGCCAGCCGACCTGCCCAAGGACGGCGGGCGCTTCGACCTGCCGATTGCGCTCGGCGTGCTGGCGGCTTCCGGACAACTGCCGCCTCGGGCGTTGGCGGATTTCGAGTTTCTCGGCGAACTCGCCCTCACCGGTGAGCTGAGAGGCGTGGACGGCGCACTGCCGGCTGTTCTGGCGGCAACCCGAGCCGGTCGATCCGTCGTTCTTCCTGTGCAGAACGGCGACGAGGCGGGGCTTGCCCGCGAGGCCAGCGTGCAGGTCGCCAGCAGCCTGCTCGAGGTCTGTGCATTCCTGCGCGGCGAGGTGGAGCTCGAGCGGGCCCGCCGCGAGCCTGAACGCGCTGCGGCCTGCGTCGCGCCCGACCTGGCCGACGTGCGCGGCCAGCCTTCGGCACGACGAGCGCTGGAAATCGCTGCAGCCGGTGCCCATAACCTGCTGATGTGTGGTCCGCCTGGCAGCGGAAAATCCATGCTCGCACAGCGCCTGCCCGGCATCCTGCCGCTGCTGGAAGAGACGGAGGCGCTGGAGGTGGCGGCAGTGGCCTCGGCCGGAGCCGGGCCGATTGATCCAGCGCGCTGGCGACAGCCGCCCTACCGCCAGCCGCACCACACCGCCAGCGGCGTGGCGCTGGTGGGTGGCGGATCACATCCGCGCCCTGGCGAGATCAGCCTCGCCCACAACGGGGTGCTGTTTCTGGACGAACTGCCCGAATGGGATCGGCGCGTGCTGGAGGTGCTGCGCGAACCGCTGGAATCCGGGCACATCACGATCTCGCGGGCCGCACGACAGGCTGAGTTTCCGGCGCGGTTTCAGCTGGTGGCAGCGATGAATCCCTGCCCCTGTGGCTGGGCCGGCGATCCCAGCGGACGCTGCCACTGCAGCAACGAGCAGATTGCACGCTACCGCAGCCGTATCTCCGGGCCCTTGCTGGACCGCATCGACCTGCAGATCGAAGTGCCAAGGGTGCAAGCCGCTGAACTGCGCCCGGATGCGCCGGGGGGCGAGTCCAGCATGGCGGTGCGCGAGCGTGTCGAGGCGGCTCGCAGAGTCCAGCTCGAGCGCTGCGGCCTGCTCAATGCACGCATGGGCAGCGCCGAGCTGCTGGCGCACTGCAGGCTGCAGCCTGCGGACCAAACCCTGCTTGAGCGGGCCATGGAGAGCCTGCAGCTGTCCGCGCGGGCGACCCAGCGGATTCTTAGAGTTGCCCGCACCATCGCCGATCTAGCCAACAGTGAGCGCATTGGCAGCGCCCATCTGGCCGAGGCGATCGGCTATCGGCGCATGGATCGCCGCTGAGGCACTGCCGGATGGCCCTCCGCACGGCGCGGATGCAGGCCTCTAATCGGCCAGATTGATGCGCACCGTGAGAGGGTCGATCCCGAGGCCGAGCGCAGCTTCCTCCCAGCTTGCACGGCGGCCGGGTTGGCTGTTCGAGTAGCTCCAGGGCTCGGCGCCAAAGCGACGGTCGAGGCGCCCGTTGCCGTTGATGTCGTGCCAGACATGCACGACATATTCGCTGGGGCCAAGGTCGGGAAACTCGACCCGGGCCTGGCCGCCTGCGATGGCGACTGTTTCGGTATAGCTGGGCTGGCGCGGAAACCCGGCACGGCTGCCGAACACCTCGACCACGACCGCACCCTCGTCGCTCTCCAAACCCACCACCTCTACCACCAGCCGCGCTGCATGCGCCGGAGCAGCCGTGCCGCCGGCCAACCAGAGCCCGAGGGCTGCTGCAAGGGCCCGGGCCATTGTCTTGAAGGCTTTCATTCGTCTGCTTTGCCCCTGAATTGGATGCCTCCCGGCGGCTTCGGCCGCGCGCCTCTTGCGGGCGCGTCAGAACCTGCGCATCACAGCGTGGGCCAAAGTCGGCGCCGCGCTGACGGCAAGGCCGCCAATGCATCCATCCAAGGTAACCAGCGATTCGCGCGACTGCAAACCGTGAGGTCCCCCGATCCGGATTGGCCTGGAAGCGATCGCGAGGTTGACGCCCGAGCGAGTGCCACTACAGTGTGGGGCGACCCGGAGATTTCTATTGGACAGCCTGCATACAAACGATCTTGTCCTGCTGGCAGGCGGAGTTCTTCTGCTCACGGGCATCCTTTCCAGCCTCGTGGCAACGCGCTTTGGCGCTCCGCTGCTGCTGGTGTTCCTGATCATCGGAATGCTCGCGGGGGAGGAGGGCCCGGGCGGCATCCAGTTCGGCAACTACCAGCTCACGTATGCGCTGGGCTCGATCGCGCTGGCCATCATCCTGTTCGACGGCGGCCTGCGCACGCGGCTGGCGCAGGTGCGTGGCGCACTCGCGCCAGCGGCTGCGCTGGCTACCCTCGGCGTGGTTATCACCGCCGCCTTGACCGCTGTCGCAGCGCGCTTCCTGCTGGATATCGACTGGGTCCCCGCACTGCTGATCGGCGCCATCGTCGCCAGCACGGATGCCGCTGCCGTGTTTTTTCTGCTGCGATCCAACGGTCTGCATCTGCAGCGGCGGGTGGGTGCCACCCTGGAAGTGGAATCCGGCAGCAACGATCCGATGGCGATCTTCCTGACGCTTCTGCTGGTGGGCCTGCTGATGGCACCGCAGGCAGTGGAGGCCGGTCAGATCCTGCTTTCGCTGATGCAGCAGATTGGGGTGGGTGCCGTGGTCGGGGGCCTGTCCGGCCTGCTCATCGCCAAGGCGCTCAATCGGCTGGATCTGCCGGCTGGGCTACACCCTCTGCTGGCAGTCAGTGCGGCGATCACGGTGGTACCGGTCGCGCACCTGCTTGGCGGCAGCGGCTTCCTCGCCGTCTATATCGCCGGACTGGTGGTGGGAAACCGCCCTGTGCGCGCCTTTGCCAACGTGCTCAGCGTGCAGGACGCCGCAACCTGGCTGGCGCAGATGCTCATGTTCCTGGTGCTTGGACTGCTGGTCACTCCGTCGCGACTGCTTGACGCCGCACTGCCGGCGCTGGGCATCGCGGCCTTTCTGATGTTCGTGGCGCGGCCACTGGCCGTGGTGACCTGCCTGCTGCCCTTCCGCTTCCCCAAGCGCGAGGTGGCCTTTGTGTCCTGGGTGGGCCTGCGCGGAGCTGTGGGCATCTTTCTCGCGTCGGTGCCGATGCTGGTGGATCTGCCGGATGCGCAGCTGTACTTCAACGTGGGCTTCGTGGTGGTGCTGGCTTCACTGCTGGTGCAGGGCTGGACCTTGTCCTGGGCCGCGTTCAAGCTGAAGGTGGCGGTGCCGCGTCGAGACCCACCTTCGCGGCGGGTCGAACTCGACCTGCCCGGCCAGCTGGAGCAGGAGATGGTCGGCTACCGGGTGGCGCCCGACAGCGCGCTGCTCAGCGGCCGCGGTCAGCTTCCGGCATGGGCGCGCCCGATGCTGGTGGTGCGCGCTGGCGAGGTGCTGTCGCCCGAGCAGGCTGGCGTGCTGCGCTCCGAAGACTTCGCCTACTACCTGGCACCGCCCGGCCGGGTGATCAAGCTGGACTGGCTGTTCGCCGATGCGGGCGAAGCGCGCGAAGTGGAACGGGAGCTGTTCGGCGAGTTCACGCTTCCCGGCAACGTAGCGCTTGGCCCGCTAGCGGACTTTTATGGACTGAAGCTCAGTCCGCGTCTTCGGGAGCGCAGCGCAGCGGAGCTGTTCGACGAGCGCTATGACGATCAAGCCCAGGTGGGCGACGTGCTCGACATTGGCGAAGCGCGGCTGGTGGTGCGCGAGCTGCGCGATGAGGCGGTGTGCCGGGTCGGGCTCAAGTTCGGCCCGGGCAGCGGGCTGGTGCGACCGGGCGGACGGCTCCGACGGCTGCTGTCGCGCTTTCGCCGAGGCCGCCTCGCGCTGCGCTGACGATCCAGCCCAGGACTTGGCGCAGACCAAAAGGACCTACGCCCCACTTTCGCCGCGTGGCGCACGGCGCACGGCCTGTCCCCGAGCCGGCCAAAGCCGCAAAAGAGAACGCCGCCCTCGCGGGCGGCGCTCCAAGTCCTGTGGGGGGACTGTGTTGCTCAGTGCTTCAAATTCTTGCGCAGGCGCTCCAGCGCCTGCAGCTGGGCCACGGCCTGGGCCAACTGCGCCTGCGCCTCTGCGACTTCCACAGCCTCGGTGCGGTTGGCAAGGATGCGCTCGGCTTCCTCCTTGGCCTTCTGCGCAGCCGCGGCATCCAAATCCTTCCCGCGAATGGCGGTATCGGTCAGCACCGTCACCACCTGCGGCTGCACCTCGAGAATGCCGCCGGAGACGTAGAACAGCTGCTCCTCGCCACTGGGCAGGACCACGCGCACCTGACCCGCCTTGAGACGGGTGATCAGCGGGGCATGCCGGGGTGCGATTCCCAGCTCACCCATCTCGCCGGTAGCGACGACCAAGGTGACAGGGCCGGAGTAGATCTCCTCCTCGGCGCTGACGATGTCGCAACGGATGGTGCTCATGTTTGATCTCTCGCTGTCACTCGTTCGCGGGATTCGGGATTCGGGATTCGGGATTCGGGATTGGTAAGAGCGGACTGAGGCGAGCTTCTGCTCCACGCCTTTGCAAATCCCGAATCCCGTCTCCCGAATCCCGGTCGGCCGCGGCTTTAAGCCGCGGTCGACATGGCCTTTGCCTTCTCGAACACTTCGTCGATGCCGCCGACCATGTAGAACGCCTGCTCGGGCAGGTGGTCGCACTCGCCGTCGACGATCATCTTGAATCCGCGGATGGTTTCTTTCAGGGCCACATACTTGCCGGGCGAGCCGGTGAACACTTCCGCCACGAAGAACGGCTGCGAGAAGAAACGCTCGATCTTGCGGGCGCGCGACACGGCCTGCTTGTCTTCTTCCGACAGCTCGTCCATGCCGAGGATCGCGATGATGTCCTTCAGCTCTTTGTAGCGCTGCAGGGTCGACTGGACCTTGCGGGCGGTGTCGTAGTGCTCGTTGCCGATCACGTTCGGGTCCAGCTGACGGCTGGTCGAGTCAAGCGGATCCACCGCCGGGTAAATGCCCAGCGAGGCGATGTTACGGCTCAGCACGACGGTGGCGTCGAGGTGGGCGAAGGTGGTGGCGGGCGACGGGTCGGTCAGATCGTCGGCGGGCACGTAGACGGCCTGGATCGAGGTGATCGAGCCGGTCTTGGTCGAAGTGATGCGCTCCTGCAGCACGCCCATTTCTTCAGCCAGGGTGGGCTGGTAACCCACGGCGGAGGGCATACGGCCCAGCAGCGCCGACACTTCGGTACCGGCCAGGGTGTAGCGGTAGATATTGTCGACGAACAGCAGCACGTCGCGGCCTTCATCGCGGAAGTGCTCGGCAATCGACAGGCCGGTCAACGCCACGCGCAGGCGGTTGCCCGGCGGCTCGTTCATCTGGCCATAGACCAACGCGACCTTGTCGAGAACGTTGGAGTCCTTCATCTCGTGGTAGAAGTCGTTGCCCTCACGGGTGCGCTCACCCACGCCGGCGAACACCGAGTAGCCGCTGTGCTCGATCGCGATGTTGCGGATCAGCTCCATCATGTTGACGGTCTTGCCAACGCCGGCGCCGCCGAACAGGCCGACCTTGCCGCCCTTGGCGAAGGGGCACATCAGGTCGATCACCTTGATGCCGGTTTCCAGCAGCTCGTTGGCTGCGGCCTGGTCTTCATACGAAGGCGCCGGCTGATGGATGACGCGATAGTGCTCGGCATTGACCGGGCCGGCCTCGTCAATCGGATTGCCCAGTACGTCCATGATGCGGCCGAGCGTTTCCTTGCCGACCGGCACCTTGATGCCCTCGCCGGTGTTGCTGGCAACCAAACCGCGCTTCAGACCCTCGGTGGAGCCCAGCGCAATTGTGCGAACCACGCCGTCGCCCAGCTGTTGCTGGACTTCCAGCGTGATGGCGGTGCCATCGACCTTCAGCGCGTCATACACGCGCGGCACTGACTCACGCGGGAACTCCACGTCGACGACGGCGCCGATGATCTGGACAACTTTACCCTGGCTCATTGCTGTGCTCCGAAGTGTGTTTCTTGGTTCGCTCGGTGATGTGGTTTCCGGGAATTCCGACGCACGCTGCGAACCCTGCGCGCTGTGCAATCCCAAATCCCCAATCCCCAATCCCGTGCTGTTAAACCGCTGCCGCGCCGCCCACGATCTCCGAGATCTCCTGGGTGATCGCGGCCTGCCGGGCCTTGTTGTAGATCAGGTTCAACGTATCGATCAGCTTGCTGGCGTTGTCGGAGGCCGACTTCATCGCCACCATGCGCGCCGCATGCTCGGAGGCGAGGTTCTCCAGCACCGCCTGGTAGACCAGCGACTCCACGTAGCGGGTCAACACGTCGTTGAGCACGGTCGGCGCATCCGGCTCGTAGATGTAGTCCCAATCGTGGCTCTGCTCCATGTTGTCGGCGGGCGGCAGCGGCAACAGCTGATCGATCGTCGGACGCTGCGTCATGGTGTTGATGAAGTCGTTGTAGGCCAGTTTGACCCGGTCTACCGCGCCCTTCTCATAGGCATCCAGCATCACCTTGATGATGCCGATCAGCTGCTCGACCTGCGGCTTTTCGCCGAGGTGGGTCACCGAGGCCACCATATTGACCTTGAGCCGGCGGAAGAAGGCATTCGCCTTCTGCCCGATGGCCACCACGTCGACCTCGACTCCCTGCTGCTGATGCTCGCGAATCTCGGCCAGCAGCTTGCGGAACAGGTTCGAGTTCAAGCCGCCGCAGAGGCCGCGGTCCGTGGAGATCACCACGTATCCCACGCGCTTCACTTCATTGCGCGCGGCCATGTAGGGATGCACGTAGTCGGTGTTGGCGCGTGCAATATGGCCGATCACCTGCTTCATGAGTCGCGCATAGGGCCGCGAGGCCTTCATGCGGTCCTGCGCCTTGCGGATCTTGGATGCCGAGACCATCTCCAGCGCACGGGTCACCTTGCGGGTGTTCTGCACCGACTTGATCTTGGACTTGATTTCGCGGCCGCCTGCCATGTGCTTCGCTCGCTCTGCTCGCTACGCGGGATTGGGGATTCGGGATTCGGGATTCGCAAGTCGGGCGCCGGGTCGCTGTTGCGAATCCCGAATCCCGTCTGACGAATCCCGGCTACATCACCAGGTCCCGGTGGACTTGAAGTCGCTGATGCCCTGCTTGAACTGAGCCTCGATGTCCTTGTTCCAGTCGCCTGTGTCGACGACCTTGGTCATCAGCTCGCCCTGGGTGTTGGCAAAGTGGGCATGCAGGCCCTCCTCGAAAGCACCGATCTTGTTCAGCGGCAGGTCGTCCATGTAGCCGTTGTCGACGGCGTAGAGGGACAGCGCCATCTGCGCGATCGACAGCGGGGCATACTGCTTCTGCTTCATCAACTCGGTGACGCGCTGGCCGCGCTCCAGCTGCTTGCGGGTGGTTTCGTCGAGGTCGGAGGCGAACTGGGCGAAGGCCGCAAGCTCACGGAACTGGGCCAGCGAAAGGCGGATACCGCCGCCGAGCTTCTTGATGATCTTGGTCTGGGCGGCACCACCGACGCGGGATACCGAGATGCCGGCATTCACGGCCGGGCGAATGCCGGCGTTGAAGAGGTCGGTCTCAAGGAAGATCTGGCCGTCGGTGATCGAGATCACGTTGGTCGGCACGAAGGCGGAGACATCGCCGGCCTGGGTTTCGATGATGGGCAGTGCCGTCAGCGAACCCGTCTTGCCTTTCACGCGTCCGTTGGTGTGCTTCTCGACGTACTCCTCGTTGACGCGCGCGGCGCGTTCGAGCAAGCGGGAGTGGAGATAGAACACGTCGCCCGGGTAGGCTTCGCGGCCCGGCGGGCGGCGCAGCAGCAGCGACACCTGCCGGTAAGCCACGGCCTGCTTGGACAGGTCGTCATAGATAATGAGGGCGTCTTCGCCGTTGTCGCGGAAATACTCACCCATCGAGCAGCCCGAGTAAGGCGCGATGAACTGCATCGCGGCCGATTCGGAAGCGGTGGCAGCCACCACGACGGTATGGCCCATCGCGCCGTGCTCTTCGAGCTTGCGCACCACGTTGGCGACCGAGGACGCCTTCTGGCCGATAGCGACGTAGATGCACTTAACGCCGGTGCCCTTCTGGTTGATGATCGCGTCGATCGCGAGCGCCGTCTTGCCGGTCTGGCGGTCGCCAATGATCAGCTCACGCTGGCCGCGGCCGACCGGGATCATGGCGTCGACCGACTTGTAGCCGGTCTGCACCGGCTGGTCGACCGACTTGCGCCAGATCACGCCAGGAGCCACCTTTTCGATCGGCGCGCTTTCGGTCGCGGTGATCGGGCCCTTGCCGTCGATGGGAGTGCCCAGCGCATCGACCACGCGGCCCAGCAGGGCTTCACCCACCGGCACCTCAAGGATGCGGCCGGTCGTCTTGACGACGTCGCCTTCGCGCACGTGCTCGTAATCGCCCAGCACCACCGCGCCCACCGAGTCACGCTCGAGGTTCAGCGCCAGCGCGTAGGTGTTGCCCGGCAGCTCGATCATTTCGCCAGACATCACGTCGGCGAGGCCGTGGACGCGCACGATGCCGTCGGCCACCGAGGTGATCGAGCCCTCGTTGCGGGCTTCGGCGGCGAGCTTGACCTTCTCGATGCGGCCGCGGATCAGTTCGCTGATTTCGGAGGGGTTGAGCTGGCTCTGCATGGGAGATCCCTGGAGATTTCGAATTCGTGGATGGGGTGCCGGACCCGGGAAAGGCATCCAGTGCCGCCTGCGCGGGCGCGACACCTTGATCGGGCGCGCGCGCAGCTGCTGACTGGGTACCGATCCCTGTGTCCGCCGTCAGCCCTTGGGGCCGCTGCGAACCGGCACATCCCTGCGCCCGGAGGGCTCCATGCCCTCCGCGGGTGGCGACCGACCCCGCAGGGTCGCGCGCCGTGTTCAAGATCGCGCTCCGGCGTCAGGACGCCAGCGCGCGCTCCATACGCTTCAATTTTCCGCGCACCGACCCGTCGATGACGACGTCGCCGGCGCTGATGACGGCCCCTCCCAGAAGGTCGGGGTCGACCTCCAGGCTCAGGCTCACGTCACTGCCGAAGCGCTTCCGCAGCGACACCTTGAGAGCCTCGATCTCGGCTTCGGACAATGCAGCTGCCGACCGCACCTGCACGGGGATGACGTGCTCCGCCTCCGCGCGCAAGGCCTCGAACTGGGCAGCCGCTTCGGGCAACAGGGACAGCCGCCCGTTCTGCGCCAGGAGGCTCAGGAACCGCAGCTGCTCCTCACTGGAGGAGGGCGCAGCCAACAGCTCGACGAGTTGCTCGGGCCCAAGCTTGGGGTGGCCGAACAGAGCCGCCACCGCAGGCGTCGATGCGGCCTGGGCAGCAAATGCAAGCGCCGCCGACCAGGCCGGCAGTGCCTGCTGGTCCCGCGCAACGAGGAAGGCGGCGCGAGCGTAAGGACGAGCGAGGGTGGCTGCGCTGGCCATGCTCAGATCTCAGCCGCCAGCTCGGAGAGCAGGGCTTTATGGGCGTTGGCATCGATCTCGCGACGCAACACCTTCTCCGCGCCAGCCACGGCCAGCGCCGCGATCTGCTGTCGCAGCTCCTCGCGGGCGCGGTGCGAGGCCGCCGCGATCTCGGCTTTCGCCGCAACCAGCTGCCGCTCGGCTTCCGCAACAGCGTCCTGCTTGGCCTTGTCGACGATCTGATTGGCGCGACCATGCGCCTGCTCGATGATCTCGTTGGCCTTGCCGCGGGCTTCCTTGAGAAGGTCGTTGACGCGCGACTCGGCCTGGACCAGGTCACGCTGGCTGCGCTCTGCAGCCGCCAGGCCCTCGGCAATCTTTTTCTGGCGCTCCTCGATGGCCTGCAGCAGCGGCGGCCAGATCTTGGTGGCGACGATCCAGATCAGGCCGGCGAATGCCAGCGCCTGGGCGATGAGTGTGGCTAGGCTCATGGATGTGTCTTCCGGAGGGGTGGTCCCCGACGCTCAAAGCGGCGGGGTGACGCGTGGATGGCGGCACCCCGCACGCGGGGCGCCGCGGCACACGTCCGGATCAGCCGCCCTGGAGAACGCTGACCAGCGGGTTGGCAAACGCGAACAGCATCCCGATCGCGACGCTGATGATGAAGGCCGCGTCGATCAGGCCGGCGGTGATGAACATGCGGACCTGCAGAACCGGGATCAGCTCCGGCTGACGCGCGGCAGACTCAAGGAACTTGCCGGCCATGAGCGCCATGCCGATACCGGCGCCCAGCGCGGAGAGACCGATCATGAGGCCGATGGCCAGCGCGGTGGACGACTGGACGGACGCGAGGTGGACGAGGGCTTCCATGGTTTTTCTCCGAGAGCGAAGTGCTTTGAGGTGGGTGAAACGAAAGGGTGGACGCAGCAGACAAATCGGGTGACCGGCGTTGTGCCGCCGGTCAGTGGTGCTCTTCCATGAGGCTGAGGTAGACCACCGACAGCATCATGAAGATGAAGGCTTGGAGCGGAATGACCAGCATGTGGAAGAGCATCCAGCCAAGGCCGAACGCACCGCTGGCAATCACCCCGAAGACGCCGGCACTGGCAAGGACCCAGATAAGCAGGAACACGATCTCGCCGCCAAACATGTTGCCGAACAGACGCATCGCCAGCGATACCGGCTTGCTGAGCAGTTCCACCGCGTTGAGCAGCAAGTTGGCGGGGAACAGCCAGGGGCCGAAGGGCGCGACGAACAGCTCCTTGATGAAACCGCCCAGTCCCTTGGCGCGGAGGGCGAAGAAGATCATCAGGAAGAACACACTGATCGACAGACCCAGCGTGGCGTGCACGTCGGCGGTGGGCACCGGCTTCCAGTAGTTGTATTTCATGGGATCCGCGGCGCCTGCGAGTTCGGCGACGAACACCGCCAGCTTCGCCATCGGCACCGAGATGAAGTCGGCCGGGATAAATTTGAGCGCGTTCATCAGAAGAATCCAGACGAACAGCGTGATGGCGATCGGCGTCACCAGCTTGGAGGCGCCGTGGTAGGCGTCCTTGGCCTGCTTGTCGATGAACTCAAGCACGATCTCGACAAAAGCCTGCCAGCGACCCGGCACACCTGCCGTGGCGCGGCGGGTAGCCACCCACATCGCGAAAACGCCGATCAAGCCCATGAACACCGCGGTGAGGAAGGTGTCCACGTGGAGGGTCCAGAGGCTGCCTTCCTGGACGCTGACCGTGAGGTTCTTCAGGTGATGCTGGATGTAGCTGGTGGGGGTCTGCCCGCCTTCGGCCGCCATGGCTTTGGAATCCCGGAACGTTTGAATGAGTGGAGGCCGCAGGCTTCAATGCCGCGACTGCGGAGGCTGGGAGCCGGCGCTCGAAGGTGTCAGCGCAGCGGCGACCGGAAAGGCCAGCAGCGCAGCGAACACACCAAGCAGCAGCGGCAGAGGTGGCAGGCGCCACACCCCCAAGCCCAGCAGCAGGACGAAGCCCACCAGCAGGATTTTGAGCAGCAGACCGGAGGCCAGCGCCCAGAGGGCGTCACTGGGGCCGGGCGCCCGCTGCGGAAAACCGCGCCACGCCGAAACCCAGGTGCCCAGTCCCAAAGCGCCTGCGCCGAGACCCGCCGCCAGCGCCGAAGACGGCGAGGCCAACAGGAACAAGGCTGCGAGCACACCGGCAACGGCCAACTGGGTCAGCGCGATGCGGCGCGCCAATCGTCGGCCAGAGGCCAGGGCTGGAATCACGGTCAAACCTGTCATGCGTCGACCCACCGAGGACGGTCGGCCAATCCGCCAAAGTATAGCAGGGCGGAAAATCGAGGGACAACTCGACTGAAGTGGGGAGATGGAGCTCTCATGCCAGGGCGGCGGAGAAAGCGCCCTTTCATCACGCCGTATTCACACATGCGCATTGGCACCCGTCGACGCCGGCTTGAGGCTCGCCATTTGACCGGGCATCCGAACCGGCTGGCACACTGCCAATCCCCCGAGATCGGCTGTCCCCGCATGTCCACCCCCAACCACAGCGCCGCACTCGCCGCCTGTCAGCGCTGGCTGGAGCGCGCGGTCATCGGCTTGAATCTCTGCCCGTTCGCGCGGGCGCCGCACCTGGCCGGACGTATCCGCTGGGTCCTGAGCGGCGCCGGTGATACCGACGCCCTGGTTGAGGAGCTGCTGCGCGAGCTGGAGCACCTCCGCGCGCACGACATCGACAGGGTGGAGACCACACTGCTGGTGATTCCCGAGCTGTTGGGCGAGTTCGGGGACTACCTCGATCTGGTGCACGCCGCCGAGGCGCTGATGGCCGCCTTGGGCTACGCCGGCCAGTTCCAGCTTGCCAGCTTCCATCCCGACTACCGTTTCGAGGGCAGTCCGGCGGACGCGGTGGAAAACTACAGCAACCGCTCGCCTTGGCCGATGCTGCACCTGCTGCGCGAGGACAGCATCAGCCGGGTCGTCGACGCCGGCGCCGATGTCGAATCGATCCCCGGGCGCAACCAGCAGCGCCTGCGAGCGCTGGGCGAGGTGGCGCTGGCGCAGCTGCTGCGCTCTTGAACCTGGGCCCGGGCCTCAACGATGCACCTGGCCCTCGCGCTCGGGCTGGTAATCGATTCCGAGGATGGACAGGCGGGTGATGTCGCCGCCCGGCAACGGCCAGTCGATGCTGTCACCCGCCCGCAGCCCGAGCAAAGCGGTGCCCACCGGCGCCAGCACCGAAATCTGGTCGGCCTCGCTGCCCAGCTCATGTGGGTAGACCAGGGTCAACCGGGAGGGGTGGTGCTCGTGGGTGCTCATGAAGCGGACCGTGCTGCGCATGCTGACCCGATCCGGCGGCAGCTCCGCGGGTTCCACCACGCGGGCCCGCGCCAGTTCGGCGGCAAGTGCGGCACCGGCGGACGCCTGTGCCTGCGACAGCGCGGCGATCATGGCGTCGAGGCGATCGAAGTCGAGGCTGGATACGATGAGGTCGGGGCGGGTGGACATGCGGGGCTCCAAAGCGAACGACCCGCTGCGTCGCGGGACGCAGCGGGTCGGTGATGATCAGGATGGGCGGGCGCGACCCAGACTCCGGCAACCGTAGCCCGAGGGTGGCGCGCAGACAAGCTGGAGAGCTTCAATCGGCGCTGCTGCCCTCGCTGCCGGCGCAGGGATCGTCGAAGCCGAAGCTGAGCTCGGGACCCTGCTCTTCCTCGCCGGCCTCGCGCTGCATGGCGGGGCCTTCGCTGTAGGTGACCGGGCCCCCTGGACGCTTTTTCTTCGGATCAGGCAGCAATGCGCTCAGTTCCTCGACCTCGGCCGCCATCTGCTGGCGCCGCGCCTCCGGCACCTGCTGCCAGTGGCAGCCGAGAATGGCGCCTTCCAGCGAATACAGCAGGTTGAGGCTTGGCCTGAAGCCGGCGCGCTTGACCTTCATGAAAGCGCCTACCGCACCTGCCGCAAGCAGTTCCTCGGGCGTGCGAATACCCACCTGACGCAGCCAGGCGGCGGACTTCGGCCCGACGTTGCGCAGGCGGTCGCTGCTCATCGCAGCGACTCCAGAAAAACCTGCGCCAGCGCCTCCAGCCCAGCCACGTCGTCGGCATCGAAACGCGCCGGCAGCGGGCTGTCGATATCGAACACACCGATCAGCTGATTGCCTTGGAACATCGGCACCACCACCTCGGAACGCGAGTCGGCATCGCAGGGAATGTGGCCCGGAAACGCCTCGACATCCTCCACGCACTGGGTGCGGCCGGTGGCCGCAGCGGTGCCGCAGACGCCCCGGCCAAGCGCGATCCGCACGCAGGCGGGCTTGCCCTGGAAGGGGCCGACCACCAGCTCGCGGCCGTCGAAGAAGTAAAAGCCCAGCCAGTTGACGTCAGGCAGTGCGTGGAAGGCCAGCGCCGACAGGTTGGCGGCATTGGCGGTGCGGTCATGCTCCCCGGCGAGCAGGGCGCGGGCCTGCTCGATCAGGTCGGCATACTGTTCCGGCTTGGAACCGGTGAGGGCGGCGGCTTGGAACATTCGGCTACGGCCTCGTCGCATCTTGGGGATCGTTTGAAGTGTAGCAGGCGGCCCCCTCGCGACCTGCTCCAGGCGCGGCATCCGGCGCTATGCTTGGCACCACGAGAAAATAGAGGCGTTCCCCATGCAGTTCAGCTGCTTTGTCACCGGCACCGACACAGGCTCGGGCAAAACCCACGCCAGCTGCGCCTTGCTGCATGCCCTGCGCCGCATCGGCCGCCGCGCGGTCGGCATGAAGCCGGTGGCGTCGGGCGCGCGCGAAAACCGCCACGGCTGGGTCAATCAGGACGCACTGGATCTGATCGCTGCAAGTGCCTTCCAGCCCGACTACGGCTTGGTCAATCCGGTCTGCCTGAAGGCCGCCACCGCGCCCGAGATCGCCTGCGCACACGAGGGCGTGGCGTTCGGCCTGCCGCAGCTTGTGGCTGCCCACGAGGCGCTGCGCGCCAAGGCCGACGACGTGGTGGTAGAGGGTGTCGGCGGCTGGTGTGCCCCGCTCAACGATCGCCTGATGCAGGCCGACCTGGTGCGCGCTCTGGACCTGCCGGTGGTGCTGGTGGTGGGCCTGCGCCTCGGCTGCATCAACCATGCGCTGCTGACGCTGGCCGCCCTGCAGGCCGACGGCGCGCAGCTGGCCGGCTGGATCTGCAACCACGTCGACCCCGAGCTGGAGTACTCGGAGGAATACTTCGAAGCCCTGCGCCGGAGGCTGCCGGTGCCCTGCCTCGGTCGATTGCCGTGGCGCGCACCCGCATCACTGGCGGAGTTGGATCTCGGCCCGCTGGGCTATGCGCACAGCCGCTGAATGCGATCAGGCGCGCAGGGGAGGATGCTGCCGCCAGTGCTCGCCCAGCAGGACCGCCACCGCATTGGCGATGTTGAGGCTCTCCACGCGGCCGCTGCCGGGAATCGATAGCCGGCGCGCGCAGTGGTCGACGATGCGCTGCTGCATGCCCTCGCCTTCCGCACCGAGCACGAACACCGTGCGCGCCGGCAGCGGGTGGGCGTAGAGACCATCGCCGCCGACCGGCAGCGTGGCGAGACTGACGAAACCGGCTTCGGCCAACCGATCCAAGGCTGCCAGCTCCGCCTGCACGCCGTCACCCTCGATGCGCACCAGCGGCACATGCTCGGCGCCACCTTCCGCAACCCGAGCGGCAGCCGCTGAAAGGCTCAAGGGCGACGACGGTGGAAGCAACACGGCGGCAGCACCGAAATGCGCAGCGGAGCGCAGCACGGCGCCGAGATTGTGTGGATTACCGACACCGTCCAGCCACAGCAGGCGCACCGGCGCCGAACGCGGCAGACGGGCCAGCAGGGACTCCAGATCCAGCGCCGGCGGTGGCGTCAGCAGCAGGCAGACGCCCTCGTGGTGGCTGCTGCCGCTGACCCGTTCGAGCTCGGCGTCCTCGACCACGCGATAGCCCAGGCGCTTGGCCACGCAATAGGCCAGCAGCTCGCGCAGCGCGCCGATCCGGGATTCACCAAGAAACACCTTGCGCAGTGCGTCAGGACGCGCGGCAAACGCGGCAAGCGCGGCGTTCATGCCGCAGACCTTCTGCTCGGGCGCGCGCTGAGGACGGGCGCCGGCGGCCTCCGGGTCGCGGCGCCAACCGCCCTCGGACTCGCCGCTGCGCGGCGCCCGGCTGCGGCCCTCGGGCGCATCCTTCCAGGCCGGCTTGGTGGACGCAGGCCGCTCAGGACGCCGCGGGGGCGCAGCGGCTGGGCCGCTGCCCGAGGCTGCATCGCCATCGCGACGCTGCCATGGCCCCTTGTCGGCGCCGGCAACCGGGGGTTTCGCGCCGGGGCCACGCTTGGGCCGGCCCCAGGGCGATTTCGGGCCCTCGCTCATGCCGGGCCTCCGGCCACTTCAGGCACTTCGGACTCAAGCTTCTCGATCCGCCGCGCCAACGCCTCGGGCGAACGGGTGTAGGGTGCAAGCAGCGCATAGAAAGCCGGGATGACGAACAGCGACAGCAGGGTCGAGAAGGCCACGCCGAAAATCACGACGACACCAATGGTGGCGCGACTCGCCGAGCCCGGGCCGCCCGCGACCACCAGCGGGACCGCACCCATGATGGTGGCGATCGAGGTCATCAGGATCGGGCGCAGGCGTACCCCGGCGGCCTCGGCAATCGCCTCCGCCACGTTGCGGCCGGCGTCGCGCAGCTGGTTGGCGAACTCCACCATCAGGATGCCGTTCTTGGCGGCAAGCCCTACCAGCATCACGATGCCTATCTGACTGAACAGATTGAGGGTGCCCCCGGTCACCCACAGCCCGCCGAGCGCCCCCAGCACCGCCAGCGGCACGGTGAACATGATCACCAGCGGATGCAGAAAACTCTCGAACTGCGCGGCCAGCACCAGGTAGACCACCAGCAGGGCCATGGCGAAGGTGAAAAGCACGCTGCCGCTGGCCTTGATGAACTCGCGCGACTGGCCCTTGAAGTCGATCTGCGCGTAATCAGGCAGTTCCTCGCGCGCTGTCTGCTCGACCCAGGCGATCGCCTCGCCGAGGCTGTAGCCGCCGGCCAAGTTGGCCGAGATGGTGATCGCGCGCAAGCGGTTGAACCGGTTGAAGCTGCCCGGCTCGGCCAACTCGGAGAATCGCACGAGGTTCGACAGCGGGATCAACTCACGGGTGCGCTCGGAGCGCACGTAGACGCCGGCGAGATCGCTGATCGTGGCGCGTGCATCCTGCTCGGCCTGCAGCACCACGTCGTACTCCTCGCCGTCCTCGACATAGGTGGTGACGCGGCGCGAGCCCATCATGGTCTCCAGGGTGCGGCCGATTTCCTGCACGGACACGCCAAGGTCGGCGGCGCGGTTGCGGTCGATGTCGATGCGGATCTGTGGCCGCGTCTCTTGATAGTCGGAGTCGGGGGCGAAGATCCCCGGGTTGTCCTCCATGCGCGCGATCATCCGGTCGCGCCACTCCGACAGCTCCTCGAAGTTCGGCCCGCCCAGTACCACCTGCAGCGGCTGTCCGCGACCGCCGGCCAGTCCGCCGCCGCGGCCCTGCGCGAACGCGCGCACGCCGGGCACGCTGTTGAGATCGGCTCGGATCGAGTCGATGACCTGACCGGTGTCCATGGTGCGCTCGGACCAGTCCTTGAGGATGACAATGGCGAAGCCGGTGTGCATTTCTTCGGAGGCACCAAAGCCACCCGGCACGCGGGTATTGACGCGAGCCAGAGGGCCGTCTTCGCCAAGCAGCGGGAACAATTTCTCTTCGATCTGCTGGACCTGGCTCACGGTGTAATCGAAACCAGCGCCTTCCGGGCCCTGCATGCTCACGAAGAAACTGCCGCGATCCTCGTCCGGCGCCAGCTCGCTGGGCACCGCCGAGAACAACACGGTCGACAGGAAGCCGATCACGGCGAAGGCCACGCCGAGGCCGAGCACCAGGCGCGCCCGCGACAGCCGCACCATGGACGCGACGAGGGCGGAATAGCGGTCGCCGACGCGCTTGATGAAATTGAGAAACACCGCGTTGAAGGCATTGGGTCGTTCATTCGGACGCACCAGCTTCGAGCACATCATCGGGGTCAGGGTGAGCGCCACGAAACTCGAAATCGCCACCGCACCGGCCAGGGCCACGGCCAGCTCCCGGAACAGTCGGCCCGCGTTGGACTGCATGAAAGCGACCGGCAGGAACACCGCAACCAGCACGGCGGTGGTGGCGATCACCGCGAAGGCGACCTGGGCCGTACCTCGGCGAGCGGCAACCAGTGGCGGCTCCCCAAGGTCGGCGCGCCGCTGGACGTTCTCCAGCACCACGATGGCGTCGTCCACCACCAGTCCTATGCATAAGACCAGCGCCAGCAGGGTCAGCAGGTTGATGGTGAAGCCGAACGCCGACAGCGCCATGAAGGCCGCGATCAGGCAGACCGGCACGGTCACCGCGGGGATCAAGGCCGCACGCAGGCTGCCGAGGAACAGGTAGATCACGATCAGCACCAGCACCATGGCTTCGATCAGGGTCCACTGCACGCGCTTCAGCGCGGCGTCGATGAACACGGTCGTGTCGAAAGCCACGATCAGGGTGGTGCCCTCGGGCAGGGCGGTCTGGATGCGCTCGACCTCCGTACGCACCGCACTGGCCACGTCGAGGCTGTTGGCGGTGGAGGTCTTGACGATGCCGAGACCCAGGTTGGGCTGGCCGTTGCCACGGAAATACGCGCGCCGCTCGGAGGAGCCGCGCTCCACCCGCGCCACGTCACCCAACCTGATCACATAGCCGTCGGCACCACGGGCGAGGCTGATCTGGGCGAAGTCGTCGGCGCTCAGGAAGCTGCGGTTGACACGCAGGGTGAAGTCACGGGTGCTGGACTCCAGCCGGCCCGCCGGCAGCTCGACGTTCTCACGTCGCAGCGCCGACTCGATGTCCGCCACCGTCAAGCCACGCGCTGCCAGCGCTTCGCGGTCCATCCAGATACGCATGGCATAGCGCTGCTGGCCGCCGACGCGGATCGCGGCAACGCCCTCCAGCGCCGACAGGCGATCAGTGATGTATCGCTCGGCGTAATCGGTGAGCTCCAGCGTGTCCATCCGGATGGAGTTCATGTTGAGCCACATGATCGGCTGGGCGTCGGCCTCCACCTTGGCGATCTGCGGCGCATCGGCCTCGGGCGGCAGGCGGTCGACGATGCGGCTGATGGCGTCGCGGACGTCGTTGGTGGCGGCTTCGATCTCGCGGTTCAGCCCGAACTCGATGGTCACCGACGCGCGCCCGTTGCGGCTGCGTGAATCAACCGTCTCGATGCCCTCGATGCCGCTGACCGCGTCCTCCAGGATCTGGGTCACGCGGGTTTCGACCACGGCCGCCGAAGCGCCGGTGTAGCCCACGTCGACCGACACGATGGGCGGATCGATATCGGGCAGCTCGCGCACGGTCAGCGTGCTGTAGGCCATTACGCCCAGCACCACCAGCAGCAGGTTCATCACGCTGGCGAGCACCGGCCGTTTGATCGAGATATCGGAAAGGATCATGAAGTGCTCCCTCAGCCAGCCTGCGGCGCGCCGTCGCGCGGCGGCGCCTCGACCACGCGCATACCAGGCCGCAAACGCACGGTTCCCTCGACCACGACCCGGTCGCCTTCATCGAGCCCGTGCACGATCTCGACCTCGCCGCGCCGCCGCGCCCCCACTTGGACGTCTGCGCGGCTCACCTGGCCGCTTTCCTCGACGCGGAAGACATGCGCCTGGCTGCCGACCTGCACGATCGCAAGCTCGGGGATCACCAGCGCGGAGCGCGGCGCCTTCTCCAGGCGCACTGTCATCAACATGCCCGGGCGCAGCAGCTGTTCGTCATTGCCGAAATCCGCGCGCACGGTCACTGCACGCGACACCGGGTCGATTCGCGAGCCCACGGTGGCCACGGTGCCCACGAACTCGCGCTGGGGGAAGGCCGCACTTCTCGCGCGCACGGTCTGGCCTTCGGCCAGCGCGGACAGGAAGGTCTCAGGCACCGAGAAATCAAGCTTGATCACGGAAACATCATCGAGCGTGGCGATCGGCGTGCCGGGCGTGACCAGCGTGCCCGGGCTGACCTGGCGGAATCCGAGCACGCCGTCGAAGGGCGCGGTGATCACACGATCGGCGAGGCGTGCGCGCGTGCTGTCAACTCGCGCACGCGCGGAGTCGCGGGCCGCGACCTGGGCGTCCAGCTGGCTGCGCGGCACGGTGCCTGCCTCGACCAGACCTGCCAGGCGCTGGTACTGCTGCCGTGTCTCCAGATAGTTCGCCTGGGCCTCTTCAAGGCCCGCGACCTCGGCGCGCCCCGACAGATCCACCAGCAGGTCGCCGGCACTGACGCGATCACCGTCGCTGAAGCGGATCCGCTCCACCACTTCGGTGACCTTGGCCGTCACGGTCACGGATTCGCGCGCCTGGGTGGTGCCGAGCGCCTCGATCACCTCCACCCAAGGCTGGCGCTCTGCCTGCACGCTCACAACGGGCACGGGCGGCATCCCCGCAGCACCACCGCCCGGACCAGCCGGCGCGCTTTCTCCGCCGCAGGCGACAAGCAGGAGGGCGAAAAGCGGTGTCAGCGATCGCAATGGGTTGATAGAGGGCTGGGCGGACTTGGACATGGCGAACTCGGGGGAGAGGGGCTTGGGGCCGGAGCTGGCACGCCGAAACACGAGAAATCCGTCGGGCGAGCACTGGACCGGCTTGGAAGTCACACCATTCTTCACAAATGTATGTGCAGACGCTGCGACCGCGGATGCGGCGCTGCATCAATGGCTTGCATTCTGCGCGCAGGCATTGCCGGAGGCCTGTGCCTGAAGTGGCCCCCGTCTGCGGCTCGGATCGGGGCCAGCAGGTCGATGCAATTGGCTGAGGACACAGGCGAGCGCAGGCCGGCTTATGCAGCAAAGGGCATACCGAGCGACCGCTTTCGCGTTTCAGCCTCGGCCGTGCCGCTGGGACAGTGAATTCCCCAGCTCGAACACCGGCTCCACCATGCCCGCGCCCGCACTGCCCGATCTCACCTCCCTGCCGCTGCCGGCAGCCAATGCACTGGCGCCCATCGCCCGCGCGCTGGACGGCCTCGACCCGGCCAGCCTGTGGTGGTTGTCCGGCTATGCGGCCGGGCTTGCCCGCGGCGGGCTGGCGCACGGCGACGCCGCCCCGCTGCCGGAGGCCGTGGCCCTGCCGCGGCTGACCGTGCTGTACGGCAGCCAGACCGGCAATGCCCGGCGCGCCGCCGAGAGCCTGGTAGCGGTCGCCGAAGGTGCCGGCTTCGCAGTGCGCCTCGTGCGCGCCGATGCCTACCCGACCCGCGAGCTCAAGGACGAGCGCCTGCTGTGGGTGGTGATCAGCACCCAGGGCGAGGGTGAACCGCCGGAGGACTCGCTGGGCTTCGTCGAGTTCCTGCTGGGCCGGCGCGCGCCCAAGCTGGCCGAGCTGAAGTACGCCGTGCTGGGCCTCGGCGACAGCAGCTATCCGCTGTTCTGCGAAACCGGTCGCCAGATCGACTCGCGTCTCGCCGAGCTCGGCGCCCAGCGCCTGCAGCCACTGGGCGAGGCCGATGTCGACATCGATGCGGTCGCCACCCCGTGGCGCACGCGGGCCTTGGAATCCCTGAAGGCGTTGGCCGCCCAACTCACGCCCAGCGCTCCCGCCGCGCATTCGGCCGCAGTCATCCCGCTGCGCCCCACCGTCGCAGCGGCCCTGCACACGCGCGAGCGGCCCTACGCCGCCGAGCTGATCGAGCAGGTGCGACTCACCGGCCGCGACAGCCAGCGAGATGTGCGCCACCTTGAATTCAACCTTGCAGGCGCAGGCCTGCACTACGCGCCGGGCGATGCACTAGGCGTGTGGGCACCGAACCCGCCGCCCTTGGTCGAGGCGGTGCTCGAACTCACCCGGCTCGATGGCGATTCAGCGCTCACGCTCGATGGCGTCGAACGCCCGCTGCGCGCCTGGCTCAGCGAACACCGCGAGCTGACCCGGCTTGCCAAGCCGCTGCTGGTGGCGCTGGGCGCGGTCTCGAACCACAGCGAGCTGCGCAGCCTGCTCGACCCTGCCGAGGCCTCCTCACTGTCTGCCCTGCTGTCCAGCCACCAGCTGATCGACGTGCTGCGCGAATGGCCGGGCGACTGGAATGCCGAGGCCTTTGTGCGCGGGCTGCGGCCGATGGCACCACGCCTGTATTCCATCGCGTCGAGCCCGCTGGCCTATGCCGACGAGGTACACCTCACCGTCGACGTGGTCGGTGCAGAGGACGCCGACCCGCTGCGCCTGGGCATCGCCTCGCACCATCTCGCACACCTTGAGCCGGGCGTCCGCGCCCGCGTGTTCATCGAGGAAAACCCGCGCTTCCGCCTGCCCGCGGATGCAGGCCGGGACCTGATCATGCTTGGCGCTGGCACCGGCATCGCGCCCTACCGCGCCTTCGTGCAGCAGCGGGTCGCCGAAGGCGCCAGCGGCCGCCACTGGCTGCTGTTCGGCGCACGCAGCCTGCGCGATGACTTCCTCTATCAGACCGAGTGGCAGGAGCACCTGCGCCGCGGCGAGCTGCAGCACATCGATCTGGCGTTCTCGCGCGATGCCAAGCCACGGGTCTACGTGCAGCAGCGCCTGCGCGATCAGGCTGCGCGCCTGTTCGAGTGGCTCGACGGCGGCGCCCATCTATACGTCTGCGGCAGCCTCGCCCTGGGTCGCGACGTGCACCAGACCCTGTTTGACCTGTTCGCCCAGCGCCTCGGCAGCTCCGAGGCCGCCAACGAGGCCCTGCAGCAGCTTCAGCAGTCCGGGCGCTACGCCCGCGACGTCTACTGAGTCCAGATCATGGCCAGCCATTCCGTCGAAGACATCAAGCGCGACAGCCGCGGCCTGCGCGGCACGGTCGAAGACAGCCTTGCCGATCCGGTGACCGGCGCCCTGCGCGACAGCGATCAGTTGGTGCTGAAGTACCACGGCAGCTACCAGCAGGACGATCGCGACATCCGCGAGGAGCGCCGCCGCGCCAAGCTGGAACCCGCGCACAGCTTCATGATCCGCACGCGCACGCCGGGCGGGGTGATCACGCCCGAGCAGTGGCTGAAGCTCGACGCCATCGCTACGACCTACGCCGAGCGCGGCCTGCGCATCACCACCCGCCAGGCCTTCCAGTTCCACGGCGTGATCAAGCGCGACCTCAAGCCCACCATGCAGGCGATCAACGCCTCGCTGATCGACACCCTGGCCGCCTGCGGCGACGTCAATCGCAATGTCGCAGTCGCCGCCAATCCGCTGCTGTCGGCGCTGCATGACACGGTGTATCGGCAGGCTGCCGCCCTATCCGAGCATCTGCTGCCCAACACCCGCGCCTACTACGAAATCTGGCTTGATGAAGAACGCGTCGCCGGCGACGAGGGCGAACCCATCTACGGCCCGACCTACCTGCCGCGCAAGTTTAAGATCGGCTTCGCGATTCCGCCGCATAACGACGTCGACGTGTTCAGCCAGGACCTCGGCTTCGTCGCGGTGGTCGAAGACGGCGCGCTTGCCGGCTACAACGTCAGCGTCGGCGGCGGCATGGGCAGCACCCATGGCGATGCGGAAACGTATCCACGCCTCGCCGACGTACTCGGATTCATTTTCCCCCAAGACGTGATCCGCGTCGGCGAGGCCGTGGTCACTGCCCAGCGCGATTTCGGCAACCGCGCCACCCGCAAGCGCGCGCGACTGAAGTACACGATTGACGAACACGGCATCGACTTCTTCCGAGGCGAAGTCGAACGCCGCTCCGGCGTGAGCCTGCAGCCACCGCGCGCCTTCGAGTTCGCCCACAGCGGCGACCGCTTCGGCTGGGTCGAGGCCGACAACGGCCGCTGGCATTTGACCCTGCGCATCCCCGCCGGGCGCATCCAGGACAGCGCGGATCGCCCGCATCTGACCGGCCTGCGCGAGGTCGCCAGGGTGCACCGCGGCCACTTCCGGATGACGCCCAACCAGAACCTGGTGATCGCCGACATCGCGCCTGAGCGACGCGCCGGTATCGATGCGCTGCTGCGCCAGCACGGCCTGCTGGACGCACTGGGGACCAGCGCGCTGAAACGCGAGGCGCTCGCCTGCGTCTCGATGCCCACCTGCGGCCTGGCAATGGCAGAAGCCGAGCGCTACCTCGATGAAGCCTTGGACAAGGTGCAGGCCCTGCTGGATCGCCACGGAGTCGGCGAACAGTCGATCCTGCTGCGCATTTCCGGCTGCCCGAACGGCTGCTCGCGGCCCTACCTGGGCGAGATCGCTCTGGTCGGCAAGGCGCCCGGCCGCTACAACCTGATGATCGGCGCAGATCACCGCGGCCAGCGCCTCAATCGCCTGTACCGCGAGAACATCACCGAAGCCGAGATCCTCGCCGCGCTCGATCCGCTGATCGCCCGCTACGCCGGCGAGCGCCAGCCCGGCGAGCACTTTGGCGACTACCTGCTGCGCGCCGACCTGCTGCCGCCCGAACCGGCGCTGGTGCGCAGGGTGCTGGCCGCATGAGCGCGCAAACGAGCCGCATCAGCGGCGCGCCAGCCGACCTCGACGCTCTGGTCGCCGCCGCCACTGACGACGACGGCGTCGCGCTGGCCCGCCTGAACGAGTGGCTGGAGGGGCTTGATGCCGACGCGCGCATCCGTTTCGGGCTGGAACATCTTCCCGGCGACCACGCGCTTTCGTCCAGCTTTGGCGCACAGGCGGCGCTCAGCCTGCACCTGCTGACCCGGCATGCGCCCGGCCTGCCGGTAGTGGTGGTCGATACCGGCTACCTGTTTGCCGAAACCTACCGGTTCATCGATGCATTGACTGACCGGCTCAGGCTCAAGCTGCACATCGAACGCAGCGCGCGCTCACCGGCCTGGATCGAAGCCCGCCACGGCCGCCTGTGGGAGCAGGGGCTGGAAGGAATTGAGCGCTACAACCGCATCCACAAAACCGAGCCCATGCAGCGCGCCCTGCGCGAGCTCGGCATCGGCACCTGGTTCGCCGGCCTGCGCCGCGCCCAATCGCAAAGCCGCAGCAACACGCCCGTGCTGCAGCGTCGCGAAGGCCGCTTCAAGCTGCACCCCATCATCGACTGGAGCGACCGCGAGGTCGGCAACTATCTCGCCCAACACGCCCTGCCCTACCACCCGCTGTGGGAACAGGGCTACGTCTCGATCGGCGACACCCACACCACCCGCCCCCTGCTCGACGGCATGCGCGAGGAGGACACGCGGTTCTTTGGACTGAAGCGAGAGTGTGGGTTGCATGAATGAGAGCTGGGATTGGGGATTGGGGAGCGAAGAGGCACGCTTGCGGACCACTGGTCCGCGTGCCGATGAGCGCCCGAGGGCTGTGCCCGAGGGCCGGGATTCGCAGCACGCTGCGAACGAGCTCACTCGCGCAGGGAACGAAGCCGCGCTCCGCTCTCTTCACCACATCCAAGAAGTGCAGCGTCTCTCCCCTCTCCCACTGGGAGAGGGGTCGGGGGAGAGGGTCCGGGCGAAGCACAGCCTCCAACCTCGTAATGTCACCATCTCAAAATCGCTCGCATCCTGTTCGTCCAACTCGTTCAGAGATAGCCAAAGCACTTCGTCAGAGTCGGAACTGCACGCCAGAACAACACTTGCTGCAAGCTCACCCCCTCTCCCCAAGCCCTCTCCCACAGGGGGAGAGGGGCTTGAACTCTGCAAACCAATCGCTCCCAGGAGTGACACTGGACCCACTGACGACGCGACGAATGCAGCACTCGCCCAGAATGTCGCTCGTCTTTCTCCCCTCTCCCCTCGTGGACCGATGGAGGGCGCCCGTCGGCTGCCAGTGGCAGCCGACGCCCTCCTGAGCCCGAGCGAAGCGAAGGTCGGGGCCAGGGGAGAGGGGGCGAACGCGGCCGAAGCCCCCCCACCCCTCTACCCGCTCTTCTTGAACCTGGCCGGCCGCCCCGTCCTGGTCGTCGGCGGCGGCGAAGTCGCGGCGCGCAAGGTGCTGCCGCTGATCGAGTGCGGCGCCGACGTCCGCGTCGGCGCACCCGAACTCAACGAAGCCCTGAAGAAGCTCAAGACCGAAGGCCGCATCACCCACCTCGAAGGCGAGTTCCAGCCGCACTGGCTCGACGACGTCTTCCTCGCCATTGCCGCCACCGACGTGGTCGAAGTCAACCGCGCCGTCGCCGATGAGGGCGCCGCGCGCAGGCTCTGGGTCAACGTGGTCGACGACACCGAGCTCACCCGCGTGCAGGTGCCGGCCGTGGTCCGCCGCGGCCCGCTGACCGTCGCCATCAGCAGCGGCGGTGCCGCCCCCGTGCTCGCCCGCCAGCTGCGCGAGAAGATCGAGCAATCCGTCGATGAAAGCTTCGGCCAGCTCGCCGAACTGCTGCGCATCTTCCGCAGCCGCATCCGCGCACGCTTCTCCCACGTGCCCAGCCGCCGCAAGTTCATGGAGACCCTGTGGCCCGGCGAAGTCGGCGAACTGCTGCGCGCCTCGCGGCTGGATTCCGCCCGCGCCTGCCTGATCGAGCTCATAGAAGCCGGCGAACCTGAGGGTTCAAGAGAGGGCTTCGTCAGCCTGGTCGGCGCCGGCCCCGGCGACCCCGGCCTGCTCACGCTCAAGGGCCATCGCCGCCTGCAGGAAGCCGACGTGATCCTGCACGACCGCCTGGTCAGCCGCGAGGTGCTGGAACTCGCGCGCCGCGACGCCCAGTTCATCGAAGTCGCCAAGGAAGCCGGCACCCACCACACCACCCAGGAAGGCATCCACGCCCTGCTGCTCGAACACGCGCGCCAGGGCAAGCGGGTGGTGCGCCTGAAAGGCGGCGACCCCTTCATCTTCGGCCGCGGCGGCGAGGAGCTCGAGTTTCTGCGCGCACACGGCATCCCCTACGAAGTCGTCCCCGGCATCACCGCCGCGCTGGCCTGCGCGGCACATGCAGGCATCCCGCTCACCCACCGCGACCACGCTCAATCCGTTCGCTTCGTCACCGCCCACTGCCGCAACTCCATCGACGCGCTGGACTGGTGCGCGCTGGCGCAGGAGAAGCAGACACTGGCCGTCTACATGGGCGTCAGCGGGCTGGACACCCTACGCGAACGCCTACTGGCCCACGGCCGCGCCGCCAGCACGCCGGCCGCCCTGATCGAAAACGGCAGCCGCGCCGAGCAACGGGTGTTCCACTGCGATCTGGCAAGTCTGCCGGAGACGGCCAAACGCGAAGCGGTGAAATCGCCAGCGCTGCTGATTCTGGGTGAGGTAGCGGCGCTGGGGCGTGCCTTGGCATGGTTTGGAAAGCACGCAGCAGCGCTTACTGCGCTTGAGCCGGCCAAGTCCACCGTTCTGCTCCGGATCGATATGCGCGCCTGAGGCGGAGTCTGTGTTTCTGGGTGTCGACTGCTTCGGCGCTGCCCTGTTGCTGATCCAGCGGCTCGCGCACCTGTTCTGATGTCTGCGAGATTGAATGCGAGTCGGCTGCAGGCCGCTGCTAGGCCCCACCTCTGTGATCGCGACTGTACTCGCGCGATCCGAGGCTTCCTGAGGTCGGCATGTTTGTCTTTGTGCCGCTACGCCTTGCACGCACGACCGTGCTTGCACGCCCGCACGGATCGCGCGATCTTGCGACCACCTCACAGCGGAGTACCCCGTCATGGGCGTCAGTCTGGTCGAACTCTGGATGCCGATCCTGCTTGGCGGCGTGCTGGCCTGGATCGCCAGCGCGCTGATCCACATGCTGCTGAAGTACCACAACAGCGACTATCGCCCGCTTTCGAACGAGACCGAGGTGGCCGCCAGCATTGGCCGCGGCGCGCCGAGGCCCGGCGTTCACTCGATTCCCTACTGCGTCGATATGGCGAAGATGGGCGAACCGGAGATGCAGGCGAAGTTCGCTGCGGGTCCGGTGGCCTTTGTCACGGTCTTTCCTAACGGCATGCCCAATATGGGCAAGCTGGTCGGTCAGCAGATTCTGTTCTTTGTCATCGGCTGCGTGCTGATCGCCTGGTGCGCCACGCTTGCGCTGCCGGCGGGGGCCGAGTACCTCCGCGTGTTCGGCTTCATCGCCCCGGTCGCCTTTCTCGCCTTCGGCTGGGGCGTGGTGCCCTACTCCATCTGGTACGGCCATGCATGGTCCACCACCGCCAAGTACCTGCTCGACGCGCTGATCTATGCGCTGTTGGTGGCGGGCAGTTTCGCTTGGCTGTGGCCGGCCGCCGCAGCGGTGGCTTGAGCCCAGCCACGAGCGGTCTGCTTTGTGGCGTGCGGCGGCGGCTTGGGCGCTTCGGCCGAAATTCGGTGTGCTTCAGGACAACGGATGCCGCAGGGCGTGTGAACTGTTCGAGCGCCGGAGCGAAGGCGTCATCGGGCGTTCGTGAGTAGGCGCGATGCGTCAACTGAATGAGGTCCGCCGAGCCGGAGGCCGCAGCATTCGCGCAGCGGGCTGCCGCTACGGGGGTTCAGCGCCGGTCGCTGTCGGCGGATGGTTCTCACACGCGCTCAGCGTTGATGGGCAAGCCGTGCATGCGGGCTTCGCGCGCCGCTTGTCGATACCCACGATCCCGCCGCGCGAGGTCACGGGTGGATTGGGCTTGAGCTGAAAGCAGGGATCGTCATGCGCCTTGGACCTCTACCCGGTTGCGACCACCCTGCTTGGCCCTGTACAGGGCATCGTCGACGCGCGCCTGCAAATCCTTGACCGAGTCGCCGGCTCGCGCCATTGCCACGCCGAGGCTGATGGTTACATTCGACTGCCCGATCACGTCCGAAGTGTCCATCGCCTCGACTGCAGCACGCAGACGCTGGGCCACCATTCTTGCGGCTTCCATGGGCGTGCCAGGAAGCACCATCAGGAACTCCTCCCCGCCGGTGCGCCCGATCAGGTCGCCTGCCCTCAGCAGGCTTTCTTGCCCGGCCCGGACCACCCGCTGCAACACCACGTCGCCCGCGGGATGGCCGCAGCTGTCGTTGACCTGCTTGAAATGATCGATGTCAAGGCTGATCACCGACAAGGGGCGGGCATGGCGCCGGTGCAGTCGCAGCTGATCGGCGAGGTAGAGCTCGACCCGCCGGCGGTTCGCCACCCCGGTGAGCTGGTCGGTCATCGCCATCACCTGCAGGCGCCGCGCCCGTGCCACGAGCGCGAGCAGCGCAAGCACCAGAACCATTCCCAGAACGGCGCCGAGCACAAGCGCCAGCGTCTGCCAGGTCCGCGTCCTGGACATCGCGATGAAGCGCTCCTCCTGAAGCAGGGTTTCCGTGCGCAGGCGCTCGGTTTCGATTTCGCGGCGGGAGACATCGAACTGGACGCGCAGCAGGTCGGCGCGATGGCGCTGGCTCCGCTGATCGAGACGGTCGCGCACCTGATTGTAGGCACGCCAGTCCGCAAGCGCTTCGGCGAGGCGACCGGTCGCTTCGAGGCTCTCGGCCCGGGCCGGGTACAAAAGAGCGAGGTACCGCTGCTGGTCGCGCTCAACCAGAGCAGGCTCCACCGTTTCGAACTCGGCCACGGCCTCGCGGTGACGCCCGAGGCCGGCGAGCGCCACGCCTCGCTGCAGCTGGGTCATGACGTGGTTCAAGGCGTATCCGACGCGATCGTGTGAGGCCTTCGCATCGAAGAGCACCGCCAGTGCCCGTTCGTGTTCGCCCTGGAGATTGAGCGATAAACCCAGCGCCAACAGGCTGTCCCCGACCAGCACTTCACTACCCGTAATGCGCGCGCGCTCCACCCCGCGGAGGAAGTGGATTTCCGCCTTTTCGCCGTGCCCCTGATCAAGATAGGCGAAGCCGAGCTGAAGGTGCGCCATCGCGGCACGACGTGCATTCCCAGTGGCCTCGGCAGCGTCAATTTCGCGCATCAGATAGGGAACGGCCTCGTCGTATGCGCCGAGCCTGCGGTAGACCGCGCCGATGTCGAAATCCAGCTGAGCAGCAAGGCCAGGCTCACCTGCGGCCTCAAGCAAACGATAGGCAGCAAGCAGGTCATCCAAGGCCTGCCCGAAGTCGCCATGGAAGGATCTTGCATCGCCACGTGAGCGGAGCACCTCAGCGAGCAGCAGAGAATCGTCCGCAGTGGAAGCCGCCGCCACGGCGGCATGCAGATCCGCGAGGCCTTCGGCGAACGCGCCGCTTTCCGCCTTCAGGATTGCCCGGCAGCGCAGCATCCGGGCAATGCCCGCAAAATGCTCCGCCTCCTCATAGACCGCCAGGCGCGCTTCCGCAAAGGCCAGACACTCGTCTGGTTGCTCAGGAAAGGACCACGAACACTTCAGGCCATCGAGGCGTGCGCGCCGCTCCAGGTCGTCGGGGGGCAGGTACTCGACCAGCTCCTCGATTACCGGAGCCGCTGACTCGGCGTTGAAGATCACCCGCTCGGAACGCTCGACGGATCGGATGATGTCATCGAACCGGGCTGGGTCGCCGGCCGCGCTGCAGGGTGCCGCCACCGCCAGCATTGCCGCCAGTACGATGCTCGAGATCCTCAACGCGAATCCAGAAACACTGGCGTGCAATGTGCGCTCCGCGACCCGACACAGAGCGGGTGGCCGAGAGAGCTTAGCCGCACCCCGAGACCGAGGCTTGAGCGTGCGTCGCAGATCCGGCGCATTGAGCGGCAACGGCCTCGAAACTGGTTCGATTACATACCGACGTGAGGGGTAGAGCACAGGCATGCAGCGAGACTCATCCAGCGTGCCGCGCGCGAAAGATCGGCGGCTGGCTGACGGTGGAGTCGGGTGCGGATCAAGGCGCAAGGAGGAGCACTGATGGGGCCAAGGCGACGACGCGCAGGGCGGAATCGCCCCAAAAGACGCCGTTGGACATGGTGGAACTCTGCCTGCATCCCACGAGGCTTGCTGGAAATCACGAAAACCCACAAGGTCCTTGCGACAAATCACGGGTGGATGAACTCCGGCAACGTCGCTGAAGCCGGCTTTAGTTGGCAGCGTTGTGAATTGGCTCACTCGTCCCATGGAAAAGGAACCGACTGGACGCTGATTTCTTGGCTCTGAACATCGCCTGATCAGCGGCGCGCAGCAGGGCCTCCGGTGATGCACCGTGCTCGGGGAACAGGGCGCAGCCGATGCTGGCGGAGATGTGGGCAGACTGCTCGGCGATCGGGAACGGCATCGCCAGCGCGGCGATGATCGAGTGGGCAACGAGTTCGACATCCTGACGTTGCCAGACGCCGGCGAGAATCACGGTGAACTCGTCGCCACCCAATCGGGCCACGGTGTCCTCCTGCCGGACACAGCCCTTCAGCCGAGCGGCCACTTCAATGAGCAGGTGGTCGCCGGCTTCATGACCGAAGCTGTCGTTGACTTGCTTGAAACCGTCCAGATCCAGGAACAGCACGGCCAGCATGCGGTGGCTTCGGATTGCCTGCCGGGAGGCCTGACCGAGGCGGTCGAGCAGCAGTCGCCGATTCGGCAGGCCCGTCAGCAGGTCATGGTGCGCGTTGTGCGAGATCTCCACCCCGGCCCGTATCCGGTCGGAGATATCGCGCGACACGCATACCGCTGCCTCGAACTCACCCTGGACGCTCAGCACCGGCGCAAGCAGGTACTCGAAGCACCGCTCCAGGCCCGACGGATAGACGTGGGCGGTCTCACCGCGGCGGGTACAGAGATGGGCGACAACCTGCTGATGCTCTGCGTGAAGCCTGTCGGCAAAAGGCAGCCCAAGCTCAGCGCTGGTGTGACCGATGATTGACTCGGTCGGCAGGTCCAACAGCTCTGACGTGGCCTTGTTGGCGTAGATGTAGGCGCCATCTCGATCCAGCACGTAGATTGGATCCGGCGATGCGCGAAGCACGGCCTCGAACAGTCGGATTTCCATCTCCCGCGCTGCGCTGTACTGCTCGAGCGACTCGGCGACGGCCTGGTCGATGGCCTCATGAAAGCGCGTCAGGTCCTCCAGGTCATCGCCGGCGATCTGGCCCCGGGCCTTGGTCCAATGGAGCACAACGCTCGCACGCAGCGCCCGGAACTCGGCAACCGTCTCGTTGACATCGAAGCCGCTGACCTTGCGGCCGCGCCCATGGACCTTTGCCCAGGAATTGCCGCCGTTGTCTGCATCCTCACCCTTGGCTTTGGCAGCCTGTTCCGATGGGCTTTGATCGCGCTCGATGTCCTCGGCCATCGCCAGCAGCATCTCGCGGGCGTGATCGCGCAGCTCGGTCCAGTCCATCTGCGCGCCGGAATCCAGCGTTTTCGCGAACGCATCCCAGTCGACCAGGATGGTCTCGATCTTCGATCGAATGAAGTCAGACAGTCGCATGCGGCCTCTGCATCTCTCGGGTGGGAGCGGCCCGCAACCTGTCGATGGATGTGAACATCCGCGGTGGGACGCCGCCCACGCTGACAGCGAAACCGGGCGGCGTCTGTTCGCTTAAGAACACAGGCGGCGGGCGCTGCCCAGAGGCGCGACGGCTTGAGCCAGGTACGCGCGGAATGGCTAGGCCACGCGAGGATGAAGCCGCACTAGCACGAGCCCGGGTGGGTCACGCCGATCCCAACCTGCAGCTGGGCACCTGGCTTGGCCAGCTGCTGGTCGAGCCAGAGTCTGTGCTGGGCACGCTCACTCGAGACGCTAACGAGGCAGACGCGGCCCCCGAAGCCAGCAGCCCCGAGGGCTGTCCGCTGCCGGCACCCTCAAGCCTTGCCTCAAGGCCCGGCGCCAGCGGTTTGTGGCGCTGCGGCGTGGACGGCCTCACCCTCGACGCGCGGCTGGGGAATTTCTGGCAAGATCCGGCGCGCGCGGTAACGCGCAGGCATCTTCTTTCATTTCAATCAGGTGGACGCATTCATGTTTCGACTCTTTGTCGGATGCTGGCTTTGCTTTCTGCTCGCGTCGACTCCCGCTCAAGAGGTCTTCGCTCAGGCACGCCTCGTAGATGAGGTGCTGCTGAAGCCCAGCACGGTTCACGATGTGGCGGTGCTGCCGGACGGCGGATTCGTTATCGCCAGTGACACCACCCATGTCGGCAGTAACGCGGTCGACAGCCGCATGCTGCGGTTCAACGCGCAGCTTGAGCGTGTGCAGGGCTGGGGCCCTGCCATTGAGAGCGCGCTGGCTGTTGCCTTCGATGCCGACGGGCAGTGGCTGTACGTTGGAGGCGGCTTCACCAGCATCGAGGGTCTGGATCGACCGCGCCTTGCGCGACTGAGCCTCGGGGGCCAGCTAGATGTATGGGCGCTCTCGCCCGGCAATGGGCAGTCAAGCCCTGGCGCTATCGAGAATCTCGCCGTCCTGCCAAATGGCGACCTGCTTGCGGTTCATCGCCCGGGTACGAACAGCACGCGTGAGCTGCTGCTCATCGATACCACCTCAGGCGCCTACCAGGTGCTGCATCGCTTGAGCGACGCGGTGTTCGACATCCAGATCCTCGACGATGGCCGCGTTCTTGTCGGCGGTGCCTTCGAGTTCGTCAACGGCAGCCTGCGCCGTGGCTTGATCCGGCTCAATGCGGGAACGCTCACTGTGGATACCGCGTTCGCGGCGCGGCCAATCGTCGGAGGCCGCTGGTCCTCGTACCATGTCAGGGCAATCGCCCTGGACTCGACGGGCGCGGTTTTCGTCAGCGCCAGCGACCAGGTCCACCGCCTGCGGGAGGACGGCACCACCGAGTACTCTTTCTTTTCGTGGGCAAACATCAATGTGGAACAAATCGCCTTCGATGCGCAGGATCGCCCCTATGTGTTGACCGGCTGGCCCTCATCGCTTGGACCAAATGTGGCTCCGTCGCTCAGTGGGCTCGTCAGGTTCGACGACCCAGCGAGCAACAGCGTCGCCCCGGGCTTCGCCTCGCCGCAAATCGCCGGCCGCGGCGCGCGCATGATCCTGTCGGGCGAGCGCCTGATCCTGCTCGGGTCCATGCGTTCCTCGCAGACGGGTGCCATCGGGGCGCTGGCACTTTCCGCCGAAAGCGGAGCGCCCGCCGCCAGCCTTGCTGCGCTCGGCACGACTGAGAACGTGGCCCTGTATGGCGCAATTCCCATCGGTTCTGGCGGCACCCTGGTGTTCGGAGAATTCACCCATGCAGTGTCGGGCAGCCGGCTCTGGGGAACGCTCCGCCTCAACGCACAGGGCCAGCGGATTGATGGCCCCTTCATGGACTTCTTCGGCACGCCGGATGCGTTCTCGCTGACGCCCGACGGCAATCTGCTCTACACCAGCCTCTCCAGACCGATGCCGCGCCCGCAGGACTGGGGCGAACAATTCCCGGAAGGTGAGTGGATCGTCGGTGGGGTTCGCGTGAACGACGGGGCGCGCCTGCCCTGGGATACTTACTCCAACATCAACCTGGACACGCAATTCAAATCCGGCATCGTCAGTCATGACGATGGGCCGTTACTTGCCAGACGCAATAGCCTTCGGTCGGGCACCGGGTTCGCTGGGCAAAACTCCACGTCGACTGGGCTCCCCTTCGGAACTACGCGCCGCATCGCCGTCGATGCCAGCGGGTTCGCCGTGCTCGATCGTGGACCGCCTCCACCCAACGCGTTTTCCAGCGTGGGGGGCGTCGGGTTCTGGCCACCGCCGTCGTCCTCGCCGCCGGTCCGCATGCTCTATCGCTGGCTTCCCGGTCCGGGATCCGCAATCGGCCTCGGGCCGGACCGCAGCGCTCCCCTCGCCGAAGTCGGGGGCTTCGATGTGCACCGGGCAAGCGGAGTGATCTATGCCAGCTTTCCGGGCCAGACCACCGCGCAGCCACCCTGGTCGATCCGACGGATCGATCCCGCGGGCGCGCCGGAAGGTGAGGTGTTGAGCACCTTGGCCGACCACTGGGCGCCTGGCGGCCTTGCCCTGGACGAACAGGCCCAGTACGCCTATCTCGGCGGCTTCGGGCCGCTGGACAGCAGCGGCAACCGGCCAGCCCGCGTGTTCCGCGTCGCCACGACCGATGGCGAAGTCGACCCCGAATGGCCTCGCCGCGGCGGCGACGCGGTGCAGGCCAAGTGGATCTACATGGTGGGCGATCAGGTCTTCGCGCTGTCGGCCACGGCCAGCGGGACGTATGCCGCCTTCTATCGGACTGATGGCGTGCTGTTCGAGGACGGCTTCGAGCAGTAGCGCGCGCCGGCAGGGCGAATCGAGCACCAGCGCCCGAGGCGGCACGGTTCTGCCTCCTCGGGTCGCCGCGCCTCCCTTCAGAGATCGCGATCGGCGCGATGGCTGCTGCAGGGCACGGCTTGAGCCGGCGCACTGCGTGTGGGCCAGACTCGAGCAAATGCCCCGCGGTCATATGACCCGCTCGAATCCTCCGCACGCGTCGGAGGCTGCCTCGCTAGCCTGCATCTCCGCCCGCATCCCCTGCCCCGGGCGCGCTGGAGATCCGCCATGAAGACCCTGTTGCGACACCGCCTGCCCCGCGCCCTGCTGGCGCTGGTCGCGCTGCTCCTCGGCTCGACCGCCTGGGCGAGTGGCGCCCTGGTCAGCACCGACTGGCTGGCCGACAACCTCGCCAATCCCGATGTCCGCGTGATCGAGGTCAGCGTGGAGCCCGGAAAGTTCGAGCGCGGCCACATCCCCGGTGCAGTCAATTTCCGCTGGCATCTGGACCTGGTCGATCCGGTCCGCCGCGACATCGCCAGCCAGGACAACTGGGAGGCCCTGCTCTCCCGCGCCGGCATCACCCCCGACACCACGGTCGTGCTCTACGGCGACCAGAACAACTGGTTCGCCGCCTGGGGCGCCTGGATTTTCAAGTACTACGGCCACGCCGACGTGCGCCTGCTGGATGGCGGCCGCGGCCTGTGGGAGCGCCAGAACCGCGAGCTCGCAAGCCGCCCCGCCCGCCACGCCGCCAGCCAGTACCGCGTGGCCGAAGTGAACCGCGAACTGCGCGCGCGGCTGTCCGACGTGCTGCAGGTGGTCGAGGGCGAGCACCAGGCCAAGCTGCTCGACATCCGCTCGCCGGCGGAGTTCGAGGGCCGCATCTTCGCGCCGCAGGGCGTGCAGGAGCTGGCGATCCGCGCCGGCCACATTCCCGGCGCCAAGAACGTGCCCTGGGGCAGCGTGGTGCGCGAGGACGGCACCTTCAAATCAGCCGAGGAGCTGCGCCAGCTGTATGCCGAGATCGGCATCGACGGCAGCCAGCCGGTGATCGTCTACTGCCGGATCGGCGAGCGCTCGGCGCACAGCTGGTTCGTGCTGACCCAGATCCTGGGCTACGAGGCGCGCCAGTACGACGGCTCCTGGACCGAGTACGGCAACGCCGTGGGCGTGCCGATCGCCAACCCCGCCGGCACCGTCTGGGGCGGCACCTGAGTCACCTGCAACCGACCCCGCATCGGCCGGCCATCGTGCGCGAGCGCGGTGGCCGGCTGACGTACAGGCAGCAGCGCAGCACCGGAACCCGAACATGCACACCCACGCCCACTTTCTCGACGCCGTCGGCAACACGCCGATCATCCGCCTGCGCCTGGCCTCGGAGCTGACCGGCTGCGAGATCTACGGCAAGTGCGAGTTCATGAACCCCGGCGGTTCGGTCAAGGACCGCGCTGCCAAGTACATGCTGCTGGACGCGCTGGCGCGCGGCGACATCGAGCCCGGCGGCCTCGTAGTCGAGGGCACCGCCGGCAACACCGGCATCGGCCTGACGCTTGCCGGCAATGCGCTGGGGCTGTCGACGATCATCGTGATGCCCGAGACCCAGTCGGAGGGCAAGAAGTCCGCCCTGCGCGCGGCGGGCGCCGACCTGCGCACCGTGCCCGCCGCGCCCTACAGCAACCCGGACAACTACGTGCATCAGGCCCGGCGCCTGGCCGGATCGCTGCACAGCGAGCACGGCGTGTTCTACGCCAACCAGTGGGACAACCCCTCCAACCGCGAAGGCCACGAGCGATCAACCGCGCCGGAGGCCTGGCAGCAGCTCGACGGCCGCATCGATGGCTTCGTCTGCGCGGTCGGCACCGGCGGCACGCTCGCCGGCATGGCGTCCTGGCTGAAGGCGCGCCGCGCCGGCATCGTCACCGCCGCGGCCGATCCCGAGGGCGCGGGCATTTGCCACTGGGTCAAGCACGGCGAGATCAAGTCTTCGGGCAGTTCGATCACCGAGGGCATCGGCCAGAACCGCGTCACCGGCAACCTTGAAGGCGCGCGCATCGACGAGGCCTGGACCATCCCCGACAGCGAACTGCTGCCGGTGCTGTGGGACCTGATCGGGCGCGAGGGCCTGTACCTGGGCGCCTCCAGCGGCATCAACGTGGCTGGCGCGATCCGGCTGGCACGCGCGCTGGGCCCCGGCCACCGCATCCTGACCATTCTCTGCGACAGCGCCAGCCGCTACGAGTCACGACTGTTCAACCTCGACTTCCTTGCCGAGCGCGGCCTGCCGCCGCCCCCTTGGCTGACGCGCGGCGAGGCGCCCGCCGCGCTGCGCGCGACGGGCTGAGCCTCGCATGCCCACGCTCACCCTGCTCCCGAGGGTGCTGGTCCCGCTCGCGGTCGTGCTGGCTGCGGTGCTGGCGGCGGGCGCCCTCGACGGCCGCCAGGACCTCGGCCGCGACCCGGTGTTCACCCTGCTGGCCGGGCTCGCCTTCGGCGTGCTGCTGCAGCGCTCGCGCTTCTGCTTCTTCTGCAACCTGCGCGATGCCTTCGAAGGCCGCGGCACGCAGGGCGTGCTCGGCCTGCTGGCGGCGCTGGCGGTGGGCAGCCTGGGCTACCTGGTGCTGTTCGGCGCCTGGGTGGCCGACCCCGGCCTGGGCCGACTGCCGCCGGATGCGCACATCGGGCCGGTGAGCTGGGTGCTGGTCGCTGCCGGCGCCGCGTTCGGCGTGGGCATGACGCTGTCGGGCTCGTGTCTGAGCGCCCAGCTCTACCGCCTGGGCGAGGGCTCCGTGCTGGCGCCACTGGCCCTGCTCGGCGCAATCGCCGGTTTCGCGCTGGGCTTCCTCAGCTGGCAACCGCTGTACGAATCCACCCTGTCGGTGGCGCCGGTGGTCTGGCTGCCCGCGACCTTGGGCTACAGCGGCGCGGCCCTGCTGCAGGCCGCCCTGCTGGGCGCGCTGGCCCTGTGGCTGCTGCGCGGGCTGGCGCCGCGGCCAGCGCGCGAAGCTGGACGCAGCTCCCTGCGCGAGGTGGCGCGCGCGGTGCTGGTCGAACGCTGGCCGACTTGGCTGGGCGGCATCGGCATCGGCCTGCTGGGCACCTTCGCCTACTTCCGCACCGAGCCGCTGGGCGTCACCGCCGAACTCGGCAGCCGCGCACGCACCGTGGCCGAAGCCCAAGGCTGGATCAGCGGTCGCCTGCCGGGCCTGGACGGCTTCTCCGGCTGCGCCACCGAGGTTATCCAAAGCCTGATGACCAGCAACGGCGTGTTCGTGCTGGCGCTGGTCGCCGGCAGCCTGGCCGCGGCCACGGCGGCCGGGCAGTTCAGGCCGCAGGCGGTGGCCTGGCACCGCTATCCGCTGGCGCTCGCGGGCGGCGTGCTGATGGGCTGGAGCTCGATGGTGGGCCTGGGCTGCACCGTCGGCACGGTGCTGTCCGGCATCTCGGCCTTCGCGTTGTCCGGCTGGGTGTTCGGCGCGGCCATGGTGGCGGCGGTATGGATCAGCCTGGGCGTGCAGCGTCGGCTGACGACGTCGACGTGGCCATAGCGGATGTTGTAGCGGATGCTGTCGTTGAACAGCACCGTGTCCTGCGGAACGATGCGGGTGGCGGCACGCAGGCTGTCCTGGGTGTAGTCGAGCAGGTCCGCGCCATCGATGCGGATGTGGCAGGAGCCCACGTCGTGGAAGCGCTAGAGCGGGGCCTAGCCGATCCTCTCGTCGACTGCTGCGCGGCTCATCGGTCGGACGCACAGGCGGGACGTGAGTTCATCTGGGCTTCCAGAAACGCCTCTACCTGATCGAACTGACGGGTGACCGCGGCATGGTCGCCCTCGATTTCGATCAGCGTTCGCGGGAACGGGTTCCCTGCCTCGTCCAGTCGGGCCATCAGGCGCTTCGCCATCCACACCGAGGGCCACATCTCGTCGCTGTCGGCGGCGACCAGCAGCAGCGCCGCCTGCATACGCTCCACCGGAATGCGGGCAGCCTCCGCCTCGGGCTGTGCGAGCACGCGCTGCATGACCGCATGGAGATTGCCGCCGAGCAGGTCCAGCGTGGCCGACCACGGCATCGGCGCGAACGGAAGGGGTTGTCCATCCTTCGACCACGAGGACGTGGTCATCGCGTCGGTATGCGCCGGAAACACCGTATCGCCGGGCGCCAGCGCGATCACCGCATCGATGTCCGGGTAGTGGGCTGCCATCACGAGCGCAAGCTCAGCGCCCTTGGAGCCGCCAAGCAGGATCACGCACTCGAAACTGACGCGTGGATCCTGCTGGGCGTTCCGGATCGCTGCGTGCACCCCGTCGAGCGCAATGCGATCGAGTGCGGCCGGCGTGTTGGGCAGGCCGAAATAGCCGATCGCCAGGAAGGCGTAGCCCTGATCAAGAAAGCGCTCGCGCTGCGGCTTCCAGAAGGCGCGAGCCCAAGTGTTGCCACCCTCGGCGCCTCCGAGCCCGACGATCAAGGGTTGTGCGTCCCTGTCGCGGGCGAACAAGCGCGCATCGACCTGACCGTGGCGGGCTGGCAAGGTTTCGGTATCGAAGCTATGGACGTTGTAGAGCACGTAGGCCACGGCGAGTGCGACCAGCGCGAGCAGGGCGGCCAGCGTCCACAGGGACGTCTTCAGCAGTAGCGACGGCAGGCGACTTGGCATGTTCTTGTGTTCCAGGGAGGGGTGAGGCGCTGAGTAAGCCGTCGGAGTGGGGCTTTGCGCTGAACTAGGCGCGGCAAACGCAGCCACGATTCGTCGCGCGATGCGATGGCAATGCCTATTTCGGTGGCGAGTACTCCTGCCAGAAGAACACCTCATCGACTCCACGCTTGAACACACGGGCCAAGCGCATCGCCAACTCCAGCGAAGGCGCGTAACGCCCGCCCTCGATCGCGATGATGGTCTGGCGGGTCACGCCGACCGCGCGAGCCAGCGCTTCCTGCGAGAGCTCCCCGTGCTCGAAGCGCAGCCGCCGCAGGTGATTGCCGATGGGCGTAGCGCTCATTCCGCGCCCTCGTCTGCGGCTTCGGCTTCCCGCGCATACCGCCAAAGGCGGGCGATGGCGTCGGCAAGATTCGATGCCAGCAGGGCAAGGATCAGCCCGTGGGCGATGGACGGGTGCGAGAGCTCGCCGATCCAGCCTTCACGGATGAAGCCGAGTGCAAGGATCTGGACGATCAGGACCGCCACGAGCGCGTGGTGCGCCGCGCGCAGCCCGAAGGTGCCGATCCAGACATCTCGCTCATCCGCGCGTGGCTGCGGTTCGCGGGCGATCCAGTAGGCAAGCACCGCGGCGGCGACGAGAGTCCAGCTGTCGATACCAAGCGCGTGCACCGTCGGCGTGTGCATCACCATGCGCGGTCCGATATGCCACATCGCCGCCAGCAGATGGCCGGCCACGATCGCAGTGCCGCCCAGAGACACCCACAGCTGGCGCTCCGGCGTGCCCGGAGCGGCTTCAGCCAGCAGCCCCCAGCGGCGGCGCACAGCCACCGCGGCGATGAGCATGATCAGCGCGCCGCCCACTCCGGCCGGCAGCGGCAGTCGGCCTGCGAGTGCGGCCAGCGCGAGCCCAAGACAGAAGGCTGAGATCAGGACGCAGAGGATCTTGAGCATGTGTCTGCTTTAGCGGACTTTATGTCTGGTAAAGCGTACATAGTTATCCCGAAACCAACAAGCTCGCGCGATGTCGGAATCGCTCGGCCCTCGGGGCTTCGATCGGCCCGTTCTGGTTCAGGCTTCAGCCGGTGATCGCAGCTGCGGTCGCTTCCTGCTTCGCCTCCCGCTGCTGCAGCCGCCACATTTGCGCGTAGTGGCCATCGGCGGCCAGCAGCTCGGCGTGGGTGCCGCGCTCGATGATGTGGCCGGCATCCATCACCAGGATCTGATCGGCGTTCATGATGGTCGACAGGCGATGCGCGATGACGAGCGTGGTGCGGCCCTGCTGGATGCGGTCGAGCTCGGCCTGGATGGCGCGCTCGGACTTCGAATCCAGCGCCGAGGTGGCTTCGTCGAAGATCAGGATGGCGGGGTTCTTGAGCAGCGCACGGGCGATCGCCACGCGCTGTTTCTCGCCGCCGGAGAGCTTCAAGCCGCGCTCGCCGACCGGGCTGTCGTAACCCTCGGGCAATGCGGCGATGAAGTCGTGGATATGTGCGGCGCGGGCGGCGTCCTCGACTTCTTCATCGCTGGCATCGACGCGGCCATAGCGGATGTTGTAGCGGATCGAATCGTTGAACAGCACGGTGTCCTGCGGAACGATGCCGGTGGCCGCGCGCAAGCTGTCCTGGGTGTAGTCGCGGATGTCCACGCCATCAATGCGGATATGCCCGGCGCCCACGTCGTAGAAGCGGTACAGCAGGCGCGCCAGGGTGCTCTTGCCGCTGCCGGAGTGTCCTACCACGGCGACCGTGCCGCCGGCCGGGATGCGAAAGCCGATGCCGTGCAGGATCTCGCGGCGCTCGTCGTAGGCAAAGCGCACGTCCTCGAACTCGACCACCGGCCGCGTGGCGTGCAGCATGCGCGCGTCGGGGCGGTCCTGCACCTCGCGATTCTCGTCCAGCAGGTTCCACAGCTTCTCGATGTTGGTCAGCGCCTGCTTGACCTCGCGATACATCATGCCGAGGAAGTTCAGCGGTGCCGCCAGCTGCAGCAGATAGGCGTTGACCAGCACCAGATCACCGACCGTGAGCTCGCCTGAAACCACACCCGAGGCCGCGCGCCACATCAGCGCAGTGACGCCGACCGAGATGATCGCGTTCTGTCCGATGTTGAGCACGGCGAGGGTCTTGTAGCTGACCACGTCGGCCTCTTCCTTGATGCGCAGGCTCGAATCGAAGCGCTCGGCCTCGTGCTCTTCGTTGTTGAAGTACTTGACGGTCTCGTAGTTCAGCAGCGAATCGACTGCCGAGGCGCTGGCGGCGGTGTCGGCCTCCACCGAGGCTCGGTAGAACTTGGTGCGCCACTCGGTGACGCGCAGGGTCCAGGCCACGTAGGCGGCCAGGGTGAGGCCGGTGATCAGGGCGAAGCCGGTGTCGTAGAGCACCACCAGCACGATCGTCACCAGGGTGACTTCGAGGATCGTCGGGAAGATGGTGTACAGGGTCCAGTCCAGCAGGTCGGAGATCGAGCTGCCGCCGCGCTCGACGTCGCGGCTGACGCCGCCGGTCTTGCGGTTCAAATGAAAGCGCAGGCTGAGCGCATGCAGGTGGCGGAACACCTTCAGCATGACCGTGCGTGCGCTGCGCGCCATCACCCGCGCGAATACGATCTGCCGCAGCTCGGTGAACACCCGCTCGGACAGCCGCGCCGCGCCATAGGCCAGCAGCAGGCCGACCGGCAGCACCAGCATCAGGCTGGCGGGCTCGGAGGGCAGGTTCAGCCCGTCGACGAGGTTCTTGAGGATCATCGGCACGGTCAGGCCGGCCAGCTTGGCGAACACCAGGCAGCCCAGCGCCAGCGCGATGCGCCCGCGGTAGGGCTTGAGGAACGGCAGCAGGGTGGCCACCACCGCGCGGGTGGTGCGGCGGTGATCGGCGGCGGGGGCGGGAGTTTCCATCGGCCCGAGTTGGGGGCGAAACGGGGGCGGTGCAAGCACCTTCGCGCCTGGTGCAGGGCGGGGCGAGTTGCTGCTATGTTCGTGCGACCCGAGCACTGGCCACACTGATCATGCGGAAACCCACTGCCGTCGCCCTAGCCCTCGCCCTGCCCTTCCTAGGCGGCTGCGCGCGCGACGCCACTGTCCGCGCCAGCCCGGAGCAATTGGTTGGCCGCTACTACAGCGGTGACGGCCTCGGCTACAACGTCTGGGTGCAGCTGGCGGCGGATGGCAGCTACAGCGCGGATTGGCATGGCTGCCTGGGCGTTTATGGCGAGGCGAGCGGGCAGTGGCAGGCCGAGGGCGATCAGGTGGTGTTCCTGCCCGAGCAGGAGAACGAGCTGCTGGTAGGGCACCTGCGTACGGTGACGACAGTCCAACACGACGGGCGCCTCGGCCTGGTCCGCCCGGAGGACCTCCGGGGCAAGCGCATCCGCGAGAGCCAGGTGTTCCTCAAGCAGGAAGCCCGGCCCTGAGCCAGGCCGGTCGCTGGCTCAGAACGGCAGCGCATCCAGATCGACGTTGCCGCCGGACAGGATCACCCCGACCTCGCGGCCTGCAAACAGGGCCGGATTACTGAGGATCACCGCCAGCGGCACCGCGCAGCTGGGCTCGATGACGATCTTCAGGCGCTCCCAGATCAGGCGCATGGCGGCGATGATCTCGACCTCGCTGGCCAGCAGGATGGCATCCACGCGCTGGCGCAGGATGCCGAAGGTCAGCGGGCCGAGCTCGGCGCGCAGGCCGTCGCAGATGGTGTCGGCGATGCGACCGGTGATGCGCTCGCCGCTGGCCAGTGAGTCGTGGGCGTCGCGGGCCTGCTCGGGCTCAGCGCCGTAGACGCGGATGCCCGGCTTGAGCGACTGCGCGGCAATGGCGGTACCGGACAGCAGGCCACCGCCGCTGACCGGGGCGATCACGGTGTCCAGCCCGGGCACGGCATGCATCAGCTCGAGCGTGGCGGTGCCCTGGCCGGCGATCACCCGCGCATCGTTGTAGGGATGCACCACCTCGGCCCCGGTCTGCGCAAGGGCCTCGGCCATGGCGGCATCACGCGCGGCCTGATGGGTATCGCAGGGCAGGATCTCGGCGCCGAACTCACGGATTGCCGCCAGCTTGATCTTCGGCGCCGAACGCGGCACCACCACCCGAGCCGGAATGCCGCGCAGGCGGCAGGCCAGCGCGATGGCGGCGCCGTGGTTGCCGCTGCTCTGGGTCAGCACGCCGCGCGCGGCCTGTGCGTCGCTCAATCCGAACACCGCATTGGCGGCGCCGCGGAACTTGAAGGCGCCGATGCGCTGGAAGTTCTCGCACTTGAAGTGCAGGTGGCAGCCGGCCAGGCGATCCAGCGAGCCTGAGCGCAGCACCGGCGTGACCACGGCATAGGGCGCGATCCGCGCGGCGGCCGCGCGGATGTCGTCGAGATCGGGAACATGGCGGGCGGGGTCGAAGGCGGTCACGGGCCGTGCAGGCTCTTGCTGGCGATGGCCGTGCAGTATGCCCGTGCCGACTCAGATGCCCGGCATCCGGGCCGGGATCGTGGCAGTCTTGCCGACCCCCGCCTCAATCACCGCTTCGGAGACCCCATGGAAGGCCACAACGCATCGGCGCCCGTCCAACGCCTCGACTACCGCCCGCCGGCCTGGCGGATTCCGCGGGTCGGGCTGGTGTTCGAGCTGGACGCAGAGCGCAGCGTGGTGGAGGCGGAGCTGGCGCTGCAGCCGGATCCGGCGCAGCCCGGCGCGCCACTGGTGCTTCATGGCGAGGGCCTGGAGCTGCTTGAGCTGTCGATCGACGGCCGCGTGCTGGGCGCCCAGGACTACCGCCACGAAGATGGCCGGCTGACGCTGCCGGGCGTGCAGCGCGCCTGCGTGCTGCGCAGCCGGGTGGCGATCGCGCCTTCGGCGAACACTGCGCTGGAGGGCCTCTACACCAGCGGCGCCCTACTGCTGACCCAGTGCGAGGCCGAAGGCTTCCGCCGCATGACCTTCCTCATTGACCGCCCGGACGTGCTCAGCGTCTACGCCGTCGAGCTGCGCGCCGAACGCAGTCGCTATCCGGTGCTGCTCGCCAACGGCAACCCGGCCGGCAGTGGTGAACTGGAAGACGGCCGCCACTACGCGCGCTGGCAGGATCCGCACCCCAAGCCCAGCTACCTGTTCGCTATCGCCGCCGGCCGCATGGAGCGCGTGTCCGCGCCCTTCACCACCGACGAGGGCCGGCACGTGGAGGTCAACGTCTGGGCCGAGCCCGGCTTTGCGCCGCGCTGCGAGTACGCGCTGGGCGCCACCCTGCGCGCCATGCGCTGGGACGAGCAGCGCTTTGGGCGCTGCTACGACCTCGATGTGTTCAACATCGTCGCCGCCCAGGATTTCACCATGGGCGCGATGGAGAACAAGGGCCTCAACATCTTCAATGCGCGCTACATCCTGGCCGATATCGACAGCGCCACCGACGCCGACTTCGAAGCCGTGGAGGCGGTGATCGGGCACGAGTACTTCCACAACTGGAGCGGCAACCGGGTGACCGTGCGCGACTGGTTCCAGCTGTCGCTGAAGGAAGGCTTCACCGTGTTCCGCGACCAGGAGTTCACCGCCGACCTGCGCTCCCGCGCGGTCAAGCGCATCGAGGACGTGCGCCTGCTGCGCATGCGCCAGTTCCCCGAGGACGCCGGCGCACTGGCGCACCCCGTGCGGCCGGACAGCTACCGCGAGATCAACAATTTCTACACTGCCACGGTCTACGAGAAGGGCGCCGAGGTGGTGCGCATGCTGCACACCCTGCTGGGCGAGGAGACCTTCCGCCGCGGCTGCGATCTCTACTTCGAGCGCTGGGATGGCCAGGCCGCCAGCGTCGACGCCTTCCTCGACTGCATGCGTGAGGCCAGCGGCCGCGATCTCGTCCAGTTCGAGCGCTGGTACGCACAAAGCGGCACGCCCGAGCTGCGCATCGAGGCCCGCTTCGACGCGCAGTCGCGGCGCTACACGCTGGAGATCGAGCAGCACACTGCGCCGACGCCCGACCAGGCCGACAAGCAGCCGCTGCACATTCCGCTGGCCTTCGCCCTGTATGCCGCCGACGACGCTCCAATCGAGACCCTGCCCGAGTCCGACGCTGCCCTGCGGCCGGGCCTGATCGAGCTGACCGGCGCCCGCCACCGGCTGGTGTGGGAGGGCCTCGATACGCCGCCGCTGGCCGCTGTCCTGCAGGGCCTGTCGGCGCCGGTGCGCCTGCGCTTCGACTACGCGCCGAGGGATCTGGCCCGGCTGGCCCGGATCGAGCGCGACCCGCTGTGTCGCTGGGACGCGCTGCAGAGCCTGGCGGCAACGGCGCTGCTGGACGATTCCGAGGCCCATGCCACAGCCCTGTCCGAGGCCCTGGGCAGCCTGCTCCGCGACCGCGCGCTCGACCCGAGCTTCGTCGCCCTGTGCTGGCAGCTGCCGGAGTTCGAGGTGCTGGTGGATGCCCGCCCACAGGTGGATGTGGATGCGTTGCTGGCAGCCCGCCAGCGCCTGCAGCTGCGACTGGCGCAGAACCACGCCGAGGCACTGGCGGCGCGCTACGCCGAGCTGGCCGCACAAGCACCGGAGGCGCTCGACGCCACGGCCGCGGCCGCGCGCCGACTCAAGAACACCTGCCTGAAGGCGCTGGCTCTGCTTGAGCCCGAGGGCGAGCGCGCCTGGGCGCAGTTCGAGCACGCCGCCACCCTCACCGACCGGCTGGCGGCGCTCACCGCCCTGGTGCACGGCGGCGCCCCGCAGGCGGAGGCAGCGATCAGCGCCTTCCAGGCTCGGGTCGGGGAGGATCTGCTGCTCAACGACAAATGGATTGCCACGGTGGCCACCCGGCCGCAGCCAGAAACGCTGGACGCGGTACTGGCGCTCTTGGCCGGGCCGCACTGGCTGCCGCGCAATCCCAACCGCGTGCGCGCCCTGCTCGGCAGCTTCATCCGCGCCAATCCGGCGGCATTCCACCGCGGCGACGGCGGCGGCTACCGCCTGCTGTTCGCGCAGGTGCCGCTGCTGGATGCGCTCAACCCTCAGGTCGCCTCGCGCCTGCTGGGTGCACTGGAGGCCTGGCGGCGCCTGGACGCCGGCCGTCAGGCGCGCATCGAGGCCGGCCTGCGCGAGCTCGCCGGCCACGCGCTGTCTGCCGACAGCGGCGAAATGTTGGAGCGGCTGCTGGCCTGATCCACCGGCTTCGTGATGCTGCGCGCAGGGCCTGCGTGCGGCTGCTCACACTTGATCGCTTGCGTTCCCGTTCTGTTCCCGGATGTTCCCCGGCTCGTCCTGTCGCTGAGCCCACTCGCCCACTAGCGTGGATCGCGCTGCCAACCGGCAGCCTTTGCCACCGGGCGGACGCAGTCCACGTCCGCCCACTGCGGGGAGGAACGCAAATGAACAGTGTGTTGGATCGACTGCTGCCGGCGGCCGCCGGCGTCATTCTGATGGGGGTGTTGGCGGCCGCGCCGGGCGGCGCGGCGCAGGCTGCCGAAGAGAAACCGGCGGGCGATTCGCCGCTGCTGGTGTCGGAATCGCTGATGCTGGCGCTGGAGCACTGGTCCGATCCGGCGACCAGCCTGGAGTGGCTGGCGCTGGAGACGCACCCGGAGGCGCTGCATGACTACGTCCGCGATGTCAAAGGCGCCCTGCGCGGCCGCGGCCTGCTGGAGCATCTGCAGCTGAGCTATCCGCAGGCCTACGAAGGGATCATGGCGACGCTTCCGGCCGAGGATCAGACCGATGCCGAGGCCCTGGCCCAGCTGATCTCCGGCCATGAGCGTGACTATGCCCTGCTGCAGGCCGAGCTGGAGCCGAGCGGCCTGGATTTCGAGCGCTGGGCGCGCAGCCGCCAGCCGGAGCTGGTGGCGGCCTTCGAGCGCGAGGCGCCCAGCCCGGCTTCGCGCGGGGTGTCGCTTGAGGCGTTCGTGGACAGCCTCGACGACGCGGCCCTGAGCAGCGAGGCACGCCGGCTGTTCGACGTGATCGCGATGCCCTGGGATCCGCTCAAGAACTGCACCTGCTGGACCGTGGCGACCTTTCCCCACCAGCCTGACCCCTGGCAGGTCGAGATCAATGAGAACTACAACCATTCCTGGGGCAGCTTCCGGGTCAAGCGCCAGCAGCTGAACTACCGGGTGGCTGCGCGCGGGGCCGCCAAGGACATCGACTTCTATCGGCGCAGCCGACACACGACCTACGAGGCCGAGCGCAGCAAGAACACCAACTACGCGGAGATGCGGGTGCGCATGCACTGCACCCGCAACGGCCAGCCCGGTGGGGTCGAGTGCAGCGGCAACGTCTGCAGCGGCCAGCTCGCCAGCCGGATCAGCTACGGCAGCCGCGTGCACCAGCGGGTGGCCTTTGGTGGGCCCTGGTCCAAGGAGGCACGCTCGCTGGCCGCCGACCTGGCCATGCTGCGCTACGACCCGCCCGGCCCGCCGCCGCAGCAGACCCTGTTCTCCAAGGGCGTCGCGGTATCCGGCTTCACCAGCTCCAACTGGCAGTCGCAGGCCTTGATCCAGGTGCTCACCACGGCCGCGCAGGTTGGACTGACCATGGCCATGGACGGCAGCTCCGCGGCCAGTCTGCTGCAGGGCAATCTGGTCAACGACACCATCACCGCCCTGTTCGGCTTGATCAAGCGCGAGGGCAGCCAGGGCACGCGTCAGCAGGACATGTATGCGTCCTGGGATACCGCGGGCTCGGCTCCAATCGCCCTGCTGCCCAACCAGACCCATCTGTTCCAGCTGGAGACGTTCTCCAAGGTCTACGGTCGCGGCTACGGCGGCGACAGCGAGAGCTGGGCCAACATCGACAGCGCGGCCTGGTTTGCGGCGGTAGCGCGCAACTACCAGTGCCCCGCGCACGTGCAGGCACCGTCGCCCAGGGCCTGGTGGTTCTGGTCGACCAGCGGCGCACCGATGAGCCCGGTCACCCTGCAGAACCTGGTGCGCAACTATGTGACGGCGGAGCTGGGCACGATGCCGAGCAACGTCAGTCAGCCGATCGCGCACTTCCCCTGATCGCAGCGCAAGCCACGCGCCCGAAACCACTCGCCCCGCGCAGGCGGGGCGAGTGTCAGGACAGAGAGCAGGTGGTACACCGCCTTACCGCGGTCGCCGCTGGGCGCCGAAGACGGCTGCGCGCAGCATGCGTTGCCACCAACGCCCAGCGACGCCCGCGCTACGGCATCGGGCTTGGATCACGCGCCATGCGATCAGCGACAAGCGCGAAAGCAAGCGCATGGATCGAGTTCCCTTGATGGGAGAGGAATCCATGGCAAGGCGTGTGTGAAGCATCAGCCTGGGCCACGCCCGAAGCCCAGCAGCGCTGGCTTGGGGAGTCTCCAACGATTCTCATGCGACATTGCTCGAAGCGTTGCGCAGGCCACAAAAAAGCCCGCGTCACGGGACGCGGGCTCTCTTGAGGCGCGAAGTCGCTCGGGGCGTTACCAGACCACTTCGGCCATCGAGCAGTTGAGGCCTGAGCCGATACCGAGCAGGGCGATGCGCTGGCCCTTGCGCAGGCGGCCCATCTCCTTGAGCTTGGACAAGACGATCGGCACCGAGGCCGGGCCGATGTTGCCGTGCTCCTGGAAGATCGTGTGCACTTTCCTGGGGTCGATGCCGAAGGTCTTCAGCAGCGCCTCGGTATGCACGCGGCTGACCTGGTGCACAACGAACTCGTCGAGCTCTTCGATCACCCAGCCCAGCGCCTGCTTGGCGGCGCCGAAGGTGACCTGGGCCAGCTTCATGCCTTCGATCAGCAGCGACTTGGTGTCGGTGACCATGCGGTCGAGGTTGCCGCGGCAGAGGTGGCTCCACTGCGTGGCGGCGCGGGTCACACCGCCGCGATAGCGGGGGGCGTCCGGCGCCAGTTCGCGGCGCGCCAGCACCATCGCCGCGGCGCCGCAGCCCAGGGTCAGCGACGCGAGTTCGCTGCGGAACTCCTCGTCGGTGATGGTGGGGCTGAGCATCCGCTCGATGGTGCGCTTGTAGACCAGATTGGCGGTTTCGCCGTCGACGATCAGGGCGTAGTCGATCTCGCCGCGCTCGATCATGCGGCTGGCGATGTCCATGCCGTTGAGGAAGGCCAGACAGGCGTTCGCCACATCGAAGTTCTGACAGGTTTCGGGCAGGCCAAGGTTGCCGGAGACGATGCTGGCGGTCGAAGGCTCAAGGAAATCGCGGCTGACCGACGTGTTCACAAGCAGACCGATGCGGTTGCGCTCGACGCCGGCCTCGGACAGCGCTTTCTCGGCGGCCATGGTGGCGGCGTCAGAGGCGAGCACGTCGTCGTCCCACATGCGGCGCGAATGAATGCCGGCGATGTCCTGCAGCACGTCGGCGCGGATATTCAGGCGCTCAAGCGTGGGCCGCAGCTGCGTATTGATGTCCGCCGAACTCAGCGAATGCGGGGCGTCGATGTGCGCCACGCTGGCGATGGAAACGTGCTGGAACAGCATGGGGTATCCCGTTTTTGGGCAGCAAAGCCTTGCAACGCTACCGGGTTGGACATCCGGCCGCAAGCGCAGTACCGGAGGATGCGTTCACATTCGCGGGCTGATCCGCGCAGATGCCGACCTCGGCTATCGCTCCGCGAAACCCTGCGGCGTCTCCGACCCGCCCCGCACGGGCGCGGGCCAGAGACGGCTGGGATCAATCGGGTTCGCAGAGGCAGTGCGCCAACACACGTACCGGAAGGCCGTTGCTGGCCGGTGCAATCAGCGCCAGATCTTCGACAAGGCGCCGCAGCACGGGCTGCTGCACCCAGGCTTCAGGCAGGCCCACACGGTGGGCAATCGCCTGCGCAGTGGCGTTGCGGCCGAGGCTGGTCAGAAACTGCTCGAAGGGCGAACGCTCACGCTCGACGTATTTGAGCGCAAACGCCCCCTCTTCCAGCTCGGCGAGGCGCGCGGCTTCGGCGACGGCGTCACGCAGGCCGCCGAGGCTGTCGACCAGGCCCAGCTCCAGCGCTTGCGCGCCGCTCCAGACGCGGCCACGGCCGACGGCATCGGCTTCGTCGTAAGTTTTGCCGCGGGCCTCGGCAACGCCACCAATGAAATCCCGGTAACCATCATCGATCACCGACTGGATGATTCGACCAACCATGGGCTCCAGCGGGCGGGTCGGATCGAAGGCACCCGCGATCGGGGTGGTGCCGACACCGCCGGTGCGCACGCCGATACGCTCCAGCCCCCGCTCGGCGGTCATGAACAAGCCGAAGATCCCGATCGAGCCGGTGATGGTGCTCGGGTCGGCATAGATGCTGTTGGCGTTCATCGAGATCCAGTAGCCGCCCGAGGCCGCCACGTTAGCCATCGACACCACCACCGGCTTGCCGGCGGCACGGGTCAGCTCGACCTCGCGACGGATCTGCTCCGACGGAAACACGCCGCCACCCGGCGAATCCACGCGCAACACCAGTGCCTTGACCTCGTCATCCTCGCGAGCCTTGCGGATCAGCGCCGAAGTGGACACGCCGCCGACCGTGCCGGCCGGCTGCTGGCCATCGGTGATCCCGCCCTGGGCCACCACCACCGCCACCTGCGGACGGCGATCGAAGGGCGAAGCCTCGCGGTCGAGGAAGCCCAGGTAGGCCTGCAGATCGACCTGGCGGAAGGTGTTGTTCTTCTTGTCCTCGACGCCGCGCTCGATCATCAGCGCACGCACTTCGTCGATGGTCTTGAGGCCGTCCACCAGGCCCATCTCCACGGCCAGGCGGCCGAGGTCGCCCTGCACCGCTTCCACTTCCGAATCCAGCGCGTTGACGCGCGCCGACAGCTCGGCAGCATCCAGCCCGCGCAGCGCAGCGACCTCGTTCAGGTAGCGGGTCCAGAGATCGTTCATCCAGTGCAGGTCGGCCTCGCTGGCCTCATCGGAGGGGCCGTCCAGCACGAAGGGCTCGGCGGCGCTCTTGTACTCGCCGACCTTGAACAGGTGCACGGTGACGCCGAGCTTGTCCTGCAGGCCCTCGCGGTAATACGGCCGGTAGCGGCCGATGCCCTCCAGCAGGGCAGCGCCGGACGGGTGCAGGTAGACCTCATCGGCGTGCGCGGCCAGGTAGTAGCCGCCCTGGCTCATTGAATCCGCATACGCCACGATCTGCTTGCCGGCTTCCTTGAAGCGGGACAGCGCTGCGCCGACTTCGCGCAGGGCCGCGAAACCGCCGCCCTGGAGTTGGTCGACGCGCAGGTACATGCGTTCAATACGTTCGTCGGCGGCCGCGCCGTCGATGGCGCGCACCAGATCACGCAGCTGGACCTCCTGCACCTGGCCGCCAGTCAGTGGCGCCAGCGCGCGCGAAACCGGGTCGGAGGTGAATTGCTCGACGATCCGCCCCTGCGGCGCCAGCACGAAAGCGCTGCGCTCCTCCAGCTTGGGGCCACTGCGCAGGCTGGCGATCAGCACAAACACAAGCAGGGCAAGCAACAGCAGGTTCAGGATCAGCCGTCGACTGAAGTTGAGGGCGTCCCAGCTGAACAGGACGAAGTTGAGGAAGGCGCCGCGCTTTCGATCGCTCATGGGAGTTCGCTTTCGGGTTGGATGCCGGCCACGGCGGCCAGCGGGCTGGAGTTGACGCTGCACGGTGCCGTCCCGTGACCACGCTTGCAAGCCCGGATGGTCATGTCGGGCGGGTGAGGCTGCCGTGCCGGCGCAGCCGCTTGGCCAGACGCAGGAAGCGGGCGGTAAGCAGAACGGCCGCCGCGGAAAGGCCCAGGATCAGGCCGTACCACATGCCGTGCGCACCCTGACCCTGCACGATACCAAGCCAATAGCCCAGCGGCATGCCCAGGCCCCAGTAGGCAGTGACCGTGATCAGGGCCGGTACGCGGGTGTCCTTGAGCCCACGCAGGGCGCCGGCCGAAGCCGCCTGCAGGCCGTCGGAAAACTGGAAGGCCGCGGCCAGCACCATCAGCTGGGCGGCCAGCGCCGCCACTGCGACATCGCGGGTCCACAGCCCGGCGATGAGGCTGGCGCCGAACAGCAGCACCAGCGCCGAGGCCAACTGCGTCGCCGCGGTGATCGCATAGCCGGCGGCGCCGGCCCAGCCGACGCCAGCGTGGTCGCCACGGCCCATGGCGTTGCCCACCCGCACCGTGGTGGCCATGGCCACGCCCAGCGGAATCATGAAGGCCACCGAGGCCAGATTCACCGCCACCTGGTGGGCGGCAGTCTGCAGGGTGCCAAGGCTGCCGATGATGAGCGCGGTGGCCACGAACAGGCTGCCCTCCATGAATACCGAGAAGCCCATCGGCAGGCCGATCCGCAGCAGCTCGGCGATTGGCGCCCAGCGCGGCCAGTCGAAGCGGGTGAACAGGCCGAGGTCGGCATAGCCGGCGCCGCGGCTGAGCCACAGGCCATAGGTGACCGCCTGCGCCCACAGGGTGCAGGCGGTGGCGATGCCGAGGCCATGGGCGCCAAGCTCAGGCGCGCCGAAGCGGCCGAACATCAGCGCATAGCCCAGCGGCGCCAGCAGGAACAGGCCTCCGACCCCGATCACCATGGTCGGCTTGGTCAGGGACACACCTTCGCTCAGGTAGCGGAAGGCGAAGAACAGCGCCAGCGCCGGCGCGCCGGGCGCCACCCCGCGCAGGAAGCCCAGCGCCTGCGGCCGCACCTCCTCGGCCACGCCGGCCCATTCCAGCAGCCACTGCGCGTTGGCGATGAACACCCACAGCAGCAGGCCCAGCGCCAGCGCCAGCCACACGGCCTGGCGGAACAGGGCACCGATTTCGGCGCGCCGGCCGGCGCCGTCCAGCTGAGCGACGCTGGGCGGGATCGCCATCAGCACACCGATCACCACCAGGATCGCAATCGACCACACCGCGGTGCCGATCGCCACCGCCGCCTGGGTCAGCGCCGAATGACGGCCAGCCAGCACCGTGTCGATGACGTTCATCATCATCGACGACAGCTGGCCAAGCACGAGCGGAAAAGCCAGCACAGCGGTGGCGACCACCTCGGAACCGAGGCGGCGCAGGCGGGGGCGGGGGGAAGACATTGCGTAGCGACCGCGATGGCGGGGGCGCTATGGTACGCGGCGGCGCGGGAAGGTTCGCGCTTTCAGCGAGACCGCGGCATGGAAACGCCTTCGGCCAGCTCCGGCCCGACCGCGGACGCCAGCGTCACGCCCCCGCCGCGGCAGTGCAAGAACTGCGGTGCGCCGCTCTACCGCGAACCCTGCGATGCCTGCAGCCAGCCCACCAAGGGCGGGTGCGCCACTTCAGCTCGATCCTGGTGACTTAGGCGACAGCGTGTTCAACGTCGACGGCCGGATCTTCCGCACCTTGGGGCCGCTGCTGCTGAAGCCCGGCCACCTCAGAGCGTGTGAAAAAACCCAGATGCCGTCGCGAGGGCGGCGCTGGGCGTTCGTGGCAAGGCGCGCTGCGCGAATTCAAGGGAGTTCTGCGGGCCAAATGACCGCGGAATTCGCGTAGCGCGCTGCCGCCACCGGCGTTCAGCGGCGGCCGCAGCAGGCGGATGGTTTGTTCACATGCTCTCAGCCGCGAATACTTCGCCAGCCGCCGCGTGCCCCTATCTCAGCCCGGTGCGGCTGTTGCCGGCCAGCCCGTGAAAAACCTATCGCCCTGCCTTGGCCGGCGCTGGACGCCCTCGCGACAGCGTCTCGATCTTTCCAACCCTCTGAGCCCACCACTGCATGCACCGGGCCGCAGCGCGCCCGTGCTGCGGCGCGAGGGTTTTGGCGGGCTGCAGGTTTTCCTGCCGTGCGCAGCGGCGGGCTAGGCTAACGCCCCAGCCCGACGCCGCGCGCGGCGCTGCGCACGCGCGCGCCGCGCTCGGCGGCCGGCGCCGCCAGCAGCTCCTCCCGCAGGCGCTCGCGCCCAGAGCTGTCGAGGCGCCCACCCATGGCCTCCAGCAGGCGCAACTCGGCTTCATCAAGGCCGCGCAGCATTTCCAACGTGGGCTCGCGGGCTTCCTCGGGCACAAAGCCGAATGCGGCACGGGCGGTGGCCGCAAGCTCCGGCGGCTTGCCGGCCAGCAGGCCGCGGCGTACTGCATCCGGCAACTGCCTGAATTCCTCGAGTAGGCGCGTCTGCACTTCGGCCGGCGCCCGCCGGTAATCCGCCCACAGGGCGACCAACTCGGCCTGCAGCGCGGGCGGCAGCGCCGACCACGCCATAAAGCGCTCGCGCAGGGCGGCACGCTGCAATGGAGGCAGCGCAGCAAACGACGCGCGGCGCTGCTCGAAGCGCTCGCGCGCGGTCTCGTCCAGCGCATCCCAACGCGTCGCGTTGGTCGCCAGCAGCGCCTGCCGTGCCGGGTCGAGCCCTGCCCATGCTCCCGCCCACGGCGCCAGCACGGCGCTTTCCGCAGGCGACGGCAGCGGGCCGCCGGGCAGCTGCTGCTGTGGCGCGGCCGCCAGCGCGAAGCCGGCCTGCTGGGCTCGCCAAAGCAGCAGATCGAGCGCATCCAGCACCTCGAATTCGGCGGCATCCGCCCACAGCGCGAAATCCGGAGAGGACAACGGCACCGTCTCTTCGATCACCAGCGCAGGCGCAGGCGGCGCCTGCAGGCGCCGCTGCACGGGATCAAGCTGCGGCGTCAGGGCCCAGCCCAGCGCGCCGATCACGGCCGCCGCGATAAGCAGGACCGGCCAGCGTCGGCGCGGACTGCGGGCACGTGGCCGACCGCGCAAAGGCATCGGCGCGGGCTCAGGCGGCCGGGCGCGGACGGGTGCAGGCGATGACCGCACGGGCGGGGTGGCTTCCATCGCCGGCACCGGCACGCGCAGCAGGCCTGAGGGCGTCGGCGCGGAGGGCATGGCCGCAAGCGCCGCAAACGACTCGGCCAAGGCCCGCTGCCAGTGCGGGCCACAGGCGTCCTCCAGTGCGGACGCCGCCGCACGGAACGCCCGCGTTGGTGCGTCCGGGCTCAGTGACCAGCGTTCGGCGAACTCGGCCAGCGGCAGTCCGCCGACTTCACGCAGGACGAGCAGATCACGCATGCCGGCAGGCAGCCGCGCCCACTGGAGGAGCACCAGCGGGCTGGCGGCCGGCAGGCGCGGCTCGGCGCCGCTGCCGCGGTCCGCGATAAGGGCAGCATGCACTTCGAGCCACGCGCCCGAGGCCGCCACCTGCGGCACGCTCACCGGTCCGCGCTCCACCCGCCACCAGGCCGCACAAAGGGCGGCTGCTTCAGCAGCGGTGGGGGGTCCTGCGGACACGGCGCGCTTCCAGGCGGTAATCGGGGTCGGGAGTGTACCCGCTGGCACAGCACGCGCCGGTTCAGGCATGGACGTGCTCCCGCTCGCGGCAATGCAGCTTGACAGCCGTCACGAATCTGCTCTCCCGCCTGCCTGCTGGGCTCCCGGGCAAATTGACTTGTGCACAGGCGGCTACCGGCCTGCCGGTGGCGGCGCTGCACCCGTCCGCGCCGGCCACGCTCCCGCGGGACCGCCACTTGGTGTATTTCAACCCATTGATTTATAGGGTTTTTTAAAGGTGGTCAAAATTTAGCCACAATCCCGGAAGCCCAAGCGCCAAAGCCCCGGCGGGGCCTTCATCAGGACTTCATCCACCGAGTTATCCACAGGCTGTGTGGATAAGGGAAAAACTCCCACGCTGGCAGGCGCTTGGGGCATCTTCGTGAAGCTGCGCCGCAAGGACACCCTCTAACTGAGGCCGCGGATGCCGGAGCGCGCGACCCGCGCCGCTACACTCTTGCCCGATGCCGCCCGCGCCCGCCCTCCGCGTCGCCCTGCCCCTGCCGCTGCCGCGGCTGTTCGACTACGCCCCGCCCGCGCGGGCGAAGATCGACGCCGGCTGGATCGGCTGCCGCGTCCGCGTGCCCTTCGGCCGCGGCACCGCCATCGGCGTGGTCGCCGAAGTCGGCCCGCCCGAGATCGACCCGGCCAAGCTCAAGCCCGCGATCGAGCGCCTCGACATCGAGCCTCTACTGGCCGGCGAACTGCTGGCCAGCCTGCGCTGGGCCGCCAGCTACTACCAAAGGCCGCTGGGCGAGGTGCTGGCCGCCGCACTGCCGGTCGACATGCGCCAGGGCAAGCCCCTGCCCGACACCGCACCCCTGGCCTGGCGGCTGACCGCCATCGGCACCGCCAACCTGCGCCAGCTGCGCGCGGGTGGGCGTCCACGGCTATTGGCTGACTGGCTGGCCGAAGCCGGCGCCCTGGATGCCAGCGCGCTCAACCAGCGCCTGCCCGACTGGCGCCCCGCCCTGCGCAGCCTGATGGGCCGCGGCTTCGTCGAGGAATGCCTGGGCGCGAATGCACAACGCACGCCCGAACGCGCACCGCCCGCGCTCAACCCCGAACAGACCGCCGCCGCCGAACGCATCCGCGCGGCGCTCGGCCAGTTCGACCCGATCCTGCTGGAAGGCGTCACCGGCTCCGGCAAGACCGAGGTGTATCTGGACGCCATCGAGGCCGCGCTGGCCCGCGGCGAACAGGCCCTGATCCTGGTGCCCGAGATCGGGCTCACCCCGCAGACCCTGCGGCGCTTCCAGCAGCGCCTGTCGGTGGAGGTGCACAGCTTCCATTCCGGCATGGCCGAGGGCGCCCGCGCGCGCGCCTGGACAGCCATGCGCCGCGGCGAGGCCCGCGTGCTGGTCGGCACCCGCTCGGCCGTGTTCGCGCCGCTGCCGCAGCCCGGGCTGATCATCATCGACGAGGAGCACGACAGCAGCTACAAGCAGCAGGACGGCTTCCGCTACCACGCCCGCGACTTCGCCCTGGTGCGCGCCAAGGCCCTGGGCATCCCGGTGGTGCTGGGCAGCGCCACGCCCGCGCTGGAAACCCTGCAGCTGGCGCGCAGCGGCCGCCTCGCCCTGCTGCAGCTGAAAAAACGCGCCGCCGCCGCGCAGGCGCCGCGGGTGCGCGTGCTGGACGCGCGCCGCCAGCGGCTGACCCACGGCCTGAGCGAGCCGGCCTTCCAGGCGATTGCCGAGTGCCTGCAGCGCGGCGAACAAGCCCTGGTGTTTCGCAACCGCCGCGGCTACGCCCCCGCCCTGCTCTGCCACGACTGCGGCTACCGCGCCAACTGCAGCCGCTGCGACGCCGCGCTGACCCTGCACGGCCGCGATCGACTCATCTGCCACCACTGCGGCCACCGCGAACGCGCGCCGACGGCCTGCCCCGACTGCGGCAGCCTGGCCCTGATGCCGCAGGGCGCCGGCACCGAGCGCGTCGAAGTGGCCCTGGCCGAACGCTTCCCCGACGCCCCCCTGGTGCGCATCGACAGCGAGACCACCCGCGACCAGGCCGACCTGGCCCGCCACTTCGCCACCTTGGGCGACGGCGCCGGCCTGATGGTCGGCACCCAGATGCTGGCCAAGGGCCATGACCTGGCCAAGCTCTCGCTGGTGGTGGTCGTCACCATCGACGAAGGCCTGTTCAGCGCCGACTTCCGCGCCGCCGAAAAGCTGGCCCAGCTGCTCGTCCAAGTCAGCGGCCGCGCCGGCCGCGCCCAGGCCCCGGGCGAAGTGCTGCTGCAGACCCACCACCCCGAGCACCCGCTGCTGGCGACCCTGCTGGCCGGCGGCTACCCGGCGTTTGCCAAGCTCGAACTGGCGGAGCGCGAGGCCGCGGGTTTCCCGCCGTTTGCGCATCTGGCGCTGCTGCGCGTCGACAGCCATCGCGAGGATGCGCTGCAGCTGTTTATGCGGGAGGCGTATGCGGCGGCGCGGGCTCTGGTTTCAGCCGACCCGTCGCTGAGCGTCGAGGTGCATGCACCGATGCCGGCACCGATGGCGCGACGGGCGGGACGGATGCGGGCTCAGATGCTCTTGTCGGCGAAGTTGAGGCCGGGGCTGCAGGCGGTGCTGCGGGCTTGGAATGCGGAGTTGTTTGGGTTGAAGAGCGGGCGGGGGGTGCGGTGGAGTTTGGATGTGGATCCGGGGGATTTGTATTGAGTCACCTCCAAGCGAGAAGCGGCTTGCCGGCGCGTCCAGGCTAAACGCGAGGGCGCTTGCCTCAGCGTCTGCGGTGTTTGAAGCGGGCTGAGGCTTGTTGTAGCGTGGCGTGGCGGGTGTTCTGCCTGGTGCGCGATGGCCAGATTGGGTGGCGGGGTGAAACCTGTCTGTTGGGATGCACTCGGATGGATCGAGGATTCTTCTTGGACCTAGCGTTGTCGCTTCTGGATTAAACGACAAGGTTACATGTCAGTTTTTCGTCTATCTTTTTAGGTTCTGCCAATGAATCCTGTCAAGCTCCTTCACGTCGCAAGCGCAAGCATTGAGCGGAATGTTCTTGAACTCGGTCAGCATTTTAAATCCCCTGAGCTTGTCGAGTTGGATGGCATGCCCGTTTTTCGGCATCGTCAGCAGGATGATCTGCTTATGAGTTACCTAAAGTGCGTGCGATTGTGTAGCCTCAACAATGCAGTCTTGGTGCTGCTAGATTCCGGCCAAATCTATGAAACATTCATCCTGGCAAGGTGTATTGACGAGTCGGTTGAAGATATCTTCTACCTTAGTCGAGCCCGGGGAGCTGGAGACTCCCCAAGCGAAGATCAGCTTCAGATGGTGCGCGAGTTCTTTCAAGAAGAGTTCGCTCGGCCGAACGATCCACTCAATACCAACACCGCAAGGAACAGACTCAAGCGCGAGAAAATTCAGGCCGCGATCGCTGCTGATGTTGCCGCACCGCTTAACCCATACGACTCAAAGCAAAGCTCCAAAGTAATTCACAGATCGTTCTCAGGGTACGTCCATGGTGCATATCCACACATAATGGAGGCCTATGGTGTATCTGGTGGAGTAGGCCGATACTTTACCAGGGGCCTCGCTGGCACCCCCCGCATGGGAGAGTGTATCGACGTCCTACTGCATTCATTTTATCGGGGGATCCTAGCTGCTCGTGTAGTTGCAAAGCGCTGCAGCTCGCCCGAAGTTGATGATGCGCTTCTGGCTATTGCTAACTTGTTTGATGAGTTTCTCCCAACGTTTGCCGAGGACCCAAAGGTCGTGCTGCGACGAATCAAGGATCGAGCTCGCAAGAGCAAAACCTGACTTCGTTCAAGCGGACTGCGGGGAGGTCCTTCCATGATTCCTGATACGTCGCCGCGCCGCGGCCCCTTATCGTGACGCTAGGCCGTACGATACACGCCTCAGAAGTTTCACGCAGAAAATCACGTCGCTCAAAAAATACCGTCAAAATGATGAATCCGTCGAGGCCAACGCTATTGCTTGACCCAAGCTTGTACGAGGAGCTGCTCGGCGAACCTTGCCTTGACACCTTCTCGGCCTGCCTGAACGCACGGGGTCTATACGAGAGCCAGCGCTTCGCTCTTCGATTGAGCCCAGTTGTTCACGAGCTTGTGAATAGGGTTGTCGAGAAGTCGGAACGCGGAGAGACAACTTACACAGGCGAGGAACTGCAGGCCTATTCGACGTTTATCCACGAAACCGTGCACTGGTGGCAGCACAAGGGCTCGACGAGTGGATTCATCCGAAGCATTCTCTACCCGATACAGACTCACGCAAACATGTCTGAGCTTCGTCAGATCATGACAATTCTCGGGCCCCAAAAGCCGATTCAAACCCTTGCCCTTCGCGGAGAACTCGGACTCCTACCTACGGACTCGACCGAGATGGGCCTTGTCGCCAACACGGTGACAAATAACTTTATGGACACCGAGTTCTATCTGGCCATAACTCTGAAGCCCGCGTTAGAGGAGGAGATCTATTATAATCCGTACTTCGTGGCAGCCGGCCACTCGTTCATCATAACATACGCACTGATTGTCGGGGCTATTCGAGAACTAATAGACCCGAACGGATCTCTATTCCCCGACCCAAAGATTCTGGTTGATAATTTGGCACAGCTTGCAGACCGAAAGGTTCGCGGCTATCACTACGGGTCCGAGATCATTCGTGCCCCAGTCGGACTTCTTGATCTATACGAAGGCCAGGCTAGGTTCATTCAACTGCAGTTTCTGGCACTTAGATCCGACGGACTCACAATCGCCGACGCGAAGAAAAGCGGGATGCTAGATGGAGTCTATGGAGCGGCGTTCCGAGCCTTTCTGAAAATCTCTGAGTCGCCTGAGCCAGCGGAACTAGTTGACCCGTTGGTTGCTCTCTTTCTCTTCATCTGCGACATGTCCATTAATCCGACAGCCGCATTTCCCGCGCCGATAGACGCCTACGAGGATTTCTTTATGGAAGCCAATCCTGGAGTTAGGTTTGCCATCCTTTGTAAGGCAGTGGCGTCAGAAGCTCCAGAACTTCGTACCTTTGTTAAGAATTATTCTTCACAAGAGTATCGAGCGCTTGCGCAAAGGCTCGGCGCATTGACAGGCCTTGGGAACCATATGGATGACCTCAATAAACTCTGGCACCACGCGAGCGTCAATCGCGAGTCGGCCAGTCTGATTGAGCAGCACAAATCGTTCAGGTTCACGCCAAACAACATAGTCCTCAGAGTCCTCACCGGCGAGTTTCTGATGTTTTTGAGCGATCGCCTTGAGGCTCCAGAGTTCTTCTGCTGGACGGCCTACTGGCTCACCAAGGGCGGCGGAGAGAGACAGCGAGAATTTTGGTTGAGGCACCAATCACTTTTCTCCGATAAGGCTGATGACGGGGCCCTGTTCGCCCGTAAACACCCCGAGCGCAATGAGGACGACGTGTTGGAGGTCTTCAACCAGTTCTTCGCCGCAATCATTCTGTACGACCTCAGCAAGCAGTGGGTTCTAAATTCAGGCACGTTTAACCTCGACTACTCCTGGCTCACGTCCTCCCCAAACGACCCAGAGTTTATGGAACGAGTGAACGGTGTTTTTCGTAAGAACTTTGGAGTTGACCTTTGCGAGTTCAAACTACTAGATCGACCACCAGTGCCAAAGACTGAGGCCTAAACCCTCGCAGCCGAGAAGGGGGTCAGGTTCGCAGCCGAGAAGGAAACAACGGGGTCAGGTCTAGCTTCGTAGCATCCGCGTCCTGCTTCACAGATCTCGCACTTACCGGCCATCGCTGGCCGGCTTCGCTACAGGCGGAATTGACCGACGATGACGTGAGCTACACCGAAGGCCACCGGGACTACCCTAAACAAGCCCAAACACGTGCCAAACGGTCCGTCATCCCATGGGAAGGCGATGCTGCCGTCTTCGAGCCGAGGTGTGGCCCCGCATGACTTCGTGGCTGCAGGAGAACAGGGGTCAGAGTGCACTTTTTGGAGAAGGTTGAGCGCGAGATCTTCGTTGGCTGTCAGATATCTCCGGGCTGCTTGGGAAAGTGTACTCTGACCCCTGTTTTTCTGTTTTTCCCCCTTCAAGCGACAAGCGGGTTGCCGGCGCGTCCAGGATAAATGTGATGGCGAAGGCGTCTGCAGTGTTTGAATCGGGCAGATGCTTGTTGTAGCGTGCGGTCGAACTTGGTTTCGCTGGTACCTGATGGCCAGATTTGGCGGCAGAGCGAAGCCTGTCGGTTCGTGCAAATACATGATTTAGTTACAAATTTTCCTTGGCCGGGCGTTGTAGCGCCTGCATTGCACCATAGATTACACGTCAGTCTGTCGTCTACTTTGAGTTAGACGTTCTGGAGGCCATATGGCACGTCGATTTAACTCCTCGCAGTTCCGCAGCAAGATCCGCCAGGCGCAATCCAAGCTTCGTCAGGCAGTCAGCAACTTCAATAGGTCAATAGACGCGTACAATCGTGAGGTTCGAGCGCACAACAATCGTCTCAGAGCGAACCGGCAACGCCTTGTCAACGAGCTGCGCAAGCTTCAAGCGTCCACCGCTCCAGTACGCTACCAAGTCGTTCGATCTGACGCCGTACTATTGTCGACGCGCTTTGAAGCGCTTGAGCATCGCGAATCAGAGTACGAGCAGGTGTCGGGTGGTTCGAATTTTCTCGACCTCTCCGAGCGGGAAAGTGCCAACTCAATTGAGTTGGCAAATGCATTAGAAGCGGACGAGGACCCATCCGGAACCTCCGCCTCGGTTCCAGATGCTGATCCCTTGGTTCTCGATATCCTGAGTGACGTATCGACCGATCTTCAGGATCGTTGGAGGGGAGCGCTCTTTTCCCTAAGTCCTCAGAACCCTGACGCAGCGCGCCACTTTTGCACAAGCGCTCGTGAAGTCTTCATCCAGATTCTCGAACACTATGCGCCGGACGCGAGCGTAATTGATGCCTTCCCAGATTGTGAAAAAACGGATTCAGGTGCCCCGATCCGTCGCGAGAAGGTTCGTTTCATGCTGCGACGTGCGGGCCTTCTTACAGCAGAATCTGTCGAGTTTGTAACGGAGGATGTGAAGAATGTCCTCGGGCTATTCCGTGTCTTCAACGACGGCACCCACGGCTCTTCCGGTCGGTACACACTTTCTGCCCTGTCAGCCATCAAGCAGCGCGTGGAGCACGGAATCTGCTACCTGGGCGCTATCGCGAGGAACGTCTAACTATGCGTGTATTGACTCCCCCGTCAACCGCTGACGAGTCGGCTTTTCTTTGTTTCCTGCTGACCCGCTCTTCCCGCGCCTGAGCAAGCGGCTGCATTCGTGTATTCGGTTTTGTCGAGCGCGTTGGCTCTAGCCATGATCGGACGCGAGGGTCACCATTGCGCCGCCCGCCATTGCGTAGGCGCGAGGGTCACGTAGGCGCGAGGGTCAGGTCTAGCTTCGTAGCATCCGCGCCCCGGTTCACAGATCGCGCACTTGTCAGCGATCCCGAGCCGGTCCGCTGTCAACATCCGTCTCACAGCCCCGCATGCTTCGCCCAGAAGTCCGCGGGCGAGCGGATCGGGTGCGGGTCGCCCAGCGCGAGCAGGTCTTTGTCGCCGGTGATCAGGTAGTCGGCAGCGCTGGTTTGCGGCGCCGCCAGCAGGGTGCCGAGCACGTCGTGGTCCTTCGGGTCGCGCAGGTCTGGGGTGGTGCTGGATGCGGGTTCGATCACTTCCGCCTGGATCGACAGCGCATCCACCAGGTCATCAATCTCGCCTGCGCTCAGCCCATGCCGATGCGCCAGCTTGGGCAGCACACGACGGAGTTCGCCCAGGATGTAGTCGGACAGCAGCACCTCGACCGAACCGTGCCGCCACGCCGCGAGGATCTTGCCCGGCACGCTGGCCGGATAGGCGATGCCGGACAGCAGGACGTTGGTGTCCAGCACCACGCGCAGCGTCGCCATGCGGCTCAGCCTTCGGCGCCAGTGCGGCGGGCCTCGCGCACGGCGGTGACCTGCCCGGCGATTCTCGGACCAGTTGAAAGTTGAGAGGATGGCTCCTGACATCAGCGAGGAGCCCATGCGCAAGTCCCGATTCACCGAAGAGCAGATGGTCAAGATCCTCCGTGAGGCCGACAAGTCGCCGGTTGCGGAGGTTGCCAAGAAGCACGGCATCAGCGAGCAGACGCTGTACGTCTGGCGCAAGCGCTACGGCAAGCTGGAGACCGCCGACGTCAAACAGCTGCGGACGTTGCAGCAGGAAAACGCGCGCCTGAAGAAGCTGCTGGCCGAGCGAGACCTCGAGATCGAGGTG
>JAKOMQ010000033.1 GCA_022241605.1 Aquimonas sp. | reverse complement strand
TGATCGTCGACTACCTCAACGGCGACCCGGACCAGCCGATCATCGTCGGCCGCGTCTACAACGGCCAGCAGCCGCACCCCTGGCAGCTGCCGGGCGCGGCCACGCAGTCGGGCTTCCTGACCCGCTCCACGCTGGGCGGCAACTACGAAACCGCCAACGCCCTGCGCTTCGAGGACAAGCGCGGCGAGGAGCAGGTCTGGCTGCACGCCGAGCGCAATCAGGACATCGAGGTCGAGAACGACGAGACTCACTGGGTGGGCCGTGATCGCAGCAAGACCATCGACCGCGACGAGACCAGCCACATCAAGCGCGATCGCACGGAAACCGTCGACAACAACGAGACGATTACCGTCCACAACGACCGCGCCGAGCGCGTCGACCACAACGAAACGATCAGCATCGGCGACCACCGCAACGAGGACGTCGGCAAGAACGAATCGGTCAGCATCGGCGACAACCAGACGCACGTGGTGGGCAAGCACCGCAGCCGCACCGTCGGCGGCAACGAGTCGGTGACGGTCGGCAAGAACCGCAGCAAGAAGGTCGGCCGCAACGAGAGCGACAAGATCGGCAGGAACTGGTCCATCAAGGTCGGCAAGATCAAGACCGAGACCATCGGCATGGCCTCGATACAGAACGTGGGGCTGGCCAAGATGACCAACATCGGCCTGGGCTACAGCCGCAACGTAGGCGCCATGCTGGCCAGCGTGGTCGGGATGTCGCGCGCCGACACCATCGGCAAGAACCACACCTCTACCGTGGGCGACACGCTCACCTTCAGCGTGGGCGGCGGCAGCGTTCTGGTCATGGACAAGGAGTCGGTGATGCTGCAGGTCGGCAGCTCCAAGCTGGTGCTGCAGGCAGACGGCACGATCACGCTGGAGGGCGTGAAGATCGGGATCAAGGGCGAGGCCGTGGTGGATATCGACGGCAAGAAGATCGACCTGAACTGATCGCGCCATGACCGTCGTCGTCAATCAGTCCCTGTTTCCCGTGCAGGCGGTGGAGCGCCGCTTCTGGCACGGCAACCCCTACCTCTGCGTCAGCGCCAAGGTCAGTTTGCTGTTCGATGCGCAAGGCCGGCTGCGCAAACTGCTGCGGCAGCCCCCGCTCGAGCTCGACGAAGCCTGGCTGGATCGCCCGATGCGCTCCAGCCTTGTCAGTGGCGGCGACCTGATCCCCTACAAACCGGGCACCGACGTGCTGGTGCTGGGCAGCGCGCGCCCGCCGGGCGGCAAGCCCAGCACCGGCTGGGACGCCGAGCTGCGCCTGCCGGGCAAGCGCAAGCGGCTGCGCTTGCTCGGGCCAAGAGTCTGGGAGCACCGCCTGCTGGCAGGATGGACGCTGTCCACGCCCTCCCCCTGCGAGTCAGTGCCCCTGCTGTACGAGAACGCCTACGGCGGCGTGATCGATGCACATCGCGAGCACTTCGAGGAAGGCGAGTACTACGCGGACAACCCCTTTGGCACGGGCTTCATCGGGCGCTCTCGGCCGCCCACGGATCGCCCGATCCCGGCGGCGCGCATTGAGGCCTGGGATGGCGCCATCACCGGCTTCGGCAAGGACGTGCCGGTGGGCGGCACGGGGCCGGTGCCGGGATTTTTTCCCCAGCGACAGCGCCACGCGGGTAGCTGGGAGGATCATCTGGCACAGGGCCTGCCGGGCATGCCGCTCGACATGGACATGCGCTACTGGCAGGTGGCACCGCCTGACCAGCAGCTTGATCGGTTTCTTCGCGAGGACGAGAAGATCGAGCTGCATGGCTTCTGCGCCGAGGGCCCGCTGCAGCTGCGCATTCCGCCGATCTCGGCCATGGCCACCGCCAGCTTCTCGGAGAGCCAGACGCGCGCCCGCGTGATGGCGCTGGACACCGTCCACATCGACCTCGACCGGCGAACCCTTGCCCTGCGCTATCACGTCATCGTGCCGCTGCAGGACGATTTGAAGCAGGTCAGCGTGCGCTGCGCCGAGTATGCCCCCCTGTCCGGAGAGCGCGCGCATGGGTAATCCCGTCAAGGCCGAGGCCACGGTCGAGCACTTCGTCACGGTGGTCTCGCCGACGCTGGTGGCGACTCCGTTTGGCCAACGCCGGGTTCCCACCGTGCCGGCCATCACCCTCGACAAGTCCATCAACGTCGCGGCTGCCACCCGCGGCAACTCCTCGCCGCTGTTCCTCAAGCACTCGATCGCCGTCGACCCGCTGATCGGCGTGTTCGTGCCGGGCGAATACCTGCCCTTCAATCCGGTGGAGAACAGCTTTGCCACCTCCCATGGGCACATCGGCGAGTTCTTTCCGATTTCGGGGACACCTGCACCCGCCGCCCTCAACACGGGGGTACTCGACGGCCCCCACGCGGACTGCAGCGCGGCTTTTCAAGGCTTGATCCAGGCACTGGCTGAGCAGATGGTGGATGAGTTCCGCAGTGATCCGCTGAAATTTCTCTACCGGTTCGACCGCAGCTCAACGGCCGCGGCGCAAGCCCGCCTTGCCGAGTACGCCGATCGCACCAAGAACTGGATGGGCCGCGCCTGGGACTGGACCAAGGGCGCTGCGGGATCTGCCTGGGATTGGACCAAGGGCGCGGCCAGCTCAACCTGGAACTACGTCAGCTCGGGCGCCATCATCGACGACGCCGTGGCAGCGGGCGGCTGGGCCATCAACAGTGCCGGCAGCGCGTGGAACTACGTCAGCAGCGACGCGATCCTGCAGGACATCGCCCGCGGCGCCATCAGCGTCGCAGAGGGCGCCCAGGCCCTCTACGAGTTCGCCCGCGATCTACCCTATGCCGAGATTCTCGACGCCTGCAAGGAATGGCTGAACGAGTTGTTCGAGGAATTCGAATGCGAGGCCAGTGGTGCGCTGGCCGAGCTCATGGCGGATCCCAGCCCGATGTCCGAGAAACTGGGCGAGGTCTACGGAACCGCCAAGGCCGAGGCCACGGTCGCGGTAGCCCAGGTGGGCGCAGCCGTCGCCGCCGATGTGCTGGTGACCAAAGGCGCCGCCAGCGCCGCCTCCAGGCTTGGCACGATGGCGCGCCTGACCGCCGGCCGGCTTGGCAGCCTCAGCGACAAGATCGGCGACCGCATCGAAGCCAGCAGAAACCGGCCTGCCGCTACCAACAACGCACCTGCCCCTGCGCCGGCCGCAGCCGCGACTCGCACGCCTGCATCAGATGCCCCCAGCGGCGCGGCCGCTACCACCGCGCGCAATGACAGCGTGCCCGGCCGCGCCAACGGCGGCGCTGCGGTCGCCTGCTTGAGTTGCCCATGAGCCATATCAACAAGATCCACGGCAGCCTCGTGCTCGAAGCCGAGGCCGAGCTCGACTTCGTACTGGATGCGCCGCTGCCGCTGGCCTGGCAGCGCAGCTATGTGTCCATGAACGCCGATGCCGGCTGGCTGGGCCGCGGTTGGACCCTGCCGCTGTCGTTCCGGGTCGATATCGAACCCGACGCTTTCGTATTTGTTGATGCCCAAGGCCGCCGTGTGCGTTTCCCGCGGCTTGAGATCGGCGACGCCTTCTTCTCGCCCTACGAGCACACCACGCTGTCGCGGCCGGAGCGCAACCTGCTGGAGCTGCTCAGCCCCGACGGCCTGCGCCTGGTGTTTGGCCTGGGCCCGTCGGACTTCGCAGAGCAGCCGCAGCGCGACGCGCGCGAGGCCCGCGATGCCGCCGCCTTCAATGCAGCCGTGGAGCGTCTTGCCCAGCAGCAGGGTCTGGCGCCCGACCAACTCAGCCTGCCGGAGTCCTCGCAACGCCCACCCCAGGCCGACACCCTGGTGCTGATCGGCCTGATCGACCCCAACGGCCACTGGCTGCGCGTCCACTACACGCCCGACGGCCTGCCCCAGGTGATCGAAACCAGCGACGGCCAGCACGTGGGCCTGCTGTTCCGCCATGATCTGGCCAGCGGGCAGCCACGCCTGAATCAAGTGGTCGAGCTGGTCGGCCTGCCGGATGCCGCCGGCCGCTTCGAGCGCTCGCAGCTGCTGGTGGAATACCGCTACAGCGCCGCGGGCGATCTCAGCGAGGTCATCGACGATCAGCGGCAGACGGTGCGGACCTTCCGCTACAGCGCCGGCCAGATGGTCGAGCAGGCCGAGCCCGGCGGCGTGTCGGTGCAGTACGACTGGGACCAGCTCTCGCCCAAGGGCCGCGTGCTCTGCGCCCGCAGCTCGCTCGGCGAGGTGCAGCGCTTCGCCTACGACCTGCCGGCCCGCGAAACACGGGTGACCGACGCCGACGGCCGCGTCACCGTCTACCGCTACAGCGACCAGCAGCACCTGATCGCGCTGATCGCGCCCGATGGCGCGCAGACCCTCTACCAGCGCGACATCCACGGCAATCTGCTGGGCGTCAGCGACCCGCTGGGCCGGGTGACGCGCCACAGCTACGACGGCCGCGGCAACCTGATCCGCGTCGAGCAGCCCGACGGCGCCGATTGGCAGCTGCGCTACCACCCGCAGCACCGCAAGCCGGTGCAGATCACGGACCCACTCGGCCAGCGCACCCACTTCGAGTTCGATGCCCGCGGCAACCTGATCCATTCGCAGACGGCCGATGGCGCGATCACGCGCTACACGCTGGATGCCCAGGGCCGGCCGGTGCATGTGCTGGATGCCAGAGGCGGCGAATCGATCCTGCAGTACGACGCCGCCGGCCGCTTGATCAGCCGTCGCGACTGCGTGGGCTCGACCACACGCTTCGAGTACGACCGTCGCGGCAACCTGCTGCGCGTCATCGATGCGCTGGGCGGCGTCACCCACTACCAGTACCAGCGCATCAACCGCCGCGACCGCGTGGTGGCGATGACGCATCCCGACGGCGCGGTCGAGCGCTTTGCCTATGACCCGCTGGGCCGGCTGATCGCCCACCACGATCCGCAGGGCCACGCGACCCGCTACCACCTCGATCCGGCCGGCCGGCCGATTGCGCGCGAGAACGCGCTCGGCCATCGCCTGGCCTACCAGTACGACCGCCACGGTCGCCTAGCCACGCTCACCAACGAGAACGGCGCGCTGTATCGCTTCGGCTGGGACGCGGCCGATCGTTTGATCAGCGAGCAGGGCTTCGACGCCAGACGCATCGACTACCGCTACAACTCCGCGGGCGAGCTGATCGAATCGGCCGACGGCGTGCCCTATGGCGCCGACTGGATGGCCCCGCGTGCGGCCGGCGTGCTGCGCAGCCACTACCAACGCGATGCGATGGGGCGGCTGCTGGAGAAGCTCGCGGTGCGCGCGGCGGAGCCCACCGGCGCGAACGCGAATGCGCGTGCAGGGGCTGCTGCAGGCCCAATCGCAGCCTCAGCAACCCCCACCGCGCCGGCCGTCCGCACCACCCGCGCCCGCTACGCCTACAGCCGCACCGGCCTGCTGGTACAGGCCCGCAACGCCCAGGCCCGCGTCGAGCTGGCCTACACGCCCACCGGCCGCCTCGCCCACGAAACCACCCACACCCGCGACGGCCGCGAGTTCCGCTTGAGCCACCGCTACGACGGCCTCGGCAACCGTGTCGAGACCGTGCTGCCCGATGGCCGAGTCCTCAAGCCCGAGCTGTACGGCTCGGGCCACGTAGCCAAGCTCAAGCTCGACGGCGAAGTCATCACCGAGTTCGAGCGCGATGCCCTGCACCGCGAGACCGTGCGCACGCAGGGCGCGCTGAGGAGCTTCTTCGAGCGCGATGCGGCAGGGCGCCTGATTCGCCAGTTCGTGCGTCCGACCGATTCGAATGCACCGACGCCCGAACCCAAGATTGCACGCCACTACCACTACGACCGCAGCGGCCAATTGCTCGGCATCGACGACCAGCGCACCGGCCGCAGCCTGTACCGCTACGACGCCACCGGCCGCCTGCTCGCCGCGCAAGGCCCGCTGGGCGTGGAGCGCTTCGCGTTCGACCCCGCCAGCAACCTGCTCGACCCGAACCAACCGCCGGGCCAGACCCCGGGCAGCCAGAAGACCTGGACCGAGGCCGAATGGGCTGAGTACGTTCGTGAACATATCAATGACCCGAACTTCAACCCGCTGCTGACGCCCGAGCAGCGCGCCTCTGATCCCAGCCAGTGGGGCGAAGCCAAGCCCAACCGCCTGACCGTCTACGGCGAGCACCGCTATCGGTATGACACCTGGGGCAACACGATCGAGAAGCGCAGCGGCGGCCATCAGCGCATGCGCCTGCACTGGGACGCCGAGCACCAGCTACGGGTGATCTGTGTCGAGCGGGGCGAGGGCATCAACCGGGCGGCGAATGATGCGCCACTCGCCACCGGCAGCTCTGCAAGCGCGGCATCCGCAGCGACCAACGCATCGACCACTCGCGAACACTGGGCCTACGACTACGACCCCTTCGGGCGCCGCATCGCCAAGTACCCGATCAGCGAAAGCGCGGCGCAGGCGTGGATCGAACGCGGCGACGATGCTGCACTCGCTCAAGCGCTGCGCGAAGCGCAGACCACCGCGAAGCGAAATGCATCGACCCCGAACCCAGCCTCGACACCACACGTGGCCGCGAGGGGCACATCCGTGTCGTCCAGCGCGGCCGCCGCAACCCATAGGGTGGGTCTCGACCCACCGCTCTCCACCACCCGCCACGCGCAAGCGCACACCCCGAACCACGCCGCCCCCACCCTGTTCTGCTGGGACGGCAACCGCCTGCTTGCCGAACAAAAAGCCGACACCCACCAGCTCTACCTCTACGAACCCGACAGCTTCGTACCGCTGGCGATCGTGCGCTGGAAGGCGGCAAACGCGGTGGCCGCGGCACCGGACAGCAAAGGCACCAGCGCATCCCGTCAAAGCAAGCGCGACCGCGACACCGACCGCGACGCACTGCTACCCCCGGAACTGCTCAGCCTCAAGGATCGCTACCCCGAGCAATGGGCAAAGCTCGACGCCCAGCGCCGCAAACTCGCCCGCCAGCTCGAACAGCCACCCGAACCCGAAGCCCCGAAACCACCGAAACCTGAGGTCTTCCACCTCCACGTCGACCACCTCGGCACCCCCCGCGAGATCACCGACACCGACGGCCACCTCGTCTGGACCGCGAACTACGCCGGCTGGGGCAAAGCCATCACCGCCAACCCACCCCGGCGTATCCTCGTCCGTCCGGGCAACACGGTCGCGGAAGTCATCGAGGAGCAGGCCGCGCCACTGGAGTGCAACCTGCGCTTCCAAGGGCAATACGCGGATGCGGAGTCGGGGCTGCATTACAACCGGTTTCGGTATTACGAGCCGGAGGTTGGGAGGTTTGCGAATCAAGATCCGATTGGAATACTGGGAGGAAGCAACGATTTTCTGTATGCGACTAATCCCACGGGATTCGTCGATCCGTATGGCCTCACTAGCTATCCGCGCGCTGGCACCAGCCCTAGTTGCAAGGCGTGCGATGACCCTTGCGCAGGATCCAAGAATCCATCAAGGGGGGCTGGTCGATTCCAAGGCGCTGGCGCGTATCCCGGCCACGATTTCTGGAGGAACGCTGTTCTAAAGAAAGGAACGACGGTTTACACGCTGGCCCCTTACGGCGCCCGTCCGGGCGGGTTCTTCGCAGATGCATCGACACTGGCCGCTTCTGGCGGCAACTCCGTCCAATACCACAGTTTCACCCAAGTCGGCCATGCAGGCGTAGATCCGTCAATGAGACCCGCACGAATGAAGGTTCAGGCTTTTGTGGTAATGGAGGACATCTGCGTTGCCAGAAGCCAAGCACTAGCCAACCCTCAGTTCGGTCCAGGCGGCGGCACCCAGTACTACGTCGCGAGAGCAGACAGGCTAAAACTGGCGCCAGGCCCTCTTCTTCCACTGCACTGAACAGCATGCGCAGCTGATTGTCTTGTGCTCACAAGACCCAAGCAGGAACGACAAATGATTAACCCAGACGATGGCTCCGTGTCGTGTGAGAGCGGCATATTCATCTCAAGACACCATACACCTGATCAGCTGGGTAAACTTGATGCTCATGGCGAGCTATCTATGAGCAAGAATCCGTACTTAAGCGAAATCTCATACATTACCGGAGCCACCAGCATAATAGGAGAAACTGAATTTGAGTTAACGATTGAATTCCACAATGAAAGAATCAAGCGGATTTTTTTCAAGATGCGCCATGGCCCTGCCTCAGAATCATCGTGGGACGAAGTCAGCGAGATGAAACTAAAGGAAGAGCTTAAGCTCGTAGAGGTTGCGGCGACCGCCGAATTGCGCAGACCACCCGACCGAAAGAGACACTTTTTTCGCTCTTGGGATTTTTCGTGGGGGGAGATCCAGGCAGCAGCAGAATCGAAATCGTTCCAGTGCGGGCTTTTCTTGATGTACAGAAGTGACAGACACAATCCGGCGTCAGATCTGGCGTTGCAACATCCAGTGATCCGGTAGGATTTTCTGGGCGGGTTCAACTCCGACTCGCAACACGCTGATTGATGGTCACGGCGGCGCTTCGCCTACGACGCGCTGACCCGCGAGACGAGCGTGCTCGACGCCGACGGCCGCGTCACCGTCTACCGCTACAGCGACCAGCAGCACCTGATCGCGCTGATCGCGCCCGATGGCGCGGTGACGCGCTACCAGCGCGACATCCACGGCAATCTGCTGGGCGTCACCGACCCGCTGGGCCGGGTGACCCGCCACAGCTACGACGGCCAGGGAAATCTGGTCCGCGTCGAGCAGCCTGACGGCGCCGATTGGCAGCTGCGCTACCACCCACAGCACCGCCAGCCGGTGCAGATCACCGATCCGCTGGGCCAGCGCACCCACTTCGAGTTCGATGCCCGCGGCAACCTGATCCAGTCGCAGACGGCCGATGGCGCGATCACGCGCTACACGCTGGATGCCTAGGGCCGGCCGGTGCATGTGCTGGATGCCAGAGGCGGCGAATCGATCCTGCAGTACGACGCCGCCGGCCGCTTGATCAGCCGTCGCGACTGCGTGGGCTCGACCACGCGCTTCGAGCACGACCGTCGCGGCAACCTGCTGCGCGTCATCGATGCGCTGGGCGGCGTCACCCACTACCAGTACCAGCGCATCAACCGCCGCGACCGCGTGGTGGCGATGACGCATCCCGACGGCGCGGTCGAGCGTTTCGCCTATGACCCGCTGGGCCGCCTGATCGCCCACCACGATCCGCAGGGCCACGCCACCCGCTACCACCTTGATCCCGCCGGCCGACCGATCGCGCGCGAGAACGCGCTCGGCCATCGCCTGGCCTACCAGTACGACCGCCACGGACGGCTGGCCACACTGACCAACGAGAACGGCGCGCTGTATCGCTTCGGCTGGGACACCGCCGACCGCTTGATCAGCGAGCAGGGCTTCGATGCCAGACGCATCGACTACCGCTACAACGCCGCGGGCGAGCTGATTGAATCCGCCGACGGTGTGCCCTATGGCGCCGACTGGATGGCCCCGCAGCGGCCCGGCGTGCTGCGCAGCCACTACCAGCGCGATGCGATGGGCCGGCTGCTGGAGAAGGTCGCGGTGCGCGCGGCGGAGCCCAACGGCGCGCACGCGAATGCGCGTGCAGGTGCTGCTGCAGGCCCAATCGCAGCCTCAGCAACCCCCACCGCGCCGGACGTCCGCACCACCCGCGCCCGCTACGCCTACAGCCGCACCGGCCTGCTGGTGCAGGCCCGCAATGCTCAGGCCCGCGTCGAACTGGCCTACACGCCCACCGGCCGCCTCGCCCACGAAACCACCCACACCCGCGAAGGCCGCGAGTTCCGCATCAGCCATCGCTACGACGGCCTCGGCAACCGCGTTGAGACCGTGCTGCCCGATGGCCGCGTGCTCAAGCCTGAGCTGTACGGCTCCGGCCATGTGTCGAAGCTCAAACTCGACGGCGAAGTCATCACCGAGTTCGAGCGCGATGCCCTGCACCGCGAGACCGTGCGCACGCAGGGCGCGCTGCGGAGTTTCTTCGAGCGCGATGCGGCAGGAAGGCTGATCCGCCAGTTCGTCCGCCCGACCGACGCGAACGCGCCCACGCCCGAACCCAGGATCGCCCGCCACTACCACTACGACCGCAGCGGCCAATTGCTGGGCATCGACGACCAGCGCACCGGCCGCAGCCTCTACCGCTACGACGCCACCGGCCGCCTGCTGGCCGCACAAGGCCCGCTGGGCGTCGAGCGCTTCGCGTTTGATCCCGCCAGCAACCTGCTCGACCCCAACCAGCCGCCGGGCCAGGCCCCCGGCGGCAAGAAGACCTGGACCGAAGCCGAATGGGCTGAGTACGTTCGTGAACATATCAATGACCCGAACTTCAACCCGCTGCTGACACCCGAGCAGCGTGCTTCTGATCCAAGCCAGTGGGGCGAAGCCAAGCCCAACCGCCTGACCGTCTACGGCGAGCACCGCTACCGCTACGACGCCTGGGGCAACACCGTCGAGAAGCGCAGCGGCGGCCATCAGCGCATGCGCCTGCACTGGGATGCCGAGCACCAGCTGCGGGTGATCTGCGTCGAGCGGGGCGAGGGCATAAATCGGGCGGCGAATGATGGCTTTCGCACTGCGTCCGCAGACTCACAGGCCCAAGCACCCCGCCTGCAGAGCGATGCAGGCACCGCAAGCGCAGGAGCAGGAGCAGGAGCAGGAGCAGGAGCAGGAGCAGGAGCAGGCGACACGAGTCTTCATCCACTGGAAGCGCGCCGCATCGGTGTCGCCGCTCTCGCAGCCGCCAGCGAATCGACCACCCGCGAACACTGGGCCTACGACTACGACCCCTTCGGCCGCCGCATCGCCAAGTACCCGATCAGCGAGGGGGCAGCCAACGCCTGGATCGAACACGGCGACGAACCAGCCCTCGCCACGGCGCTAAAAGAGGCTCTTCATAGGGTGTGCCTTGGCGCACCGTCGCACGCCTCCAACACACCGCGCCCTGCCCAAGCCACCGCACGCGCCACCCCACAACACCCTGCACCGCAGGGGAATTCCACGCTCCTCGCGTTCCCAAACCGAAGCCCCGCACGCCCCGAACGGACTGTCGCATCCATCGCCGCCCCCACCCTCTTCTGCTGGGACGGCAACCGCCTGCTCGCCGAACAAAAAGCCGACACCCACCAGCTCTACCTCTACGAGCCTGACAGCTTCGTGCCGCTGGCCATCGTGCGCTGGAAGGCGGCGAACTCGGAAAGCGCGGCGGATGGTGATGAGGCTCAAGCAGCGAACAAGGACGCGCCCCGGCCGTCACGCACACCCTCGAAAGACAGCGCCCGATCGAACGCCCAAGCCGCAGCGAACGCGCAGGACACCGACCGCGCCACGCTGCTCCCACCCGAACTGCTCAGCCTCAAGGAGCGCTACCCCGAACAGTGGGCCAAGCTCGAAGCCCAGCGCCGCAAGCTCGCCCGCCAGCTCGGCCAATCGCCGGAACCTGAGGTCCCCACCCCGCCCAAGCCCGAAGTCTTCCACGTCCACGCCGACCACCTCGGCACCCCGCGCGAGATCACCGACACCCACGGCCACCTCGTCTGGACCGCCAACTACGCCGCCTGGGGCAAAGCGATCACGTCGAACCCACCCCGGCGTATCCTCACCCGCCAAGGCAACACGGTCGCGGAGGTCATCGAGGAGCAAGCCG
>JAKOMQ010000003.1:17500-164411 GCA_022241605.1 Aquimonas sp. | reverse complement strand
TTGCTGCTGCTCAATCGCCTGACCAGCTTTGCCGCATGGATGATGGCCATCGCTGCCCGGAACACCTGGAGCGTGGATCCCCTGACCCGCCAGAAGTCGCACATGCGCCGCTACTCGGCGTGGCGAAGGGGAATGGAGTGGTTACGATTCAGGCGCTTACCCCAAGATATTCGTGCCGGTCTGCACGCCGTATTGGGCGAACTCCTCGAGCGAAAACGGGGGCTCGCACTGCTATGAAAAGTGGGGAGACCTCAGGCCTTGGCGCACCGGCGTCCCCTGCACACCTGCCGCTGTCGATGTTGCTCCGCGCACATCGAACACCACCACCGCCGCGGGATTCGAGGCATTACGGTGCGCCAAGGCACACCCTATGAACATCCAAAGCGTCGCACGTCCATAGGGTGCGCCTCGGCGCACCGGCGTCCCCTTCACACCTGCCGCTGTCAATGTTGTTCCGCGCACATCGAACACCACCACCGCCGCGGGATTCGAGGCATTACGGCGCGCCAAGGCACACCCTATGAACAAACGATGCCGCGGGTGCGCATAGGGTGCGCCTTGGCGCACCGGCGTCCCCTGCACACCTGCCACTGTCGATGTCGATGTCGCTCAAGCCGCACCGGCACCCCCGCACCTCAGGCCAGCACCGAGGCCTCCTGCGGCGCCGGTGCCAGCTCGGCCAGCGCTTCCAGCAGGCGATCAACATCGGCCTCGGTATGCGCGGCGGACAGAGTGATGCGCAGGCGCGACTGGCCTTCGGGCACGGTCGGCGGGCGGATCGCGCCGACCAGCAGGCCGCGCGCCTCCAGCGCCGCCGCGGCAGCGAGGGTGCGGGCCTCGTCGCCGAGCAGCAGCGGCTGGATCGGCGTGCTCGATTCGATCACCGGCAGTCGCAAGCGGCGCGCGCCGCGGCTGAAGCGGGCGATCAGGCCGGCCAGGTGGTAGCGCCGCCATGGCTCCTCGCGCAGCAGCCGCAGGTTGGCGCGCGCGGCGGCGGCGACGGCCGGCGGCAGGGCGGTGGTGTAGACGTACGGCCGCGCCGACTCGGCCAGCGCGTCGATGATCTCGGCCGGCCCGCAGACCGCGGCGCCGTAGGCACCGAGCGCCTTGCCCAGAGTCAGCATCAGCAGCGGCACCTGCTTCGCGCCCAGCCCGGCGGCGGCCACGCTGCCGCGCCCGGACGGTCCGATCACGCCGAAGCCGTGGGCGTCATCGACGTAGAGCAGCGCGTTCTCGGCGCGCGCGATGAGCGCCAGATCCCTCAGCGGCGCGCTGTCGCCGTCCATGCTGAATACGCCGTCCGTGGCCAGCAGCGCGGCGGCCTCGGGGCGGCTGCGCAGCTGGCGCAGGGCGGCCTCGGCGTCGGCGTGCGGATAGCGCTTGAGCTCGCAGCCGGCCAGCCGCGCGCCGTCCAGCAGGCAGGCATGGTTGAGCCGATCCTGCACGCAGACATCGCCGCGGCCCAGCAGGGTCTGCAGCACCGCCAGATTGGCAAGGTAGCCGGAGCCGAACAGCAGGGCCCGCGGATAGCCGACGAAGTCGGCCAGCTCGGCCTCCAGCGCGGCGTGCTCGGCGTGGTGGCCGCAGACCAGATGCGAGGCGGTGGCGCCGACGCCGTGCCAGGCCGCGGACTCCTGCAGGGCAGCAGTCGGCGTCAGATGCTGGGCCAGACCCAGGTAATCATTGCTGCTGAAGTTGAGCAGCTCGCGGCCGTCGATCCAGACCCGCGTGCCCTCGGCGCGCTCCACCGTGCGCCGAGTGCGCGAGCGCTTCTGCGCGGCGCGCACGCCGCGCGCTTCGGCCAGTGCGGTCAGCAGCGAGGGGCGCGTCATGGCGGCCCTAGGCCGCCGACTCGACGGCACCGAGGTCGACGTGTACGTGCTCGCCGGGCTCCGGCGCCGGCATCGGCTCAAGGCCGAGGCGCGCGAACAGGGCCTGGTCCTTTTCCGTATCCGGGTTGCCGGTGGTCAGCAGCTTTTCGCCGTAGAAGATCGAGTTGGCGCCGGCCAGGAAGCACAGCGCCTGCAACTCGTCGCTCATGTCCTCGCGGCCGGCCGACAGCCGCACCATCGAGCCCGGCATCAGGATGCGCGCCACCGCGATCGTGCGGACGAACTCCAGCGGATCGATCTGCTCGGTGCCGTGCAGCGGCGTGCCCGGCACCTGTACCAGCCGGTTGATCGGCACCGACTCCGGATGGGTGGGCAGCGTCGCCAGGGTCTGCAGCAGGCCGGCGCGATGCTCGCGGGTCTCGCCCATGCCGACAATGCCGCCGCAGCAGGTCTTCATGCCGACCCGACGCACCTGCTCCAGTGTGTCCAGCCGGTCCTCGTACTCGCGCGTGCGGATCACGCTGTCGTAGTACTCCGGCGCGGTGTCCAGATTGTGGTTGTAGTAGGCCAGCCCGGCGCCCTTGAGGCGCTCGGCCTGCTCGGGCGTGAGCATGCCGAGGGTGGCGCAGGTCTCAAGTCCGAGCGCGTTGACGCCCTCGATCATGGCGGCGACCTTCTCGACATCGCGGTCCTTGGGCGCGCGCCAGGCCGCGCCCATGCAGAAGCGGGTAGCGCCGGCGGCCTTGGCCGCTCGGGCCTTGTCCAGCACCACGTCGAGGTCCATCAGCTTGTGCGCATTGAGCCCGGTGGAATAGCGCGCGGCCTGCGGGCAGTAGCTGCAGTCCTCGGGACAACCGCCGGTCTTGATGCTCAGTAGAGTGGACACCTGCACCTGCCGCGGGTTGTGATGCGCGCGGTGCACGCAGGCGGCCTGGAACAGCAGATCGTTGAAGGGCAGCGCGAACAGCGCGAGCACGTCCTCGCGCGACCAGTCGTGACGGAGATGGACAGCCATGGATGACACTCCCCGCAGCAGCGGCGGACAAAGAAGCGGGAGTCTGGAAACCCTGCCCCGGCCTGTCAACTTGCAGGGCTTGGGCACTGGCCCGCTGCAGCGCGCGGTACAGGCCTTGGGCCGCCTGCTGCTGCCGCCGCGCTGCCTGCACTGCGGCGCCCCCGGCGCGGCCGGCCAGGACCTCTGCGGCGACTGCCGCGCCCTGCTGCCGCACAACACCTGCGCCTGCCCGCTGTGCGCCCTGCCCCTGCCGCAGCCCGCCCCGGCCTGCGGGCGCTGTGTCAAGCGCGCCCCGCCCTCCAGCGCCGCACTGACCACCTTCGTCTACGCCGACCCGCTGGACCGCTGGCTGCCGCGGCTGAAGTTCCACGGCGCGCTGGGCTGCGCCCGCCTGCTGGCGGAACTGATGCTGGAAGACCCGCGCCTGCCCGAGTTCGCCGCCGGCATGGACGCACTGCTGCCCCTGCCCCTGCACCGCGGCCGCCTCGCCGAACGCGGCTACAACCAGGCCTTGGAGCTGGCCCGCCCGCTGGCCCCGGCGCTGGGCCTGCCGCTGCGCCCGGACTGGCTGCAGCGCAACCGCGCCACGCGCCCGCAGACCGGGCTGGAAGCCAAGGAACGCCGCCGCAACCTGCGCGGCGCCTTCACCGCCTCCGCCGAGGTCGCCGGCAAGCGCCTGCTGCTGCTGGATGACGTCATCACCACCGGCAGCACCCTGCTGGAAGCCACCCGCGCCTGCCGGCGTGCGGGGGCGGTGGAGGTGCGGGTGCTGGCGGTGGCGCGGGTGCCTTAACCGCGCCCCCCTCACGCCCCCGCATACCGAGCCGCCGCGCCGATCCAGCGGGCGATGACGCGGTCGGCGCGGTCGGGGCTGTCGGCGAGCAGGCTGTCGGCGATGCGTTGGGCGGTGGGCAGGAGGTCGGCATCGCGGGCGAGGTCGGCGATGCGGAAGCCGACCAGGCCGGTCTGGCGGGTGCCCAGCAGTTCGCCGGGGCCGCGCAGCTCCAGGTCCTTCTCGGCGATCAGGAAGCCGTCGTTGCTCTGGCGCAGGGTGTCCAGGCGTTCGCGGGCGAGCCGCGACAGCGGCGGCTGGTAGACCAGGGCGCAGCTGGAGCGGGCGGCGCCGCGGCCGACGCGGCCGCGCAGCTGGTGCAGCTGGGCCAGGCCGAGGCGCTCGGCGTTCTCGATGATCATCAGGCTGGCGTTGGGCACGTCGACGCCGACCTCGATCACGGTGGTGGCGACCAGCAGCTGCAGCTCGCCGGCCTTGAAGGCCTGCATCACCGCGGCCTTTTCGGCCGGCTTCATGCGGCCGTGGACGAGGCCGACGCGCACTTCGGGCAGGTGCTCCAGCAGCTGCTCGTAGGCGGTCTGGGCGGCCTGGGCCTGGACCTCGTCGCTGTCCTCGATCAGGGTGCAGACCCAATAGGCCTGGCGGCCTTCGGCGCAGGCGGCGCGGATACGCTCGACGATCTCCGGCCGGCGCTCGGTGCTGATGGCCACGGTCTGCACCGGCGTGCGGCCGGGCGGCAGAGCGTCGATCACCGAGACATCGAGGTCGGCATAGGCGGTCATCGCCAGGGTGCGCGGGATCGGGGTGGCGGTCATCACCAGCTGATGCGGCACCAGGCTGCCGCGCGCGCCCTTGTCGCGCAGGGCGAGGCGCTGGTGCACGCCGAAACGGTGCTGCTCGTCGATGATGGCCAGACCCAGCCGGGCGAACTCCACGCCCTCCTGCATCAGCGCATGGGTGCCGACCACTACGCCGGCGCCCGCGGCGATGCGCGAGAGCGCGGCGGCGCGGGCGCGGCCCTTGACCTTGCCGGCCAGCCAGACCACCTCGATCTGCAGCGGCTCCAGCCAGGCGCGGAAGTTGTTGAAGTGCTGTTCGGCCAGCAGCTCGGTGGGCGCCATCAGCGCGACCTGGGCGCCGGCCTCGACCGCGTGCAGGGCGGCCAGCGCGGCGACCACGGTCTTGCCGGAGCCGACATCGCCCTGCACCAGGCGCAGCATCGGCTCGGCTGCGCGCAGGTCGACCAGCACCTCGCCCAGCACGCGCTGCTGGGCGTCGGTGAGCGCGAACGGCAGCCGCTCGCGCAGGGCGCGCGACAGTTCACCGCGAGCCTTGAGCGGCGGTGCGCCCTGCCGGCGCAGATCGACACGCTGGCGGCGCAGGCTCAAGTGATGAGCCAGCAGCTCCTCCAGCGCCAGCCTGCGCCGTGCCGGATGCCGGCCTTCGGTGAGCGCGGCCAGATCGGTGCCCGGCGGCGGCGCGTGCACGAAGCGCAGGGCCTGGCGCAGGTCGGGCAGCTTGAGCTCGGCGCGCAGGCCGGCCGGCAGCAGCTCGAACTCCTCGGAGGGCGGCAGCGCCTCCAGGGCGGCCTGCGCGAGCTGGGCCAGCCGCGCCGGCCCCACGCCCTGCACCGCGGGGTAGACCGGATCGAGCCGGCCGGCGACCTCGCCGCGCTCGGACTCCGCGATGCGCCGGTAGCTGGGGTGGACCATCTCCAGCACCAGCCCGCTCTGGCGCACCTCGCCATAGCAGCGCAGCCAGGCGCCAGGCGTGAGCTGGGCGACCTGGCCGGCATGGAAGTGGAAGAAGCGCAGAACCAGGGTCTCGCCACTGTCATCGCTGATCGCCACCTTGAGCTGGGGGCGGAAGCGGAAGCCCTTCTCGACCGCCTCGACCCGGCCCTCCACCTGCACGCGCTCGCCGAGGGCGAGGCTGGCAATGGGGGCGATTCGGGTCCGGTCCTCGTAGCCGCGTGGCAGCCAGAACCACAGGTCCTGGAGCTGCTGGATGCCGGCGGCGGCGAGCTTCTGCGCCACCTGCGGGCCGACCCCGGGCAGGCTGCGCAGGCCGGACTCGCCGGCGTGCGCGGCGGCGCTGTTCATCGCGTGACCGCCGCGGCCCGGGCGGTCAGTCCAGCACCATCACCGCGTCCACCTCGACCGCGGCGCCGCGCGGCAGGGCCGAGACGCCGATGGTGGAGCGGGCCGGATACGGGGCCTCGAAGTATTCGGCCATCACCGCATTGACGGTGGCGAAGTGGCCGAGATCGGTGAGATAGATGCCGACCCGCGCGACCTGGGCCAGCGAGCCGCCAGCAGCCTCGCAGACGGCCTTGAGGTTTTCGAACACGCGCCGGGTCTGGAACGCGATGTCACCCAGCACCAGCTCGCCGGTGTTGGCCGAGAGCGGGATCTGGCCCGACAGGAAGACCAGGTTGCCGCAGCGCACCGCCTGCGAATACGGGCCGATGGCGGCGGGGGCGTTGTCGGAGTGGATGGCGTTGCGGGGCATGCGGACTCCTTGCGTCGCGGGATTCAGATGCGGGATTGAGTGTGGCTGCGCCGGAGGCGCTACAGACGCTGGACGCCGAGCACGACATCCAGCTTGCGCACGCGGCGCATGACGTCGGCAAGGTGCTTGCGGTGCTTGACCTCGATGCCGAAGTGCATCACCGCCATGCGCAGGTCGCGCTCCTTGTATTCGACGTTGTCGATGTTGGATTCGGCCTCGGCGATGGCGGCGGCGACCTGGGCGAGCACGCCGGGCTTGTTCAGCACGTCCACGCGCAGACCGGCGCGGAAATCGCCCACCACCTCGCGGTCCCAGTCGACCGGCACCCAGCGCTCCGGATTCTTCTGCAGCTCGGGCAGGTTGGGGCACTCGACGCGATGCACCACCACGCCCTTGCCGGAAGACAGGTAGCCCATGATCTCGTCGCCGGGCAGGGGGCGGCAGCAGGCGGCGAAGCTAAGCGCGCCGTGGCCGGTGCCGCTGATGTGGATCTTCTCCGCGCGCGGCACCACCCGCCGCTCGCCGGGTCGACGGCCCTCGGTGAGCGCCTGCGCCACCTGCTGTGGCATGCGGTTGCCCAGTGCGATGTCGGCCAGCAGGTCCTCCAGGCGACGCAGTCGGCTGTCGGCGAGGTACTGGTCCAGCACCGCCGGCGGCACCCGCTCCAGCGAGGCTTCCAGTGCGTCCAGTGCGGCCTCCAGCATGCGGTGGCCCAGCTCGACGGCATCCTCGTGCTGCAGGCGCTTCAGGTGGTGGCGGATGGCGGTGCGGGCGCGCGAGGACACCACGAACTCCAGCCACTGCGGGTTGGGCACGGCCGAGGGCGCGGTGATCACCTCCACCGTCTGGCCGCTGCTCAGCCGCGTACGCAGCGGAGCGAGCTTCTTGTCGATGCGCGAGGCCACCGCGCGGTTGCCGACGTCGGTATGCACGGCATAGGCGAAGTCGAGCACGGTGGCGCCGCGCGGCAGCGAGAAGATGCTGCCCTTGGGCGAGAAGATGTAGACCTCGTCCGGGAACAGGTCGACCTTGACGTTCTCCAGGAATTCCAGCGAGCTGCCGGCATCCTGCTGGCTCTCCAGCAGGTCGGCCAGCCACGCGCGGGCGCGGTTCTGGGCGTTGTTGTTGCCCTGCTGGCCGCCGGTCTTGTAGAGCCAGTGGGCGGCAATGCCGCGCTCGGCCAGCGCGTCCATGTCCTCGGTGCGGATCTGCACCTCCACGTGCGAGCCGTAGGGGCTGAACAACACGGTGTGCAGGCTCTGGTAGCCGTTGGCTTTGGGGATGGCGATGAAGTCGCGGAAGCGCGCGTCGACCGGCTTGTAGAGCGCATGCACGGCACCGAGCGCGTGGTAGCACTGCATGGTCTGCGGCATCACCACGCGGAATCCGAACACGTCCATGACCCGCTCGAAGCGCTTGGCCCGCACCTCGCCGGCGCGCGGTTTGTACTCGTTGCGCATCTTGTTGTAGACGCTGTACGGCGTCTTGACGCGGCTGACGAGGCGATGCTGCAGGCCCTCCTGCTTGAGCTTCTGCGACAGCGCCGCCTCGATGCTGGCCATCGCCTCGCGGCGCATCACCGGCTGCTGCGCGATGCGCCGCGCGATCACCGCATGCCGCCAAGGGTGCATGGCGCGGAAGCCCAGGTCCTGCAGCTCGGCCTTGATTCGATTCATGCCCAGGCGCTGGGCGATGGGGGCGTAGATGTCCAGCGTCTCGCGGGCGATGCGGCAGCGCGCTTCCGATGACATCGAGCCGATCGTGCGCATGTTGTGCAGGCGGTCGGCCAGCTTGATCAGGATCACGCGCAGGTCGCGCGCCATCGCCAGCAGCATCTTGCGGAAGCTCTCCGCCATCGCCTCGTTGCGATCGCGGAAGCTCAGCTTGTCGAGCTTGGTAACGCCATCGACCAGTTCGGCCACCGCCTCACCGAACTCGCCAGAGATCGCCTCGCGCGCGAGCTGCGTGTCTTCCAGCGAATCGTGCAGGATCGCCGCGCACAGCGTCTCGGCGTCCATGCCCAGCTCGGCCAGGATCCCGGCCACCGCCAGCGGGTGGGTGATGTAGGGCTCACCGCTCTTGCGGATCTGGCCGTCGTGGGCCACGGCGCCGACGTGATAGGCGCGCTGCACCAGCGGAATATGCTCGCCGGGCAGGTAGGGGCGCAGCTTGGCCAGGAGGGCCTCGATGGCCTCCGGGCACGGGTCAAAGGGCGCGTCGGCGCTGGCGGTCACGGCTGGGGGCATAGCGCGAGCCTAAACAGGGCCCATGGCGGCGGCAAGCGGTGGCGCAGGGGCGCTTGCGCGAATCGTTCACAAGCGCCGTTCACGATCGCCCCCTGACGAGCGCGATCCGGCCCGCGCAGGACGGAAGACGCGGCCGCCAGACATGCCGACGGCCCCGCGTGGGGGCCGTCGATGCAGCGCTGCGCTTGAGGCGCAGCTTAGAGGTCGTCGCCGCCCTTGGAGAGGTCGTCGTCCACTTCGGCGGCGGCCCAGGCCAGCGCCTCGCGCTCGGCGCGCTCGCGCTCGGCCTTCTCCACCGCCTCGATGGTGGCGATGTCGATGCGGCGCGCTGCGATCTCGCGCAGGGCCAGCACGGTCGGCTTGTCTTCGGGATCGATCAGGCCGAGCTGGTTGTCGGCGCCATTGGCCAGCTGACGGGCGCGGCGCGAGGCCATCACCACCAGCTCGAAGCGGTTGTCGACAACGGCCAGGCAATCTTCAACGGTGATACGGGCCATGGGTGGCTCCGGAAACGGCGAACAAGAGCGGAAGGATAGCCGGCCGCGGGCCGGTCAGGCAAGCAAACCCTCGATCAGCCCGGCCTGGCGCCGCATCTGCTCGGTACGGCGCAGCCGGTGCCCGCGGACAATGGCGCAGAGGTCGTCGAGCGCGCGCTCGAAGCTGTCGTTGACCAGCAGGTAGTCGAAGTCCTCCAGGTGGGCAATCTCTTCGCGGGAGTTGGCGAGGCGCTTGACGATGGCTTCCTCGCTGTCCTGGGCGCGGCCGCGCAGGCGGCGCTCCAGCTCCTCGCGCGAGGGCGGCAGGATGAACACGCTGACGCACTCGGGCACCAGCGCACGGACCTGACGGGCGCCCTGGTAGTCGATCTCCAGCAGCACGTCATGGCCTGCTTTCAGCGGGGCCTCCACGGTGTGACGGGCGGTGCCCTTCCAGTCGCCGTGGACCAGCGCGTGCTCGAAGAACTCGCCGCGCGCCACCATCGCCTCGAACTGTTCGCGGCTGACGAAGTGGTAGTGCGAACCCTCCGACTCGCCCGGACGCGGCGGCCGCGAGGTGTAGGAGATCGACAGCTGGATCGAGGGCTCCCGCGCCAGCAGGGCGTTGACCAGGCTGGATTTGCCTGCGCCCGAGGGCGCGGCGACGATGAAAAGCGATCCGCTCATTCGATGTTCTGCACCTGTTCGCGCAACTGCTCGATCAGCACCTTGAGCTCGACAGCCGCCGCGCTGGAGCGCGCGTCCACCGACTTCGAGCCCAGCGTATTGGCCTCGCGGTTGAACTCCTGCAGCAGGAAATCCAGCCGCCGCCCCACCGCCTCGCGGCTGCCAAGGGTACGCCGCATCTCGGCGACATGGGCGGCGAGCCGGTCGAGCTCCTCGTCGACGTCGATCTTCTGCAGCTGCAGGACCAGCTCCTGCTCCAGCCGGCCGGGCTCCAGCGGCTGCTTGAGATCGGCGATGCGCGCATCCAGCCGCGCGCGCAGGCCGGCGCGGATCTCCGGCAGCGCGGTCCTGACCTCGGCCAGGATGCGCTCGATGCCGTCGAGGCGCTCGCCCATGGCCGCCGCCAGCGCCGCGCCCTCGCGCTCGCGGGCGGCGATGAAATCGCCCAGCACCACGTCCACCAGGTCCATGCATTCGGCGTGCAGCGCCTCAACGTCGACCTCGGCCTGCTCCACCAGGCCCGGCCAACGCAGCAGCTCGGTGAACTCCACCTTGAAGCCGGGAAAGCGGCCGGACATGTCAAGCGCCAGCTGTCCGAGCTGGTCCAATACCTGCGGGTTGAGCTTCAAGGCCTCGGCCGAAGCCGCCGCGCGCAGCCGGAACCCGACATCCACCTTGCCGCGCGACAGTCGCTGGGTGAGGCGCTCACGCAGGGCCGGCTCCAGCCCGCGCAGATCCTCCGACAGGCGGAAACCGGGCTCAAGGAAGCGGTGATTGACCGCCCGGATCTCGCAGGACAAGGTGCCGAAAGGCGAGTTGCGTTCGGCCGAGGCGTAGGCGGTCATGCTGCGGATGGCGGCGGTGCTGCGGACGCTCATGCGGTGTTCCCTGGGGCGGGCGCGGTGGCCTCGGCTGCGGCATTGATGCCGCAGGGCCGGGCCGGGGCGCGAGGGGGGCGATGGTAAACTGCGCGGCCCCCCGCCAGAAGCTGCCTCCATGTCCGATGTCTCCCGGCCCTCCGGCCGTCGTTTCGATGCCCTGCGCGAACTGCGCCTCGAAACCGGCTTCACCCGGCACGCGGAGGGCTCGGTGCTGATCAGCCTCGGGCACACCCGCGTGCTCTGCAACGCCACGGTAGAGAACCGCGTGCCCGGCTTCCTGCGCGGCAAAGGCGAGGGCTGGGTCACCGCCGAGTATTCGATGCTGCCGCGCGCCACCAAGGAGCGCACCCAGCGCGAGTCGCAGACCGGCAAGGTCGGCGGCCGCACGCATGAGATCCAGCGCCTGATCGGGCGCAGCCTGCGCGCCTGCGTGGACCGCGCCGCACTGGGCGAGCGCACCATCACCCTCGACTGCGACGTGATCCAGGCCGACGGCGGCACCCGCTGCGCCGCCATCACCGGCGCCTACGTGGCGTTGGCCATGGCCTGCCGACGCCTGGAAAAGCGCGGCGACATCACCCGCAGCCCGATCCACGGCGCCATCGCCGCTGTCTCGGTCGGCGTCTACCGTGGCGCACCCGTGCTTGACCTCGACTACGCCGAGGACAGCGACTGCGACACCGACATGAACGTGGTGATGAACGACGGCGGCGGATTCATCGAGGTGCAGGGCACCGCCGAGGGCCATGCCTTCCGCCGCCAGGAGCTCGATGCCCTGCTGGACCTGGCAGCCGCCGGCATCCAGGGCCTGATCGGCGCCCAGCGCGACGCGCTGGCGGCGGCCTGAGCCCATGCAGCGGCTGGTGTTGGCCAGCGGCAACGCCGGCAAGCTGCGCGAGTTCCGCGAAATCCTCGGCAGCGAGGGCTTCGAGCTGATCGCCCAAGGCGAGCTCGGCATCGCCGACCCCGAGGAAACCGGGCTCAGCTTCGTCGAGAACGCCCTGCTCAAGGCCCGACATGCGAGCGAAGCCTCCGGGCTGCCGGCGCTGGCCGACGACTCCGGCCTGTGCGTCGATGCCCTCGGCGGCGCGCCCGGCCTGTACTCCGCGCGCTATGCCGGCGAACACGGCGACCACCCCGCCAACATCGCCAAGCTGCTGCGCGAGCTTGACGGCCGCGACGGCAGCCAGCGCGACGCCTTCTTCATCAGCGTGATCGCGCTGATCCGCCACCCGCTGGATCCGGCACCGCTGATCGCCGAAGGCCGCTGGCACGGCCGCATCCTGCCCGCCCCGCGCGGCAGCGGCGGCTTCGGCTACGACCCGGCGTTCCTGGACCCGGCCTCGGGGCTGTCCGCAGCGGAGCTGGCGCCGGCCGAAAAACACCGCGACAGCCATCGTGGGCGGGCGGTGGCGGCCTTGCTCAGTCAGCTTGGCGCGGTGCCTGGCGGGTAGCGGCGGGCGCCTTAATCCCCTCACGGGCTCCCGGCTAGGTGCGGGCGACACGAAGAGGCCTCCGCACCAAACCGCGTCGCGCCTGCCGCCACAGCACCCCTGAGCTATCCTGCTCCACGCACTGCGACGCGGGCGTCGCACCGTCGAGCTCATACCTCGAAACCGTTCCCGGACGTTAGGACCTGGACGCGTCGCAGCTGCTCTCTAACTCGCAAGTGAGTGTTGCCAAAGTAGAGCTGACGCTTCATTCGAAGGCGGGAGGTGCTTGGCTTCTGCGTCTTGTGAACGACGAATCTCGGGGTGTTCTGGGAGCGGTTGAGCTAAGCCTCGGCGGTTGGCTCGCTATGCAGCGTATTCCTGCCTTTGCAGGGACCAAGATCAAGAGCAACGAACGCACAGCCACTACGACGGTGCATCCCCGCGCATGCGGGGAAAGGACCCTCGGCGCCAGAGCAACCGCCCCACGCGCCGGTGCATCCCCGCGCATGCGGGGGACGGACCAATGCTCTGATCACGGCCCTGTTCCAGGGCGTTGCATCCCCGCGCACGGGGGGAACCGCGGCGGGATCGCGATCGGCTCGAAGTCCGGCACGGTGCGTCCCCGCGCATGCGGGGAACGGATGAGCATCAACAGCACGATGCGCTGCAGGTGCGGTGCATCCCCGCGCATGCGGGGAACGGTCCAGCACGCCCTGCACGTCAAGCTCGATCATCGGTGCATCCCCGCGCATGCGGGGAACGGCATAGTCGAAACCTGCAGCGCGCGCGCCAGGTCGGTGCATCCCCGCGCATGCGGGGAACGGGACTAGGGTTCCTCCGACTGGCATGTCTGACGCGGTGCATCCCCGCGCATGCGGGGAACGGTGGCACAACAAGCGCGACGGCGTGACGCCCAGCGGTGCATCCCCGCGCATGCGGGGAACGGCTGGCTGTCCTGCTGCGGCTGCGGGCAGTGGACGGTGCATCCCCGCGCATGCGGGGAACGGCGCATCGACCGAATCGCGCGATGAATCTGTTCCGGTGCATCCCCGCGCATGCGGGGAACGGGGCCCGGATCGCCGCGACCACCGAATCCCCGGCGGTGCATCCCCGCGCATGCGGGGAACGGCTGGTCGGCCGGATGCGCGGCGTCGTCCACGACGGTGCATCCCCGCGCATGCGGGGAACGGTCCTTCGCCGCCGCCATCAGCGCGGCGCTGGACGGTGCATCCCCGCGCATGCGGGGAACGGGTACTCGGCGCGCAAGTCGGCAATGCGTTGTTCGGTGCATCCCCGCGCATGCGGGGAACGGCATGCCTTCGCCGCCGACCTTCAACTCCACGCCGGTGCATCCCCGCGCATGCGGGGAACGGTACCTCATTCGCCCGCACGAACTCAGCCAGCGCGGTGCATCCCCGCGCATGCGGGGAACGGGCCACGCACGGCGAGAGCGCATATGAAGTGTCTCGGTGCATCCCCGCGCATGCGGGGAACGGCTCCAGCATCGCCGCTATTGCCGCCTCGTACCCGGTGCATCCCCGCGCATGCGGGGAACGGGGACGGGCCACCACGCCCACGACCTGCGATGGACGGTGCATCCCCGCGCATGCGGGGAACGGCGGTACGTGCTGGCAGACCTGACGGACGGCGCCGGTGCATCCCCGCGCATGCGGGGAACGGAGCGCCACCAGCAGCACAGGCTGGCTGGTGAGCGGTGCATCCCCGCGCATGCGGGGAACGGGAAATCTCACCCGCCAGCGAGAGCCCGCTCGGCGGTGCATCCCCGCGCATGCGGGGAACGGTGCCATACGTCGATGGCTGTGGCATACGGGGACGGTGCATCCCCGCGCATGCGGGGAACGGGGGCGGGCTCTGTCAAATACGGTGGAACCGTACGGTGCATCCCCGCGCATGCGGGGAACGGGCCGAATCGACGACGCGCAGCGGCAAGGCAGGCGGTGCATCCCCGCGCATGCGGGGAACGGCGCTCGCGCTCGCAGTACGTGAACCCGAACTGCGGTGCATCCCCGCGCATGCGGGGAACGGGTATGTGGCCGTGACGATCTGGTTCATTTCTGCGGTGCATCCCCGCGCATGCGGGGAACGGAAGGCCGCAGTCGACCGCCTGCGTGCGGCGATCGGTGCATCCCCGCGCATGCGGGGAACGGTCTGCGCGCCTCGATCGCCGGCAGCTCCGCGTCGGTGCATCCCCGCGCATGCGGGGAACGGCGCGTCAACGGCGCGGTGAGCCTGCGCAAGTTCGGTGCATCCCCGCGCATGCGGGGAACGGGGGCACGGTGCGCTTCTCTTGCGTGGTGCAGGCGGTGCATCCCCGCGCATGCGGGGAACGGGATGGCACCGGCGCGCTGCGGGCGGACCCGGGCGGTGCATCCCCGCGCATGCGGGGAACGGTACCCGCAGACGATCCAGCAGGGCCTGCTGAGCGGTGCATCCCCGCGCATGCGGGGAACGGATCGCTCAGGCCGTTGACCGCCCTGCCCCATTCGGTGCATCCCCGCGCATGCGGGGAACGGGGGCTCGGCCGTGCCCCAGGGCAACTCTACCGCGGTGCATCCCCGCGCATGCGGGGAACGGCTGTTCCAGTGGGCGCTCAACACCGGGCACACCGGTGCATCCCCGCGCATGCGGGGAACGGTCGAATCCGCAGGCCACTGTCACGCGCACGTACGGTGCATCCCCGCGCATGCGGGGAACGGATGCGCGGCATGTTTTCGAGGTATTCCCGGGCCGGTGCATCCCCGCGCATGCGGGGAACGGGCGCTCACCTACGCCGCCCAGATCACCGAGAGCGGTGCATCCCCGCGCATGCGGGGAACGGGCGGTCATGCCTTGCACGGTCAGCAGTCGCGTCGGTGCATCCCCGCGCATGCGGGGAACGGAACGGCCTGAAGCTCTCGCTCGGCCTGCTTGCCGGTGCATCCCCGCGCATGCGGGGAACGGTCAGGTTGCGCAGCCACTGCGCGGCGTACGGATGGTGCATCCCCGCGCATGCGGGGAACGGGTCTCGATATTCGAGGGTCCAGTCTGCCGACTCGGTGCATCCCCGCGCATGCGGGGAACGGCGTCTGCAGCAGAGGGGGCGGAGGAAGCACTGCGGTGCATCCCCGCGCATGCGGGGAACGGGCGACGGACAGCGGAACGAAAATAGCCCTATGCGGTGCATCCCCGCGCATGCGGGGAACGGCGCTAGATGAAGCCAAGAAGCAGGTGATGGATCGGTGCATCCCCGCGCATGCGGGGAACGGTGCAGCCAGCAGCACACACAGCCAATTTCCTTCGGTGCATCCCCGCGCATGCGGGGAACGGAACAGCCTGTCGCCGCTCAATCGGCGACGGTCCGGTGCATCCCCGCGCATGCGGGGAACGGCCAGCGGCGCGGCGCGCAAAGCCCTGGACAATCGGTGCATCCCCGCGCATGCGGGGAACGGGGCACAGCTCGGAGCCCTCTTTGATCAACGATCGGTGCATCCCCGCGCATGCGGGGAACGGCCAAACCGAAGAATCGTCCATATGCACAGGGTCGGTGCATCCCCGCGCATGCGGGGAACGGGCCTTCCTCGAACTGGAAGATGGCGGCCTCGGCGGTGCATCCCCGCGCATGCGGGGAACGGATGCGGTGTGCCGTTCGGTGCGCGCTGCGTTCCGGTGCATCCCCGCGCATGCGGGGAACGGGCCCGCTATCACTCCGCGCTGAAGTCCACCCGCGGTGCATCCCCGCGCATGCGGGGAACGGGTGGTCAAAAGCACCGGTCCAGCGCGGCCGGTTGGTGCATCCCCGCGCATGCGGGGAACGGGAGCAGGGGTATCGATCGACGCCCGAAAACGCCGGTGCATCCCCGCGCATGCGGGGAACGGGAATCGCCAATGCTCCACCCGAACCAACTACCCGGTGCATCCCCGCGCATGCGGGGAACGGTCTGGGCTCCAGAACGGCGCGGGCATGATCGTCGGTGCATCCCCGCGCATGCGGGGAACGGAATCTGCAGGGTCGCGCGATCAAATGACCGCTCGGTGCATCCCCGCGCATGCGGGGAACGGGAGGCCGCCATGAACCTGAACCCCCTGAACCTCGGTGCATCCCCGCGCATGCGGGGAACGGGGGGCGTGCGGCATGAGGCCGGCCGAGGATCTGGGTGCATCCCCGCGCATGCGGGGAACGGTCCCGGCGCAGAACCCTGCAGGTGCCAGGGGGCGGTGCATCCCCGCGCATGCGGGGAACGGTCGACGCGGCGGTGAGCCGCTGCCGGACCACGCGGTGCATCCCCGCGCATGCGGGGAACGGATCAGCAAGGGCCTCAAGGGGCTGGCGAAGCGCGGTGCATCCCCGCGCATGCGGGGAACGGGTGCGCAACGCAGGGCTGCACCTGCAGCCGGCCGGTGCATCCCCGCGCATGCGGGGAACGGGTGCGCGAACTCACCGAATCCCTGGAGATGACCGGTGCATCCCCGCGCATGCGGGGAACGGGATGCGCTGGCGCTGACGTTCGCTCACCCTGTCGGTGCATCCCCGCGCATGCGGGGAACGGGCTGGCCTACATGCGGACTACCTGCTGTTCATCGGTGCATCCCCGCGCATGCGGGGAACGGACCCAGGCCACGGTCGACGAGGAACAGCAGCGCGGTGCATCCCCGCGCATGCGGGGAACGGCCCACGACAGTCGGGTTCAAGCCTCAGAGTTACGGTGCATCCCCGCGCATGCGGGGAACGGATATCCGCGCTATGGGCTCGACACTGGCAAGCCGGTGCATCCCCGCGCATGCGGGGAACGGCCTAATCGACCGCCGCGGCGGGATGATTACCAGCGGTGCATCCCCGCGCATGCGGGGAACGGCCGGAGCGGCTGCAGAGCAGGCAACGCAGGCGCGGTGCATCCCCGCGCATGCGGGGAACGGCTCCCCCCAGCGCACGAGCTGCCCCGCGAGCCCGGTGCATCCCCGCGCATGCGGGGAACGGGTTGAGGTAGAACGCCACGCTGCCGGTCACGCCGGTGCATCCCCGCGCATGCGGGGAACGGCCTCGCCGGCTTTGGTTTTTCTGGCGAATTCGCGGTGCATCCCCGCGCATGCGGGGAACGGAACAAGGTCTGTCAGCATCCGCCGAAACAGGTCGGTGCATCCCCGCGCATGCGGGGAACGGGTCCAGCATCGCCGCCAGCGGCGACGGCTGGTCGGTGCATCCCCGCGCATGCGGGGAACGGGCGTGCCGGATTGACAGCTGATGTGTTCATGGCGGTGCATCCCCGCGCATGCGGGGAACGGCTCGGCGGCGCGCCGGCCCTCGGCCCATGCGGCGGTGCATCCCCGCGCATGCGGGGAACGGACGATCGCGCCTTCGGTCGCGAGGTTCAGATACGGTGCATCCCCGCGCATGCGGGGAACGGGCCATCTGCTTGAACCATTCGTCGCTCAGGTCCGGTGCATCCCCGCGCATGCGGGGAACGGGCCATCTGCTTGAACCATTCGTCGCTCAGGTCCGGTGCATCCCCGCGCATGCGGGGAACGGGGCGTAGGCATGTCGTATTGGCGGGCGTTTGCCGGTGCATCCCCGCGCATGCGGGGAACGGCAGGCTGGTGCCGTCGGTGTCGTGGGTGACTACGGTGCATCCCCGCGCATGCGGGGAACGGGTGCCAGATCCGTTCAGGCGAAATCACGTCAACGGTGCATCCCCGCGCATGCGGGGAACGGCGTGCCCATCCAGGACGTCTACCTCATGCTGCCGGTGCATCCCCGCGCATGCGGGGAACGGTGTGCCTCACGGCCTGATCGCTGCCGGGGCGCCGGTGCATCCCCGCGCATGCGGGGAACGGGCATTCACGCCCAGCGGAACGGTGCCGTAATACGGTGCATCCCCGCGCATGCGGGGAACGGCGCCCAAGCGTGGCCCGGGCGCGCTGCACCACCGGTGCATCCCCGCGCATGCGGGGAACGGTGCGCCGCGGTGACCGTGATGGTGCTGCCCGACGGTGCATCCCCGCGCATGCGGGGAACGGGGAGCCCGGCCCCGAGGGGCCTGGCTCACTGGCGGTGCATCCCCGCGCCTGCGGGGAACGGCGTCGAGCGAAGCGTCCACTACGCCCGCAGCACGGTGCATCCCCGCGCATGCGGGGAACGGACCAACGTCCTCCCCAAAGCCCATAGGCTCGCCGGTGCATCCCCGCGCATGCGGGGAACGGTTCGCTCACCCTGTCATGGCGAGCCCGCACGGCGGTGCATCCCCGCGCATGCGGGGAACGGACAGTGGCCGGACGAGGATGAATCCTGGCTGGCGGTGCATCCCCGCGCATGCGGGGAACGGCTGGCGCATCCAGTTCACCAGCACACCTGGCGCGGTGCATCCCCGCGCATGCGGGGAACGGTGGGTGATGGTGGCGGGGTCGTTGTCGCGCCACGGTGCATCCCCGCGCATGCGGGGAACGGTGTCTGAAAATATGGGTGGTGTGGGTGCCTCTCGGTGCATCCCCGCGCATGCGGGGAACGGACCGTGTCGCCGTGCGCGCCGAAGGCGAAGCACGGTGCATCCCCGCGCATGCGGGGAACGGTCTCCAGCATGACGCCGGACACCCGTGGGCCACGGTGCATCCCCGCGCATGCGGGGAACGGTCTGTCAAGACAGCGTGCGGAATCTCGCGATACGGTGCATCCCCGCGCATGCGGGGAACGGCTGCTCTCCGCATTCGCGGGCCCCACCTCTGTCGGTGCATCCCCGCGCATGCGGGGAACGGATCCAGTCTCGCAAGACTGGCAACCATTTCATCGGTGCATCCCCGCGCATGCGGGGAACGGGCGTCGGTGCGGCTCATTGCTCGCACTCCACCCGGTGCATCCCCGCGCATGCGGGGAACGGCGGCGCCCGGCCTGCGGGTCGGTCTTTCCGGTCGGTGCATCCCCGCGCATGCGGGGAACGGGCGTCGGTGCGGGCTGCCGGATCGCCCCAGCACGGTGCATCCCCGCGCATGCGGGGAACGGCCACGCAATCTGCGGTGTCACGTCACTGATCAGGGTGCATCCCCGCGCATGCGGGGAACGGTCCGCCACACTGGCATCTAGGATCGGCAGGCGCGGTGCATCCCCGCGCATGCGGGGAACGGCCCGCGCTCGCGGGGGTGGGTGTGGGCGTGGTCGGTGCATCCCCGCGCATGCGGGGAACGGGACGGTTGCAGCCGGCACCGCCGCCGAGGTAGCCGGTGCATCCCCGCGCATGCGGGGAACGGCAGGGGCTGGTCGGTGGTCATGCGGGGTCGACCGGTGCATCCCCGCGCATGCGGGGAACGGGAATTGCGCGCTGCCTCTTTGCCCGTCAATGTCGGTGCATCCCCGCGCATGCGGGGAACGGGCATCCACGGCCCGGGTGCGCCGGTTGCGATGCGGTGCATCCCCGCGCATGCGGGGAACGGATTGTCAACCGCGACGCGGCCACCCTGCGCAGCGGTGCATCCCCGCGCATGCGGGGAACGGCATGTCCAACCCCTATTGACGGTGTGTCCAACCGGTGCATCCCCGCGCATGCGGGGAACGGTCTGCGTGTCCGGCCTTCGAGCCAATCTCGTTCGGTGCATCCCCGCGCATGCGGGGAACGGGCGCAGGACCTAAAGCGGGTGAGCGCCGATCGCGGTGCATCCCCGCGCATGCGGGGAACGGGCTGGCAGGACGGGATACTGCTGTGCTCCTACTCGGTGCATCCCCGCGCATGCGGGGAACGGACGATTCCGAGGCATCGAGAAGCCTCCGCAAGCGGTGCATCCCCGCGCATGCGGGGAACGGCCTGAGCCGCTGATCATCACCCGCCCGGTCTACGGTGCATCCCCGCGCATGCGGGGAACGGTTCTGGGGCGACAGCGGCACCCAATGCAGGAGCGGTGCATCCCCGCGCATGCGGGGAACGGGCCTACGAGAACAGCGGGGAGACGCTGGCCCACGGTGCATCCCCGCGCATGCGGGGAACGGCTGCCCACCACTGCCAACGGCGGCGGCGTGTCCGGTGCATCCCCGCGCATGCGGGGAACGGTGCTGGTGGATCTCAGCGAGCGCGTGAGTGAGCGGTGCATCCCCGCGCATGCGGGGAACGGCGCGTCAACGGCGCGGTGTCGCTCCGCAAGTTCGGTGCATCCCCGCGCATGCGGGGAACGGGACGAAGGCAAGGGTCCGTGGGACGACGGCACCGGTGCATCCCCGCGCATGCGGGGAACGGTCGCGGCTCGATGTGCTGGTGAGCGCCGCCAGCGGTGCATCCCCGCGCATGCGGGGAACGGCGCGTGCCGGTCCAGCGGGCCATTTGCCGGGACGGTGCATCCCCGCGCATGCGGGGAACGGTTCATGCCGCCCGTCCCACAGGCTGCTGAGGCCGGTGCATCCCCGCGCATGCGGGGAACGGGATACAGGCCAAAGATGTTTTCGGGATAGGCCCGGTGCATCCCCGCGCATGCGGGGAACGGGGTGAACGCTTCGATCCAGTCGGGCACCGTCGCGGTGCATCCCCGCGCATGCGGGGAACGGGGCAGCGGCTGGGGCACCGGCAACCTGCTGCGCGGTGCATCCCCGCGCATGCGGGGAACGGGTTATGCCAACGCTCACCATGCTCAAGCTGGACGGTGCATCCCCGCGCATGCGGGGAACGGCTGCAGGCGCAGCAGCTGCCACTCCTGGTAGGCGGTGCATCCCCGCGCATGCGGGGAACGGCAAAAAGTCTCGCTTTGGGGTTCAGTTTGAGACGGTGCATCCCCGCGCATGCGGGGAACGGTGGTACGACGTCGGCGCGATCGACAGCGGTGGCGGTGCATCCCCGCGCATGCGGGGAACGGGTCTAGTTCGTCGCGAAGCTCTTGCACAAGGTCGGTGCATCCCCGCGCATGCGGGGAACGGCGCGCGTCCTCACAGCCTGCCGGGTCGGCGATCGGTGCATCCCCGCGCATGCGGGGAACGGGCGGCGCAGTCCCTCGTCGATGACATCGCCGGCGGTGCATCCCCGCGCATGCGGGGAACGGCCCCACAGCACCAGGCAGACAATCTCGCGGGTCGGTGCATCCCCGCGCATGCGGGGAACGGGTGCAGCTCCTGCAGACGGAACTGTTCCCGAACGGTGCATCCCCGCGCATGCGGGGAACGGGTGTTGGGGAGGACTGTCCACAGGAATTCGATCGGTGCATCCCCGCGCATGCGGGGAACGGGCCATGTCGTGGATCGAAGCCACAGCCCAGCGCGGTGCATCCCCGCGCATGCGGGGAACGGAGATATGCGTTGGTGATGCTCAAAGCCAATGGCGGTGCATCCCCGCGCATGCGGGGAACGGGGCGGGATGGTCTACAGCGCGTCGCAGAACCACGGTGCATCCCCGCGCATGCGGGGAACGGTAGGTAGACCAGTAGACCCAAGCAAGGCCCGGCGGTGCATCCCCGCGCATGCGGGGAACGGGGCGCATTGAGCTGATTGAGGAAGGCAACGTGCGGTGCATCCCCGCGCATGCGGGGAACGGACTTCTTCCAACCCTCTGAAAATTCAGGCCTTCTGAAGCTGGCCGGATTCTACCAAGCTGAACGGGGCCTGGTGTTGGTGTTGAAGCACTCTGTTTTCAGAGATCACGGCAGAGCTATCCCTCGCGGGGTGCAGCCTGTTCAGGCAGGAAGTCGACGAGGCGCACGCCATCCATTTCGGCGGGGATGCGGCGGTTTTCACCGAGGGTTTCGAACTGGAAGCCCGCCTCCTGGCCCTGGTCGCGCCAGATCAGCACGGCGTTGCCGCTGTCGATGCCTTCGGTCACTTGCTGCCACAAGTACTCGCGCACCCTTCGCCCGTAGTCGCCCACGTACACGCCGGCGCGCACTTCGAGCAGCCAGATGGCTAGGCGTCCGCGCAATCGTGGTGGGGCGTTCTCGAGCACGATCACAACCATGGCTCAGCCCCGATGGCCGGGGTCGCCGAGCGATTCCGGGTTTGGAATCGCCGGTTCGAGTTGATCCGGGTTGGGCTGCGGCGGGCTCAGTTCGCCGGCCGCGAGGATGTCTTCGATGTCGGGGATGATGCGCTCGAGCAGGCGGGTTTTGCGGAACACGTCGCGGCATTGCAGGCGCACCATCTGTTCGGGGTTGTCAGGCGCGCGCGCAGCCACCTGAAAGGCCACCGGCACAACAGTTTCGAACTTGTAGATGTCGGCGACATCGTAGACGAAGGACAGCGGCTTGCCGGTGTGGATAAAGCCCACTGCGGGTGCATAGCCGGCCGCCAGCACCGCTGCTTCGCTGATTCCGTATAGGCATGAAGTGGCTGCAGACAGACAGCGATTGGGCAAGTCACCGCCGCTCCAGGCATCCACATCGTAGTCGCGCCGCTTCCACTCGACGCCGAACTTGCGTGCCAGCAGCTTGTAGGTTTCACGCACACGTGCGCCTTCGATGCCGCGCAACTGCTCCACACTTCGCCGCTGCGGCGGCTCTTCGCCGAAGCGGCGTTTGTACATCGCCCGAACCACCTTGAGGCGCGCGTTCTCATCCAAGGCCAGCGCCGCCTGATACAGCAGGCGGTCCGAACGCGCGCCGCCGGGCTGGCCGGCCGAGTAGAAGCGCACACCGGCCTCGCCCACCCACACCAGCAGGGTGCCGACCTGGGCGGCGAGGCGCACGGCGGCATGCGAGATGCGGGTGCCTACCTCAAGCATCAGGCAGGCGACGCCACCGATGGGGATGTGCTTGCGCACGCCGGTCTTGTCGACCAGCACGAAGGCGCCGTCGAGCACATCGAGCTGGCCCTTGCTGACGAACAGGATGGACAGCCGCTCCTTGAGCGGAATCGGCTTCAACGGCGGCAGCAGATGGCTCATGGGTTCTCTCCAGCCAGACGTAGGGCTTCAGCACGCACTGCGTCGGAAAGGAAGTAGCCGGAGGCGTGAAGTCTCTCCAGACTCGGCTGTATGTGTTCGAGCAGGCCGCAACGCTTGGCGGCGATCAACGCGCCAAGAGTGCCGACGACCGGCAAGCCCAATTGCTGGGCGACGCGACGGGCAAGGCGGTCATCCACCAGCACACGGCAACCGCGATCGATCGCGCACTGCAGCGTCTCGGATTCACCCACTCCCAAGCCCTCGTGGAAGCGAGGCACAGGCTGATGCGCCACCCGCTGCAGCCAAGCTTCGGCAAGGGCCTGCCGAATTGCGGTGTGCTCCTCACGTTCCGGCTCGGCCAGGCATTCGCTGAGCACCGATTCCGTCACCAGTACGCGCTTGAACAGCGCCGGCAGCCACGCCAAACCCTCGATACGCGCCAGCGCGATCAAGGGCCCGGCATCGGCGACCAGCGTTTCAGGCATTGATCGCCCTCAGTTCCTGCTCAAGCTCGTCGGGTTCGGGGCGGGCGATCGCGATGCCGGCCTTGGCCAGCCGCTCCATGAACTCATGCAGGCCCAGTTGAGCAAGCTTTGCTGCGCGACTCAGCGAGAGCTGCTCTTCACGGTAGAGATGCAGCGCCAGGGCCACCAGTACGCCCTCGCGCAGCAGGGCTTCATCAAAGGGCACGGCGACGAACACCGGCTGGCCATGCTTGGTGACCACCGACAGATGCCCGGCTTCGGCCTCGCGCACGATGTCGGCGGTGCGATCGCGCAGGTCGCGGATGGTGAAGGTATGCATGGCGCGGCCTCTCGATATGCCCACAGGTGTGGGCACTCTATTCCGCCCGCCGGACCAGCAGCAAGCCGCAGCCGAACGCTTTGCCGTGGCCCACGCCGCCTAGCAGTGCCGTGCGGAACCGCTCTGCGTCCTGCACTTGCAGCACGCCGCTCAGGTCTACCGTGCTCAGGCTGATGGGCGCCGCCTCCCGCCGTGGGAAGCGATGCTGTAGGTAGGCATCCACCTGCAGGCTGTCGTCGAGCACTGCGAAGCCGTGACGCGCAGCCACGCCTTCCTTTTCGTCTGTGCCCAGCAACCAGTCAGCCACGGCCGTGTGTACCAGGCCGTAGGTGGCGGGTGTCTGTTCGGTTTGAAGCTGCGACCATCGATCGGCGCCGTGCTCGGCCATCAACTGCTTCTTGGCGTGCATCACCACGTCGTGCCGGGTGGATCGCCCACCCGTGTCGCTACGGATGCTGCGCACGGGGTTCACGCGCAGCTCGAAGCGCAGGCGCTGGCCCGCTGCAAGCTGCGGCGCGTACTCGCGGGTGTCGACGCGCCAGGCAGGGTGCGGCGACTGCGGCGCGCGCGATGAGACGGCGTAGACCACGGCCGGCTGCTGGCCTTGCGGCTCGACACGACGAAATAGAAAGTCGCGCGCTGTGCCGGCTTCAGCCGCGAAGAACCGCCACAGCCACTGGTGCTCGCGGTAGGCCTGCCCCGTGCCCGCCTGTAGCAGGGCCTCACGCGCCTGCGGGTGCGCCGTGTCCAACTGGATTCGGCTGAAATAGCTCATGCCTGCGCCTCCACATGCTCGGTCGCAGCGCCGAACAGCGCGACCTGTTCCGTTCGGTCACTGAACTGCCAGCGCGCACGCGAGCGGGGTTCATCCCGTCGGGTTACCGAGAAGCGGGTGGCCTCGACGTCGCCCAAGGGCAGTGCAGCGTCGCTGTCGAAGGCGATGCGCTGCAGTTGGTCTGCATCGCGCAGGCCTTCGATGGGTGGGAACTCCGCTGCCGTGAACGCGGCGATCAGGCTGTCGGCCTCGACCAACTGAGGCTGCAGCGGCACCGCCAATGGGCAGCTCTTGCGCCCCAGATACAGCACGAACTGCGGCTTCAGCAGGGCGTCGCGAATCGCCGCCAGCGAGAACTCTGTGTCGGCCACACGCCGCCAGAGCAGCACCGTGCACAGCGCGTCCTGGCGGTAGTCGCGCCGCGACAGGATGGTGTTGAGTTCGGACCGCGGCAGGGCCAGTTCGTCGGCGCGGGTGCGGTGGGGGCGCTTCTTCATGTCCTTGGCCGAAGGCACCTGACTGGTGTGGTAGTCGCGCAGCAGCCGGCCGGTGGAATACACGCCCACGGCCAGCCCCAAGCTGGCCGACAGCGCATCCAGACGCGCTTGCTCGTCGCGCCGAATGCCCAAGGCCGCTGCCACAAGCCCGAGCACGGCCGAGCGGCCGGGGTACTCGTGGCTGGGCCGGTCCTCGCCTACCGCGATATCGCCCCAGCTCGCCAGCGGCGCATACGGTCGAAACATCAGACACTGCATGGCGGCTCAGTCCGCCTGCAGGAATTGGATCAACTGATCGAGCGAACCCGCCTTGTCGCCCAGCAGTGCCTGGTACTCCCCTTCCACCGCCGCACGCCAGCCCTCGCAGGACGCGCCGTACATCTGCTCAAGGCTCAGGCGCTTGTCGCACAGCGCGCGAATCGCGGCCGAGGCCATGTCTTCATCCGGCTTGCGCTTGGGCTCGGGCCGCAGATAGGCCAGATGCAGTGAGCGCGGCTGCTGATCGCCGCGCTCGGCGAGGATGCACGAGGCATGCGCCCGCGAGGCGAAGCTGTTCTGCTTGCCCGAGGGCGAAACTTGGGTGATTGCCCGCACCAGCGCCGCCAGCGCGCGATTGCGCAGCGCGCTGTCGCCGCCGAGATTGCGGTCCAGCAGGTCGAGATCGATGCAGACGTAGAGGTAGTAGATGCCGGCGCCGAAGCCGGTTTCGCCGATGTGTGCGGCGCCACGATCCTCGTCACCGCGGTTGAGGTCGTCGACGGCGGTGAAGTAGTCGTCTTCCACTGCGGCGCTGTGCACGGTGATGGCGTGCGCGACCTGCGCTGCCGCATCGATATTGAAGGCCGGGCTGGAGGCAAGCATGCGCCCGAACAGGGCGATGTCGACCGCTGCATGCGGCTTGCGCAGCAGGTCGAGCTCTTCGGTCGCGGGCGCGCGCTTCTCGGCACACAGGGTGGCGGTGAGCGCATCGATGGCGGCGATTTCTTCCGGACCGAAATGGGCAAGCTGCTCGATGTGCAGGTCGTCCTTGTTCTTGGCGCTTTCGGTGTCCTCGCCTTTGGCGGCCTTCTTCTCCGCTTTGAGCTTGCCGAAGCAGGCCGCGATCGCGCGCGCCCATTCGCGGGCGTCCTTGTCCTTGACACCCGCGTTAGTCAGTCCCTCATGCACACGGACGCCCATCTCTTTGGTGCGCAGGCCGAGGTTGCCGTCGAGCGCGGTCTTGAAGGCGCTGGACGTACGCCACGCACGCTTGAGCGCCTGCGAAGACACGCGCAGTCGCTGGCTGCCGCCGACGATGGCGCTCTTGGGGCGGCCGAGGTCGTCGCGATTCAAGTTGGATGGCGGATAGCTGGTCAAGGCATGCAGCTGGATGAAACGGCCCATGGTCGAACTCCTCGTCAATGGATCGGAAAGTTTCAGGCGCTTTGTTTGGTCGGCCACTGGTAGGCGAACACCCACTGCTTGCGGATGCGGTCGCTCCAGTGGAAGGCATCGGCGGCGAGCTCGATCGCATCGAGCCCTCGCGCCAGTGGCAGCACGCGACGCAGGCGCAGCAGAAGCTCATCGGGTGCGCGCGCCTCCAGTACCTGGCGGAAGCGCAGGGGCGAAACGGGCGGCGGGTCGCCTGGGGATTCACCGGTGGAGAAGGCGAGTGCGGGCTTTCTGTCGCCGGCGTTTCTGAGGTGTGCGAGCAAGGCCACCACGACGGCCAGCTGTGCGGCGTCTTGCTCTGCGTCTTCGGGCTTCCTGGTGGAGAGACCCAGCGGCAGCAGGCGCGCGTGCAGGTGGTGGAAGCCAGCGACCTGCATCACCTGCAGCGTGGTAGCGCAGCGGCGGAGTGCGGCGCGCGTACCGCGATCGTCTTCCAATGCGTTCCACCAACGCCGCAGAACCTCGCGCGACTCGCTTCCCGGTTTGAACAGATCTTTCATGCCGTCACTCCTTGCTTGTTCGCCTTGCCGGCGCGGCCTTTGGCCGCTGGCTTTTCGGATGGCAGCTCGGCCGCGGCGCGCAGCTTGTCGCCCCACAGCTGCCCACGCAGCGTCTTGTGGGCTGCGGCGATGCGCTCGGGGTGTGCGGCTTCCAGCGGGCCCGAGGCCACATGCAGATCGAACAGGCTGAGGGCTTCTCGCTGCAGGCGCTTCAACCAGGCCTCGCGCAGGGCGACGGTGGATTCAAAGTCCGGCTGCTGTCTGACATGCGCGCAGGCATCACGCACGAGCACGAAGAAGTCGGGCTCGGTGCCACTCCAGAAGCTGGCTTCGACGAAACTTAGGTCACCACGCGCATCGGCGTCGCCAAGCCAGGCGTCGCGCACAGCCCAGCGCAGGTAGTTGGCGCAGAACTCAGCTGTGTTCAACAGGCATTCCACCAGCAGGCTCACGAGTTCCAAACCCTTCTCGCCGGGAGGAAACTCGAATAAGGGGAAGCGCGACTCGTACCAGCAACGCGCTTTCATGTTGTCCATGTCGTAGCCGAAGGCCCACAGACGAAACGGCGCGGACGATCGCTCCAACAGCAGATCGCGCACCACCGCTGCCGGAAGGATTCGTCGACCCTTTTGCTCAAGACCCAGCACCCAGCCCAGCCAGTGCTTGTAGCCGAGACCGCCGGGCTGAGGATGCATCGGCAGCGGCGGCTCGCCCGGCTTGCTGATGTAGTAGGGCGACAGCGGGTGCCGCCACGGGCCTTTGTAGTTCAAGCCGTAGTTCTTGGTGAGGTAGTGACGCACCAGCGGGCGGTCCGTCGCACCACACAGATCGCAGGCCCTGGTGGCGGCTTCGAACTGCAGGCGGATGCGCCGTGGCGTTGCCCAGTACATCTGCAGCGGATGCACATCGAGCGGCTGGGTTTCTTCGCCGGGCTGCACACGCTCGATCGGCGCCAGCCACGGGAAGACGTGCCAAGGCTCGGCCTTGCCCGCATCACTTCCGGCCAGCAAGGCCTGCGAATCGCGCACGTTCGAGGCGATGTCGCGCCAGAGTGCGGGCGGCGGTGCATCGGGGTCGTAGTCGTAGTCAGGCTCGTAGAGCAGCACGGTGGTCAAAGGCCCGCCGCCGCGCAGCGATGTGCGGTGGCCAGCGCCACCCGCGGGCGCATTGGTCATCAGCGTGAACAGCGCCATAGCCGCACAGTGCGAGCACATGCATTCGGCCTGATCGCGCTTGATGAAGTGGTCGGTATTGCGCTCGCTGGCCTGCTCGCCCGGCGATTCGATCAGCAGGGCGGCCACGCCGTTCTCGGCGGGCTTGTCGGCTGCGCGGAGCGTTAGGTCCTGCATGAAGCGTGGGCCCTCACCGTCCAGCTCGAAGGCGTGGACCAGTGGCGCAAAAGCATCCGCAAGTTCGTCCGGCGCCGGCGGCAGGGCCAGCATCTGATCACGATCCCAAGACTTGCCGCTCAGCACCCAGGCCGTCTGCACCAGGCCAATCAGGAATTGCGCCAAGGCGCCGTTGAAATCGGGGCGCACGGCATCGAGCTGCAGCAGGGGGTTGGAGTCGATGTCGCGCGTCAGCTCGTGTGGCGCGATCAACTGGGTCTGACCGCGGGCATCGCGGACGGGGATCCAAGCATCAGTGATCAGGTTCATCAAACGCACTCCAAGCCTGAGCGTTACTGTCTAGTGGGTGGCAGTCTCAGCAGCTGAGACAGCAAGCCCGAGATCCGACCGGTATTCGAAGCGTCGAGAACGACCGTCACGCACTTCGCTGCAGAAGGACCATCCTCCTTCCATCGGCGAGAGGATGGCGATCTTGGACCATTTGCCTTTGTCGGGCAGCGCCTCTTTCAGTCGCTCAAGGGCGGCCTCGGCACTACGATTCACTCGCGGCTCACCCAGCATCGCCGCTGGTACGCGCAGACTGCTGGCCTCCCACGGGTGATTGGCCTCAGCCTGCAGTGGCGCCAGCGCATCGCCCTTCCAGACAGCCAAGCGCAGCACACAACTGGGCTCACCCAACCGCGTTTCCGCGCCGGCCGCCCACTCGTCCACCGCGTCGACCGCGGTGCCCACCTCATCCGACCACCAGTCTCCGAAGTCGCCGCGTTGATAGCCAAGTGCGCGCTTCAGGATTCGACTGTGCGCATGGTTGGTGGCCGCCCAGTCCACGCCCTCCTGACGCTCACTGAGCGCCTCCAGACCCTGCGGAATGTCGGCCTGGGCCTCATCGCCGAATACGCCTTCGATCATCGTTCGCGCGTCTTCGGGCATGTCGAAGAACCCCCGCTGCAGCAGGCGTGCGCTGAGCCAGACCTGGCCGGGATGCGAGTAGACGAAGGCCGAACCGCGCGAGAAACGGCTGTACCACTGTGGCTCGGGTTGTGGCGTCCACGCTGGCCCATACACGAGCAAGCGCGCGCCACCGCGCTGGTCCTCGCGCTCGGTCAGATCGCCCTGCACATCACGGCGATGGCGCTGCAGGCGGCCGGCGCGCTGGATGAGTCGATCGATCGGCGCGAGATCCGACACCAGCAGATCAAAGTCGACATCCAGGCTCTGCTCGATCACCTGGGTCGAGATCACCAGACGGCCGCCGCGCTGGGCAGAGGTGCTTTCGGGGCCGAAGCAGGCCAACACGTCGGCCTCGATGCGCAAACGATCAGCCAGGGTGAAGCGCGCATGGAACAGGGTGATGTGATCACTCGGCAGCGCCTCTGAAAAACTGCGCCAGGCCTTGATGGCATCGCCGACGGTGTTGCGGATCCAGCAGACGCAGCGGCCGGCGGACAACGCGCTGCGGATCTCCGCTTCTACGGATTCACGCGAATCGATATAGCTGACCTGCACGCGGCGCTGCACCGAGGGGCGAGTTTCCAGCGCACTTTCCCGAGCACCGCGGTCACTGACCTGGGCGGCCAGCGGGTAGCGACTGCTCTGCAGCTGGGGCGCGGTAACGCCACGGCCGCGCGCATAGGCCTGCGCGAGCTTGTTCTTCATACGCGCCGGCAAGGTTGCGGACAGCAGCACCACGCTGCCGCCAGCCGCGGCATGGAATTCAAGCACGGCTTCCAGCAAGCGCTGCATGTAGGCATCGCAAGCATGCACTTCGTCGACAATCAGCACTTTGCGGAACAATCCAAGCAGGCGCAGCGACTGGTGGCGCGCATGCAGCACGGCCAGCAGAGCTTGGTCGAGGGTGCCGACTCCCACATGGGCGAGCAGGGCCTTCTTGTTGCTGTCGGCGAGCCAGGCGGCACAGCGTGCGCTGGCGGTGTCGGCCTCGCCCAGGCCCTCGGGCTCGACCGCGCCCACCGGCACCACGCTGCTGCGAAAGCCCTCGACCTGATTGCGCTGCCCGTGAGCCAGCACATAGCTCGGTCGGGAATCAGCCGGTTTGTACAGACGCGGAACTACAGCCTGAAGGCGCGCGAACATCGCATTCGTGGTCGCCATGGTGGGCAGGCCCATGAAGAGTCCATCGGCATGGCCCGCCGCCATCACGCGATGGGCAAGCATCAGCGCGGCCTCGGTCTTGCCCGCTCCCGTTACGTCTTCCAGCAGAAAGAGCTGCGGGCCATCGGCGAGTTCGACATGCTCGGCCCAGTGCTGCAGCGGCGTAGGCGTATGCGAGGCGTGGCGCCAGCCAAACAGCTCGGCCACGGTCTGCGCCTCTGCAGCGGGACAGGGCATCAGCTCGGTGGCAGCAAGTGCATGCGCGGCAGCGGTCTGCGCCTGCTGCCAGTAGGCCTGCAGTTCGCAGGGCTGATCGCGATAGGGAAAATAGTCGGTGTTCGAGCCCAGCCAGTCGGCCAGCACGGTCAGGCCGGCCAGCCACCATGAGAGATCGGTTCCCGCGGTTCTCAAGCGCTCTGGCCCAACAGCGAGCACCTCGTCTCGGCGTGCGTCCGGCAGCAGCAGCGCACGTGTGGCGTGTAGGAATTCAGCCGCGGCGGCGACATCCTCATCCTTGAAGTTTTGACATAGACGCATCCGCACGGCTCTTGGCGGCTGGCCGTGATGGCCCGTGACAGCCGCCACCCACGGGTTCAGCGCACTCTTGAACGCCGCCTTTTGCGCACCGAGAGCGAGCGCGTCGTGGGTCGTGTACAGCCGGTCCTTCCAAAGGAAGTCGCCGAGGGTGTCGTGACGCTCTCCATAGCGCAGCTGCGACTCGCGCTGCTGGAGCTGCGCCAGAGCCTCCGGACAAAGCGCCTGGAAGGTCGTGGCGAACTTGCCGAGATCGTGCAGCGCGATCCAGAAGCACAACCAGTCCAAGGTGGCGTCGGCGTGCAGGCCAAGCCTCACTGCGAAATGCGCAAGCAGCTTTGGACGGCCGTACAGATAGACGCGTGCGACGGCTGCGACGTCCAGCGCATGAAAGGGCAGCAGGTGCCAACGCGCAGCCCCGTGGTGACGCGGATTGGCTTTTCCCCAATAGCTCAGTGCCTTCAACACCGCCCCCCCTGGAGTTGAATCTCGCGTGCAGGACTCCGTTGCAGAGCAGCAATAAAGCCCTTTGTCCCACCTGTTCCTCACCGACGGCGGAGCAGTAGAGGCTAAACGTTCATTGGCGACTTACCGCAGGCCAGGATGCAAACAAGTGCAAGGACGCTGTACGAGCGCGCGCGCGGATCCAATTCTAGCCGGGGATTGGCAGCGCAATTACCTCGTTCGGTCGAAACTCACGTGATCGAACATGACGAGTCGCCGGAACAGTCATCGCGGACAAGTGCAATCGCCGTGGGCTGATTTGGCTGTGCGTCTCGCTGGCTCTTTCTGCCTGAGCTCACTCGCACGCGGCCGCACGCGAACGCCTTCACACCCAACGCTGCAGACCACTGCAAGACCGCCGCAGTTATTGCGCAAGGTAGTTTGACGCGTCGCACAAGGGTGTGATTGTGTGGGGGTCCGGCAGCCCGCGTGGGCGCCGGGAACCGCGCCAGCACCATCCCCCGGGGGCAGCAAGCGTATGAGCGGAATCGAGCATCAGGCGCCGCAGGGTCTGTTCGACCCACGGCTGGAACACGACGGTTGCGGCTTCGGCCTGATCGCGCATCTCGACGATGCGCCCAACCGCGAGATCGTTGATCTTGGCCTGAGCGCGCTGTCGCGCATGACCCATCGCGGCGCCGTAGCGGCAGACGGTGAGTCCGGCGACGGCTGCGGGCTGCTGATCCGCCGGCCCGAGGCCTTCATCCGCGCGCTGGCCGAGGACCACGGCTTTTCGCTGGCGCCGCTGGCCACCGCCGGCCTGGTGTTCCTGCCGATCGACGAGACGCTGGCCGCGCGCTGCCGCGCCGAGCTGCAGGCGCAGCTGGAGAAGGTCGGCTCACGCATCGCCGGCTGGCGGCAGGTGCCGATCAACCCGCAGGCCGCAGGGCCGCTGGCGCGTGAGCGCCTGCCGCGGATCGAGCAGGTGTTCGTCAATGCCGATCGCGGCGAGGATGCCGCCGGCTTCCAGCGCGGGCTCTACAGCGCGCGCCGCCGCGCCGAGATGGCGCTGGCGGATGTATGCGATTTCCACGTGGTGACCCTGGCCGAGCACAGCCTGGGCTATAAGGGCATGGTGATGCCCGAGCGTCTGCGCGAGTTCTATCCGGACCTCTCGCACCCGCGGCTCGCCAGCTCGGCGGTGGTGTTCCACCAGCGTTTCTCGACCAACACCATGCCGCGCTGGGCGCTGGCCCAGCCGTTCCGCTTCCTTGCCCACAACGGCGAGATCAACACCATCCGCGGCAACCGCTTCTGGGCGCGGGCCCGCGGCGCGCGGATGCGCTCGCCCTTCGTCGATTTCCGCGAGTTCCAGCCGCTGGTGAGCCAGGACAGCTCGGACTCGGCCAGCCTCGACAACATGCTGGAGGTGATGCTGACCGGCGGCATGGATCTGCTGCAGGCCATGCGCATCCTGATTCCGCCGGCCTGGCAGAACGTCGACGGCATGGACCCGGACCTGCGCGCCTTCTACGAATACTTCGCCCTGCACATGGAACCCTGGGACGGCCCGGCCGGCATCGTCGTCGCCGACAGCCGCTACGCCGCCTGCGCGCTCGACCGCAACGGCCTGCGCCCGGCGCGCTGGGCGCTGTCCAAGGACCGCATGCTGGTGGTGGCCTCCGAGGCCGGCGTGGTCGACTGGCCGGCCCGCGACATCGTCGCCAAGGGTCGGCTGGGCCCGGGCGAAATGCTGGCGGTGGACCTGCACCGCGGCGAGTTCCTCGACACCACGCGCATCGACCAGATCAACCGCGAGCGCGCGCCGTTCAAGCGCTGGCTGAAGCAGGGCGTGCGCTATCTGGAAACCGACCTCATCGACCCCAGCCTCGCCGCCGAGCCGATGCCGCGCGAGGAGCTGCTGCGCCACCAGAAGATGTTCAACCTCTCGGCCGAGGAGCGCGACACCGTGCTCAAGGTGCTGGCCGAAACCGAGGGCGAGGCGATCGGCTCGATGGGCGACGACACCCCGCTGCCGCTGCTGTCGACCCGCGTGCGCTCGCTCTACGACGCCTTCCGCCAGGCCTTCGCGCAGGTCACCAATCCACCCATCGACAGCTATCGCGAGAAGCTGGTGATGAGCCTGCACACCCAGATCGCCCGCGAGAGCAACCTGTTCGAGCTGAATCCGGCCTACGCGCGGCAGGTGATGATCAACTCGCCGGTCTTGAGCCAGCGCAAGTACCTGCAGATCCTGGCGCTGCGCGAGGAAGGCGTGGGCTCGGTCGTGATTGACCTGAACTATCCAGAGTCCGAAGGCCTCGCCGCCGCGCTGACGCGCTGCTGCAAGCTGGCCGAGGATGCGGTGCGCGAGGGCACGCTGCTGGTGGTGGTGTCGGATCGCGCGATCCGCGAGGGCCACCTGCCCATCCATGCCCTGCTGGCGGTGGGCGCGGTCCATCAACACCTGGTGGCCTGCGGCCTGCGCTCGGACTGCAACCTGCTGGTGGAAACGGCCACCGCCCGCGACCCGCACCACTTCGCCTGCCTGGTCGGCTACGGCGCCACCGCGGTATATCCCTACCTCGCCTACCAGAGCATCTTCGACCTCGCCCGCAGCGGTGATCCCGAGTCGCGTCTGACCCAACACCGCGAGCTCGGCCGCAGCTATCGGCGCGGCATCCGCAACGGCCTGCTCAAGATCCTCTCCAAGATGGGCATCAGCACGGTCGCCAGCTATCGCGGCGCGGCCCTGTTCGAGATCGTGGGTCTTGCGAATGAAGTGGTTTCGCGCTGTTTCGCGGGCACGCCCAGCCGCGTCGGCGGCCCCGATTTCGCCGATATTGAGGCCGACCAGCAGCAGCTGGCCGAGCGCGCCTGGAACACCGGCTTTGGAGTGGAGGCCGGCGGCCTGTTCAAGTACATCCACGGCGGCGAATACCACGCCTTCAATCCGGACGTGGTCGGCGCCCTGCAGGTGGCTACGCTGACCGGCGAGCACAGCGACTGGCTGAGCTACGCGAAGCTGGTGAACGAGCGCGAGCCCTCGATGCTGCGCGACCTGCTGGAGCCGGATTTCGAAGGTGCGACGCCAATCGCGCTGGCTGAGGTCGAACCCGCATCGGCGATGTTCAAGGCCTTCGACTCCGCCGGCATGAGCCTGGGCGCGCTCTCGCCCGAGGCGCACGAGGCGCTGGCGATCGCCATGAACCGGCTCGGCGGGCGCAGCAACTCCGGTGAGGGCGGCGAGGACCCGGTCCGCTACGGCACCGAGAAGACCTCGCGGATCAAGCAGATCGCGTCGGGCCGCTTCGGCGTCACGCCCGAGTATCTGGTCAACGCGGAGGTGCTGCAGATCAAGGTGGCGCAGGGGGCGAAGCCCGGCGAGGGCGGCCAGCTGCCCGGCCACAAGGTCAACGACCTGATCGCACGCCTGCGCTATGCCAAGCCGGGCATCGGCCTGATCAGCCCGCCGCCGCACCATGACATCTACTCGATCGAAGACCTGGCCCAGCTGATCTACGACTTGAAGCAGATCAACCCGACCGCGCTGGTGTCAGTGAAGCTGGTCAGCCATGCGGGTGTGGGCACGATTGCCGCAGGCGTCGCCAAGGCCGGTGCCGATCTGATCACCGTCAGCGGCTACGACGGCGGCACCGGCGCCAGCCCGCTGACCTCGATCAAGTACGCCGGCGGGCCCTGGGAGCTGGGCCTGACCGAGGCGCACCATGCCCTGCGCGCCAACGGCTTGCGCGATCGCATCATCCTGCAGACCGACGGCGGCCTGAAGACCGGCCTCGACGTGCTCAAGGCCGCCCTGCTGGGCGCCGACAGCTTCGGCTTCGGCACCGCGCCGATGATCGCGCTGGGCTGCAAGTACCTGCGCATCTGCCATCTGAACAACTGCGCCACCGGCGTGGCCACCCAGCATCACGTGCTGCGCGCCAAGCACTTCAAGGGCATGCCCGAGCAGGTAATGGCCTACTTCATCGGCGTGGTCGAGGAGCTGCGCGGCTACATGGCGAGGCTGGGCGTGCGCACGCTCAAGGAGCTCACCGGCCGCCCCGACCTGCTGCGCATCCGCAGCACGGTGGATGCGCGTCGCCAGCGCATCGACCTGCGGCCGATCCTGGCGCCGCCGCCGAACCCACCGGCTGCGGCCTGCGCGCCCGGCAGGCCGACCAAGGACCCGGACGATTTCCATGCGCGCCTGCTCGCCGACATCGGCCCAGCTGTCGAAGCCGGCGGCGGCGGACGCTTCAGCTACGCCGTGCGCAACGTGCACCGCTCGGTCGGCACCGCGCTGTCGGGCCTGATCGCGCGCCGCCACGGCAACACCGCGATGGCGGCGAATCCGGTTCGACTGGACCTGTCCGGCAGCGTCGGCCAGAGCTTTGGCGCCTTCAATGCCGGCGGGCTGGAGCTGCACCTCACCGGCGAGGCCAACGACTACGTCGGCAAGGGCATGGCCGGCGGCCTGATCACCGTGCGGCCGCCGGACGATGCCCGCTATCTGGCGCGCAAGTCGGCCATCCTCGGCAACACCTGCCTGTATGGCGCCACCGGCGGCGATCTGTTCGCCGCCGGAACCGCCGGACAGCGATTTGCCGTGCGCAACTCCGGCGCCACCGCGGTGGTGGAAGGCGCGGGCGACCACTGCTGCGAATACATGACCGGCGGTGTGGTCGCGGTGCTGGGCAGCACGGGGCTGAACTTTGGCGCCGGCATGACCGGTGGCTTCGCCTACGTGCTGGACCTCGACCGCAATTTCGTCGACCGCTACAACCACGAACTGATCGATCTGAACCGCATCACCCTGGAAGGGCTGGAGGCGCATCTGCAGCACCTGCGCAGCTTGATCGAGCGCCACCGCGTGCTGACCGGCAGCGCGCTGGCAGCGGAGATTCTCGAGGACTTCCGCGGGTTCCTGCCGCGCTTCTGGCTGGTGAAGCCAAAGGCGGCAGGCCTTGATTCACTCATCAACGCGCTGCGGAGGGCTGCCTGATGAAGCGCGATCCCATGCACTTCCTGAGCTCCGGCCGGCGCATGCCGGCCGAGGTGCCGGTCAAGGTCCGGATCCTCGACGGCCGCGAAATCTATGCCCAGTACGACGCCGAAGGAGCAGCCGACCAGGCCGCGCGCTGCCTCGACTGCGGCAACCCCTACTGCGAGTGGAAGTGTCCGGTCCATAACTACATCCCGAACTGGCTGGAGCTGATCCGCGAAGGCCGCTTGTTCGAGGCGGCCGAGCTCTCGCATTCGACCAACCCGCTGCCCGAAATCTGTGGTCGGGTCTGCCCGCAGGATCGCCTCTGCGAGGGTGCCTGCACGCTCAACGACGATTTCGGTGCGGTCACCATCGGCAGCATCGAGAAGTACATCACCGACACCGCGCTGGCGCAGGGCTGGCGGCCGGATCTGTCGGGCGTGATGCCATCGGGCAGGCGCGTCGCCGTGATCGGTGCCGGTCCTGCGGGTCTGGCCTGTGCCGATGTGCTGGCGCGCCAGGGCATCGCCGCGGTGGTGTTCGATCGCCACCCGGAGATCGGCGGCCTGCTCAGCTTCGGCATCCCGCCCTTCAAGCTGGACAAGGAGGTCGTGCGCACGCGCCGGCAGGTGCTGGAGGGCATGGGCATCGAGTTCCGCCTCGGCGTGGACGTCGGCCGCGATGTCAGCTTCGATCAGCTGGTGAATGAATTCGACGCGGTGTTCCTGGGCCTTGGCACCTACACCGCCGTCGACGGCGGACTGCCCGGCTTGGATCTGGACGGCGTGGTGCCGGCCCTGCCCTATCTGATCGGCAACGGCCGCTACGCGCTGGGCATCGACCCCGAGCCGCCGCGGCTGTGGGGCAAGCACGTGATCGTGCTGGGCGGCGGCGACACCGCGATGGACTGCAACCGCACCGCGATCCGGCAGGGCGCGGCGACGGTGTCCTGCGTCTACCGCCGCGACGAAGAGGACATGCCCGGCAGCCGCCGCGAGGTGGGCAAAGCCAAGGAGGAAGGCGTCAACTTCCTGTTCCGCCTGCAGCCCAAGGCGATTCTCGGCAACGACGAGAACCGCGTGCGCGCCGTGCAGGTGGTCGACACCCGGCTCGGCCCGGCCGACGCCAAGGGCCGCCGCCAGTTCGAGGAGATCCCCGGCAGCGAGCGCGAGATCGCCGCCGACCAGGTGATGGTGGCTTTCGGCTTCACCCCCAGCCCGCCCGAATGGCTGGGCAAGCATGGCGTGACGCTGCAGAACAATGGCCGCGTGCGCGTGGCCGAGGCGGGCGCTTTGCCCTTCCAGACCGCCAACCCGAAGATCTTCGCCGGCGGCGACATGGTGCGCGGTGCCGATCTGGTGGTCACCGCCGTGTACGAAGGCCGTGAAGCGGCAAAGGCGATTGCGCGCAGCCTCGGGGTGGCGGCGCTGGCGGCGGCGTAGCGGCCGCCGGATGGTGATCGCTGGCGGCGGCCTGAAACAGCATTCACGACCTCCGTTTGCTAGGCTGCCGCACCTTTTCTGACTGCCGCGGTGACACATGGCTTCCGATCTACACGCGCTGGCCCGCCAAGGGCGGGCCGGTCCCCTGCGCGAGTTCATGGCGGGTGTCGGCTCAGCTGCAGGGCGCGCGGTCAACGCGGCGGATGCGGATGGCCTCGTTCCCTTGGCGCATGCACTGCAGGCCCGGGCGGATGTGGAGATCGTGGGCCTGCTGCTGGCGGCCGGCGCCGATCCCTGCGCTATCGTCCCTGATCCCTGGGAGGGCTCAAGGACCCTGCTCAGCCTCGCGATCTCGCAGGGGCAGGTCGCCTGCGTCAAGGCACTGCTCGACGCCGGCGCCAGCGTGCATTACCAGCGCAACAGCTACGACGCGGTGCTGGACGCCGCGCATGCAGGTCCGATCTCCCCCTCGCAGCGCGTCGAGCTGCTTGATCTTCTGATCGAGCGGGGTGCCAGTGTTGATGGCTGCAGCGACTACGGCGAGCGCGCGCTGCTGGTGCTGTCCAGTCGCGGCGAGTTCGCCGGCGTTGCCCGACTGCTGGAGGCCGGTGCCGACGAAGGCCGGCTGAAGTGGTCGCCCGCAATGCGCGATATTGCCCTCGCTACCGAGCGCGAGGCCCACGCCCTTGCTGAATCTGCGGCAGCTGCGCTCGATCAGCGCGACCATGGCGGACGGGACGCCCTTCTGTTGGCCTGCGCAGCCGGCCGCGTCGATGTCGCCGGGCAACTCCTCGCGCTCGGCGCGGACCCGGCCAGCCGCGATCGCAACGGCGCGCCGGCGCTGCACGTGGCCATCCGGTGCGGACAGGGTGCACACATCGCGAACCTGCCGGAACTGGGCCTCGGCGATGGCCTGCTGGGTGGAGCGGAACAGCCGGCCCTGGCACTGGCTGCAGAGCAGGATGATGCGGTCGCGGTGCGCGCCCTGCTGGCAGCAGGCGCACCGGCCGACCAGACCTATACGCTCGAGCTGAGTGCGGATGCCCAGGCGTTTTCCCATGCGTTGCTGGGTGGGCCCGAGAGCGATTCCTCCGGAATGCAGCAGTTCCTGCAGCATCTACCCGAAGAGCTGCGTGCGAGCATGGCCGAGCTCGACGCACTCTGCCGCGAGGAGAATTCGGAGGGTTCGCTTGAGGCCACGGTCGCCGAAGCGCTGACGGGGCCAGCGGAGCCCCAGAGTGCCCTGCATTCGGCGCGATCCGCCGAGGTCGCCCGCCTGCTGCTTGCGGCGGGTGCCGATCCGGGGCACCTGCAGCCAGAGGCGCGGCGCAACCTGCTGGGGCTGCCGCCAGAGCCTCAGGCAGCCGCGCTGGAGGGCATCCAAGCGGAGGTGTTCGAGCAGCAGCGGCAGCGCAGCTTCGGGGCCACCAATCCGGAACGGATGTGTCGCGATTTCTGGCTGGCCATGATCCGGGCCGGCGTGTCCGCCCACGCGGCCAACAGCCACTTCGGCCGCAGCAGCTTTGGCAGCCCGCCCACGTGGTGCGCCGAACGTTTCGGTCAGTCGATCACCTTTCTGCCTGATGGCCGCATCGTGCAGGTCGGCGGTGAGCACGAGGATGGCTACGATCCCGACTTCTGCATCTACAACGACGTCTTCGTCCACCACCCCGACGGCCGCATCGAGGTCTTCGGCTATCCGGAGGCCGTGTTTCCTCCCACCGACTTCCACTCCGTCACGCTCTGCGGGGATGAGATCCTCATCGTCGGCGGTTTGGGCTACTTCGGCCAGCGCAGCCACGGCAGCACGCCGGTGTACCGCTTGTGTACCCGCAGCTGGCGGATCAGCGCCGTGACCACCCGCGGCGAGCCCCCCGGCTGGATCCATCGTCATCGGGCGCTGATCGCGGGCCGCACGCTGCGCGTGTGGAAGGGCCAGCGCCTTCTGCTCGATGCTCAGGGCGAAGAGGAGCAGCAGCCGCTGGAAGGCACCTGGCTGCTTGATCTGGATATGGCGATCTGGCGCCGCGAATGAAGCCTGCCCAAGCGGATGCGGCGGTGAGCGCGGTGCACGAAGGCCGCAAGGGGCGCCGGCCAGTGGCCGCGTGCTCACGATCCAGCTCACGATTCCGCTCGCGCGGCAAACAGCGCCGCGGGTCGGTGCCTGAGGCTGGGCGCGGGGCGGCTTAACCCGGGGGGATGAGTGCGCCCGGCGCTTCCGTGCCCGGGCTGAACTGCGTGCGCCGGCTCAGCTCGCCGCGGGCGTTCCACTGATGGCCGGACAGGGCCGCAAGGCCGTGCGGCTGTCGTCGCCGTGTGCGGCGCTCGCTGCTGTCCAGCCAGCGGGCCGGGTCTGCGGTTGCCGTGGCGAGGGCTCTCTCCCTACCCCTCTGCCACATGGGGAGAGGGGCCTGAAGCCGTTGTGTCGGGGGGCCAGACGTTCTCACCACAGTCGCGTCGCTGCGGTCCTGCGCGGTCTGTCGTCCCTTTCCCATTGCCGGGGCCGGGAAAGTGGCTGTCGACCGCCGTGGGGCGGAGCGACTGTCGCTGCAGTCGAATGCCGCTTGCCCTCGCCTTCAGGCGTCCTGCAGCAGGCCCAGCAGTTCATCCACGCTGACCGCCGACGCCTGCGCCTGGTCGCCGATCACCTGGTCGATCAGCTCGCGCTTGGCGCCGTGCATGCCAAGGATCTGCTCCCCGATGCTGCCGGCGAGCACCAGCTTGTAGACCGTCACTGGACGGGTCTGGCCGATGCGGTGGGCGCGGTCGGTGGCCTGCTGCTCCACGGCCGGGTTCCACCAGGGGTCGAGGTGGATGACGTAGTCGGCGGCGGTAAGGTTCAAGCCGACGCCGCCGGCCTTCAGGCTGAGCAGGAACACATCCGCCTCACCCTCCTGGAAGGCTGCGACCTCGGCTTCGCGCTTCTTCGGCGCAGTCTTGCCGTCGAGGTAGCGGTAGCTGATGCCTTCGGCCTCGAAGCGCTGGCGCACCAGGGCGAGGTAGTCGGTGAACTGGCTGAACACCAGCGCGCGGTGGCGGTTGTCGACCAGTTCCTTCACCAGTTCGACAAGCTGTTCCAGCTTGGCGCTGCCGAGCTTGAGCTCGGGCGCGACGAGATCCGGATGGCAGGCGGCGCGGCGCAGCCGGGTCAGCTCGGCGAGAATGGCAAAGCGCTTGTGTTCGCCCTTGGCACCGGTAGAGGAAAGGCGCTCCAGCGCCTGCTTGCGCAGCGCCGCCAGCAGCCGGGCCTCGCCCTCCGAGGGTTCGACGGTCTGCACGATCTCGGTGCGCTCGGGCAGCTCGCTCAGGACCTGCGATTTGGTCCGGCGCAGCAGGAAGGGCGAAATCAGCCGCCGCAGCACTTCGCGCTGGCCACCCTGGGGTTCGCGCTCCATGGGCAACAGGAAGCGATGCCGAAAGCTCTCCTCGCTGCCCAGCAGGCCAGGGTTGAGCACGCGCATCAGGCTCCAGAGTTCGCCCAGGTGGTTCTCCAGCGGGGTGCCGGTGCAGGCCATGCGGAAATCCGCGCGCAGCCGACGCACGGCCTGTGCGCGCTGGGTGGCGGCGTTCTTGAAGGCCTGCGCCTCGTCCAGCACGAGGCTGGCGAATTCGATCGGCTCGAAGGCCTCGATGTTCGACACCAGCAAGCCATAGCTGGCCAGCACCACGTCGCCCTTGCCCAGCCCACTCAGGGCGGCCTCGCGGTCACCCTCGCCGAACACGCGCAGATCCAGCGAGGGCGCGAAGCGGGTAGCCTCCTTGCGCCAGTTTGCGATCAGGCTGGTCGGCGCCACCACCAGGGCCGGCCCTTGCTTGGCCCGCGCCAGCAGCAGAGCCAGCGACTGCACGGTCTTGCCGAGGCCCATGTCGTCGGCCAGACAGGCGCCCGCCCCCCACGCCGCGAGCCGGGCCAGAAAGCGGAAGCCCTCGATCTGGTAATCGCGCAGCTCGGCCTGCAGGGTCCGCGGCAGCTTATGGTTCAATGTGCGGGCTTCCTCCATGCGCTGCAGCTGCTTGCGGAAGGCGGTATCGAGCTCGCTGGTCGCATCCAGCACGGACTCCAGCGCAAGCGCCGCAGCGGCCGGCACCTGCACCTGCCCGCGCTCGTCGGCGAAGGCGCGCAGGGTTTGCAGGCGTCGGCGCAGTTCAGCGTCGAGGGCAACAATGCGATCGCCGTCGAGGCGCAGGAATCGGCCCTGCGCTGACGGCAGAGCGCGCAGCAGCTCGCCCAGTGCGATCACACTGCCGTCCTGCAGACTCAGGCCACCCTCGGCAGCGAACCAGTCGCGCTTGGCGGCGACGTTCAACTTCATCGGGTCCTGCAGCTGCGGACGCAGCATCCTGAGGGACTTGCCGGCCTTCCATTCGAGGCTCAGCCCGGCTTGGGCCTGCAGCTCGGCAAGCAGCTCCAACGCAGCCTCGGGTTCCTCCAGCCGAAAGCCCTCTTCGGCCCTCCAGCCCCTGAGAGCCGGCACCTGCACCTGCAGGGCGCGCACGGCGGCCTGTTCGACCGCCAGTGCGCGGCGGCAGCGAGTGGGGCGACCTTGTACCGCGCCCAGCAGGGTTTCGTTGCCCAGGCCCGGCAGCACGAAGGGCCCGTCCTCTCCCAGCGGACGCAGGCCCAGCTGCACGCCAAGGCCATCGCCCGCGGGTTCCAGCTGGACGATCAGTCGCGAATCGGGCTCGCACTCCTGCACGTCCAGGGTTTGCAGTGCACCGTCGACCCGCAGCGCTGCCTGCATGTCCGGCAGCAGCTGCATGAAAGACGCCATGCCTTCAGGCGGCAGCAGCAGGGGCTCGGACAGGATTCCAGCCAAGCGTCGCTGCAGTGGGTTGAGCCGCAGCAGAAGCAGCTGTTGGCCCTCGCGCTGCAAACTGGCGGCGGTGCCGGGGCTGGGCTTCGGGTCAAGGCTCATTTCCACCCGGCCGTCGTCCAGGGTCCGAGCGCGCAGCGCGGGTTCGCGGGCGATCATCTCCAGCGGCTGCCTGTCTTCGGCATCGCTGATGCGCGGATGCCCGACCAGCGCCGCCACCACGTTCGACTCCGCGCTGAAACTGCCGTAGTAGCCCTGCTCGCGATCGGCGATCAAGGCCGAGTGCAGGCGTCGGTCCGGCGTGTCGCCGGGGGCGAGGCGCTCCGCCAGCTTGGACAGATGGTAGGGGTCAAGGCTCAGCTCACGGCCCGCCGTATGCCCGCCGCGCGCGGCAGGCTTTTGCTCGAACAGGCGCAGCCTCAGGCTGCGGACGCTGCCGGCATCGGACATAACCTCCACGCGGAGCTGGCTGAATGCGGCCTGCGGTTGTGCGCCTTCGGTCGCTGCCTGCAGCGGCTTGAGCGCGGTGCTCAGCGCCAGCAGCGCGCTCTCCCATGCCGGTCGTGGCTGGATCCAGCCGCGGAGCCCAGGCCGGGCTCGCGCTGGGACAGCCTCGTCCAACACGTCGTCTATCTGCGCCTGCAGCCAGCAGAAGCCAGCCTGCTCGGCCTCGGCGCGCGCCTCTTTCAGGCGGGCCCGGAATTCCTCCGGAAGCGAGAGCCCCAGCCAGCGATTGAGCAGGCCGGTCCACCAGATGTCGTCGATGCGGCAGCCCGTGGCTGGCGCTGGCAGCAGTGCGGCGGGAACCTCGCCAAGATGCATCTGCAGAAAGCGCAGCCAGGCCTCGAAGCCCAACAGCCCTTCCAGTACATCCAGCCGGTACTTGCCGTGTCGCAGCTGCTCGCGACGTTTGAGATGGACGGTATCGGTGGTGGTGGACAGCAGGGCGAGATGCAGCTTGCCCATCAACCCGATGGGCGCGTACTGGGGGCCATTGAGCTTGCGCATCTCCACGCACGAACGCTCGTGGGCATCGAGTTGGCCTGCCGCCGCCTCAGCGTCTGCATCCGCTTCCACCTGGGCCTGCAGGCTGGCGCGCCAGCCGGGGCCGAGGACACTGGCGTCAAAGCCGAGCGCATCCATCTCCCCCGACGCACCGCGCAGCACAGCGTGGTCCAGCAGCGGGATGGTGAGGGGGCCACGGCAGAGCTCGTCCACGCGCAGCCGCTGACAGGCCAATGCGACCAGCGCTTGCGCCTCGGCGCCGGGGTGGATCAGCTGCCGGCGCAGCCAATGGGCCAGCAGGGGCCCGGCGAAGAACGACGCCATCAGCTGGGTCAGCGCGGTATCGCGCGGCCACAGCAGGGCGTGTAGATCCGCGCGGATCGCAGTTGCCGCAGTCGTATCGGTCTGCTGGTACTGGGCCATCGCCATGCCCGGCACCTCCGCGCCGCCCAACGCAGCCGCCACTCGCAAGCGCCGCCGCAGGCTGGCGTAGTACGGGGCTTCCAGCCCGGCAAGCGCCTTGCCTGTCTCCCCTTGCAGGGCCTTCGCTACCCGCGCGGCCCGCCCGCTGCGCGCCAGCCCGTGCAGCGCCGCCCGCCGCAGTTGCGGATCGGCCAGCGGCGCAAAGTGATTGTCCGGCGCCTTCTTCAGCAGCGGCCGCAGCAGCTCGATCCGACGCGCGGCCTCGCTCTTGTTGGGCGAACTCCAGAACGGATCCAGCTGGCACACAGCCAAGGCCTTCTGCAGCAGGGGCGGCGCAATCGGCTCGTCGATCAGGTAGACCAGCTCGATCAGCGCGCGCTCGGCCGGCGCCAGCGCTTCCAACAGCGGATGCGTGATGTGCTCGGGCAGGGCAGCGGCCGGGGACGCGCCTTCCTGTTGTCCCTTGGAGACCTGCTGGGGGCGAGGCGCGGCGGGGCGCTTGCTGCGTGGTTTCTTGTTCTTTGACACGAAATGCCCGATCGCGAAGCGTACCTCAGGGCGCGCTGAGCGCCGGATTCTAGCGGCTGGCGCGAACACTCCACCCGCTCAGGTGGATCAGCCCTTGACTCGAAAGGTTTACCAGAGCCCGCCCACGGCACAAACAAACGGGGCCTGCTCGCGCAGGCCCCGTGTTTGCTCCCCGCAGGGCGCAAGCCTCGAACGATGTGGCTTACAGGCTGTAGTACAGCTGGTACTCCAGCGGGTGCGTGGCGGCGCGGAACTTGGTGACCTCCTGCATCTTCAGCGCGATGTAGCCGTCGATGAAGTCGTCGCACATCACGCCGCCGGCCTTGAGGAAATCGCGATCCTTGTCCAGCGCTTCCAAAGCCTGGTCCAGGCTGTGGCAGACGGTGGGGATGTTCTTCTCCTCTTCGGGCGGCAGGTCGTAGAGGTCCTTGTCGCTGGGCGCGCCCGGGTCGATCTTGTTCAGGATGCCGTCGAGGCCGGCCATCATCAGCGCGGTGAAGGTGAGGTAGCCGGAGTTCATCGGGTCGGGGAAGCGGAACTCGATGCGGCGCGCCTTCGGGTTGCTGACGAAGGGGATGCGGCAGCTGGCCGAGCGGTTGCGGGCCGAGTAGGCCAGCATCACCGGCGCCTCGAAGCCCGGCACCAGGCGCTTGTAGCTGTTGGTGGTGCTGTTGGCGAAGGCGTTGATGGCGCGGGCGTGCTTGAACACGCCGCCGATGTACCACAGCGCCATCTGCGACAGCCCGCCGTAGCCGTCGCCGCTGAACAGGTTGGTGCCGCCCTTGGCCAGCGACTGGTGCACATGCATGCCGCTGCCGTTGTCGCCGACGATCGGCTTGGGCATGAAGGTGGCGGTCTTGCCGTTCTGGTGGGCGACGTTCTTGACGATGTACTTCAGCATCGTCAGCTCATCGGCCTTTTTCACCAGGGTGTTGAACTTGGCGCCGATCTCGCACTGGCCGGGGCCTGCGACCTCGTGGTGGTGCACCTCGACCTCGATGCCGACCTGCTCCAGCAGACGGCACATCTCGGCGCGGATGTCGTGCAGCGAATCGACCGGGCTGACCGGAAAGTAACCACCCTTGACCGCCGGACGGTGGCCGCTGTTGCCGCCTTCGTACTTGCGGTTGGTGTTCCATGGCGCTTCCTCGGAATCGACCTCGAACGAGGCGCCGCTCATATCGTTCTTGAAGCGCACCGAATCGAAGATGAAGAACTCGGGCTCGGGGCCGAAGAAGGCCGTGTCGGCGATGCCGGTGGACTTCAGATAGGCCTCGGCACGCTTGGCCACGCCGCGCGGATCGCGCGAATAGGACTGCATGGTGTTCGGGTCCAGCACGTCGCAGATCAGCACCAGGGTGGGATCGGCGGTGAAGGGATCCAGGAAGGCGGTGCTCGGGTCCGGCATCAGCACCATGTCCGACTCGTTGATGCCCTTCCAGCCGGAGATCGAGCTGCCGTCGAACATCTTGCCCTCCTCGAACAGGCCGGGCTCGAGGACGCGGGCGGGGTAGCTGACGTGATGCTGGACGCCGCGCACGTCGCAGAAGCGGAGATCAATCCACTCGACGGCGTTGTCCTGGGCCAACTTCTGAACGTGTTCGAACGACATTGCGCAACTCCGGTGCTGAGGGTGTGCTGCAGTTGCAGCAATCATCGTGCCAAGCGATGGGAACGCCCTTGAGCCTTGAATTGACGGCTTATTTTGGCATTCGCCAAGCCTGAACGCACCAGAATGGGATCAGACGCATCGCCATTTGCACCACCATGGCCCAATTCACACCCATGATCCGGGCAGCCTGCCGGGGGCCATGACGAACCCGGCGAGTCATGCTGGCCAGCGTTGCAGCCATGGCAGAAACATCGGACTCGGCGGCTTCCTGTTGCGCGTTGGTGCTTCCATTTCGACGAGCTTTCCCGCAGCGACCGAGAGCGGCCATGGTCGGGAACGCACCTGTCTGGTGCTGGAGCGCGAGCGGGTCGCGGTGGATCGCATCGTCGGTAGCGGCATGGGTAGAACGGTTGAGCGCCGCCGATTCGGCAGCGCTCAAGGCGAAGCGGCAGTAGATCCGCGGGCACGACCTCTTCGAATCAAACCCCTGTCGCCGGGACGTCGGGCGCGGCAGGTGGATCGAGCATCAGGCGGATCCGCCTCAACCCGCCTGCACCTGCCCGGTCGCCGCTGCCGCAGACCTTATTTGTCTGCAATCGAATACGCAGGCAGCTTCTTCGGCACCAGCACGTTCTTCAGCGTGACATAGCGCGGCAGGCCGTCCTTGCCGAAGGGCGGGAAGGCTTCGCCCTGGATCAGCGGAGCGAGGTACTTCCGGCAGGCCTCGGTGATGCCGTAGCCATCGCGGCGGATGTAGCCCTTCGGCATCTTCTTTTCGTGGTTGGCGACCTTGGACAGCGGTGCCGGCTCGATCTTCCAGCGGTAGGGCGCATCCGAAATGCGCTTGATCACCGGCATCACCGCGTTCTTGCCGGCCAGCGCGTACTCCACCGCCGCGCGGCCGACCGCCTGGGCCTGCTCGAAATCGGTCTTGGACGCGATGTGCCGCGCCGAGCGCTGCAGGTAGTCGGGCACGGCCCAGTGGTACTTGTAGCCGAGCTTGTCCTTGACCAGCGCGGCAATGGTGGGCCCCACACCGCCCAGCTGGCTGTGGCCGAAGGCGTCCTTGCCGCCAGCCTCGGCGACGAAGCGGCCGTCCGGGTGGCTCAGGCCCTCGCTGACCACGACCGTGCAGTAGCCGATCTTCTCCACCGTCGCCTTGACCTTGGCCAGGAACCTGGCCTCGTCAAATGCGATTTCCGGGAACAGGATGATCTGCGGCGGGTCGTTCTCTCCGCGCTGGGCCAGCCCGGCGGCGGCGGCGATCCAGCCCGCGTGGCGGCCCATCACCTCCATCACGAAGACCTTGGTCGAGCTCTCGCTCATCGAGATCACGTCGAGGCTGGCCTCCATCACCGACACCGCGGTGTACTTCGCCACCGAGCCAAAGCCCGGGCAGCAATCGGTGACGGCGAGATCATTGTCGACGGTCTTGGGCACGCCGATGCAGGCCACCGGGTAGCCGAAGGTCTTGGCGATCTGCGAGAGCTTGTGCGCGGTATCGGCGCTGTCGTTGCCGCCGTTGTAGAGGAAGTAGCGAATGTCGTGGGCGCGGAACACGTCGATCAGGCGCTCGTACTGGGCGCGGTTTTCCTCCAGCCCCTTCAACTTGTAGCGGCAGCTGCCGAAGGCGCCGCCGGGGGTATGGGCCAGGTCGCGCAGGGCCGCAGCGGATTCCTTGCCGGTGTCGACCAGCTCTTCGCGCAGGGCGCCGATGATGCCGTTCCTGGCCGCCAGCACCTTCACCTTGTGCTTGCGGGCGGTGTCGATGACCGCGGCGGCGGTGGCGTTGATCACCGAGGTGACGCCACCGGACTGTGCGTACAGCAGTTTTCCCTGGCTCATGGGGGCGCGTGCTCCGACAAAGTGTTGAATTGACGTAAGGCCAAGCCAGCGGGTACGTTGCCGACGTTCGCACGGGCGGGCCTGCGGGTCCGCAAGTCTAGCCGCACGGCTGCGCCCGCGCCCCTCCTCCCACTCTCCACGGAATTCCCATGCGAATCGTCCTTCTCGGCGCTCCCGGCTCGGGCAAAGGCACCCAGGCCACTCGGCTCAAGGAGCAGCTTGACGTTCCGCACATTTCCACCGGCGATCTGCTGCGCGCCGCGGTGGCTGCCGGCACCACGCTGGGCCAGCAGGCCCAGGCGGTCATGGAGCGCGGCGAACTGGTCTCCGACGAGATCGTGCTCGGCATGCTGGAGGAGCGTTTCGGCCAGCCCGATATCGCCCGCGGCTTCATCCTCGACGGCTATCCACGGAACCTGGCCCAGGCCAGCGCGCTGGATGCCCTGCTGCATCGGCTCGGCCTGCCGGTGGATGTCGCCGTGCAGCTGGATGTCAGCACCGAGCTGCTGGTGCAGCGCATCGCCGGCCGTGCCCAGGCCGAGGGCCGGGCCGACGATACCCCGGAGGCGGTATCAAACCGCCTGCGCGTGTATTCGGACCAGACCGCTCCGGTGATCGACTACTACCGCGAGCGCGGCCGCCTGGTCTGCGTCTACGGGGTCGGCGCGATGGAAGAGGTCTCCGAGCGCATCCTGTCGGCGATTCGCGGCGCGGTGTCCGACGAAGCCTGACCGTGCCGGGGCGCTTCGGCCGCCCGCACCAGATGACCCGCTCCTTCATCCAACTGGGCCTGCTGTGCCTGCTTCGGCAGGGCCCGCAGGACCTGCCGCACTCGACCCGCTGGCTGCTGCAGCTGCTGGGCCTGCTGCTTTGCGTGCAGGCGCTGGCCGCGGCCACGCTGGGGGCGCCCCAAAACCTGCCGCTGCGCCTGCTGCTGAGCTTCGCCTTTCTGCTGGGGCCGGCCTGGCTGCTGTTGGGCATGCTTGACCTGCGCGCACGCTACGTGCAGACCGTCAGCGCCTTTGCCGGCGCCGGCCTGCTGTTCTCGCTGCTGGCGGTGCCTGCGGCACTGCTGCTGCGCGGACTCAGCCCGGAGTCGGCCGAGCAGGGCGTGACGGCCGGCCAGGCCCTCGGCGTATGGCTGCTGCTGGGCATGACCGTATGGAAGCTGGTGGTGGACAGCCACATCTGGCGGCATGCGCTGGGCTGCCCGGCGCCGGTGGCGATCGGCCTCACCCTCGCCCTGTTCCTGATCGAGCTGATCGTGGTGCGACAGCTGTCCTGACTTATCCCGCCAAGAGCCCCATGAAGATCCACATCCTCGGCATCTGCGGCACCTTCATGGGCGGCGTCGCCGCCCTCGCGCGTGAACTGGGCCACGCTGTCGAAGGCTCGGACCAGAACGTCTACCCGCCGATGAGCACCCAGCTCGAGGGCTTGGGCATTGCGCTTGCCAGCGGCTATCGGCCCGAGCACATCGGCGCCGATGTCGAACAGGTCGTGGTGGGCAACGCGCTCTCGCGCGGCAACCCGGCGGTGGAGGCGGTGCTGGAGGCCGACCGCGGCTACAGCTCCGGCGCGCAGTGGCTGGCCGAGCGCGTACTGCGCGGCCGCTGCGTGCTGGCAGTGGCCGGTACCCACGGAAAAACCACCACCAGCTCGATCCTGGCCTTCCTGTTGGAGCGCGCCGGCGCGGCGCCGGGCTTTTTGATCGGCGGCGTGCCGGAGAATTTTGGCGTGTCCGCAAAGCTGGGCGCAGGCCAGGCCTTCGTGGTCGAAGCCGACGAGTACGACACCGCCTTTTTCGACAAGCGTTCCAAGTTCGTGCACTACCGGCCGCGGATCGCCGTGCTCAACAATCTGGAGTACGACCACGCCGACATCTTCCCGGACCTGGCCGCCATCCAGCGCCAGTTCCACCACCTGGTGCGCACCGTGCCCGGCGGCGGCCGGTTGATCGTCAACGCCGAAGACACGGCGTTGGCCGAGGTGCTGGCGATGGGCTGCTGGACGCCGGTGACCCGTTTCGGCATCGAGGTCGAGGCCGACTGGCAGGCCCGCTTGACCGCTCCCGACGGCAGCGCATTCGAGGTGCTTTGCCGGGGCGTGCGTCTGGGTGATGTGCAGTGGAGCCTGCTCGGCCGGCACAACGTGATGAACGCGCTGGCGGCACTGGCTGCGGCCGATGCCTTTGGCGTGGAGGTGGCGCCGCTGCTGCCGCAGCTGGCAGAGTTCGTGTCGGTGAAGCGCCGCCTGCAGAAACTCGGCAGCCCACGCGACATCCACGTCTACGACGACTTCGCCCACCACCCCACCGCCATCCGCACCACGCTGGAAGGCCTGCGCGCGCAGGTCGGCAGCGCGCGTCTGTGGGTCGCGCTGGAGCCGCGCAGCAACTCCATGCGGCTGGGCGCCCACGCCGCCGGGATCGCGCCGGCGCTGGCAGCGGCCGATGCGGTGGTGCTGCTGCAGCGCCCTGAGCTGCCCTGGGATGCCGAGGCGGTGATCCGCGCACTGCGTGGCGAGGGCTGCTGCGTGAGCAGCGTCGATGCCCTGCTCGACGTCCTCGCCGCCCGCCTTGCGCCCGGCGACCACCTGGTCTTCATGTCCAACGGCGGCTTCGAGGGCGCGCCTTCACGGATGGTGGAGAGGCTGGGATGGGCGATCCGGGATTCGGGATTCGCTGCGGACGGGGTGTAGGCTTGGCGCTGGCGTCGCACCGCTTGCTCGCACACTGCGACAGCGCGCTGCCTTGCATGACGAATCCCGACTCCCGAATCCCGACACAACGCATGCCGCCCAACGACCTGCCCCTGTTCCCGCTGCAGACCGTGCTGTTTCCCGGCGGCGAGCTGAGGCTGCGGATCTTCGAGCCTCGCTACCTGGACCTTGTCCGTCAGTGCAGCCGCGAGGGCCAGCCGTTCGGGGTCAGCTTGATCCTGGCCGGAGCCGAGGCCGGCAGCCCGGCCCTGCCGGCGGCGGTGGGCACTACTGCGCGCATCGTTGACTTCTACACCCTGCCGGATGGCCTGCTGGGGATCAGCTGCATCGGCGAGCAGCGCTTCCAGATGCGGCATACGCGCCTGCGCGACAACGGCCTGATCGTCGGCGCGGTCGAGCAGATGCTGGGTTTCGCGCCGGAGCCCGTGGCACCCCAGCACGGACTGCTGGCGCAGCTGCTTGAGCGCCTGCTGGAACACGTGGGCGGTCCCCATGCGGGTGCCCCCAAGGCCGCATTTGATGACGCCCACTGGGTGGGTTTCCGGCTGGCCGAGCTGCTGCCCTTTGAAGAGCGCGAGCGTCAGGCCCTGTTGGAAATGGATGCCGCGGCTGCCCGCCTCGACCACATCCTGCAGGCACTGCCGCAGTTCCAGACCGAATCCTGAAGGGCGTTTCGAGCGCGTCCGGGGCGCGCGCCGGCAGCGTGTAAGATGCCCGCGACCTCCTGCTGAAGCCGTCCATCCGATGCGTTTTCCGACCCTGCTTGCCGCCGCGGCCCTCTGCACCGCTGGCCTTTGCGCTCCCCTCGCCCACGCCAGCGCGCCCGCTCTCAGCCCCGAGCGCCGCGCCGAATTCGTCGCCGACGCGGTTGAACGCCACGGCCTTGCACCTGCAACGGTCGAGCTTTGGCTTGGCCGCGCCCGCTACCAGCAGGGCATCGTCGACGCCATGGACCGCCCGGCCGAGGCCCGCCCATGGCGGGACTACCGCCCGATCTTCATGAACGAGGCGCGCATCCGTGACGGCCGTGCCTTTCTGCGCGAGCACTGGAGCCTGCTGCAGCGGATCGAATCCGACACCGGCGTGCCCGCCGAAATGATCGTCGCCATCATGGGCGTGGAAACCAGCTACGGCCGCATCACCGGCAGCCATCGGGTGCTGGATGCGCTGTATACGCTTGGGCTGTTCTATCCGCGCCGTGAGACCTTCTTCCGCGCCGAGCTGATGTCCTTCCTCAAGCTGGCGGAGGAGGAATCCATCGATATCGACGGCGCCCGCGGCAGCTACGCCGGCGCCATGGGCTGGGGCCAGTTCATGCCCAGCTCCTACCGCGCCTACGCAGTGGACGGCGACGGCGACGGCCGCCGCGATCTGTGGGGCTCGCTGCCGGACATCACCGCCTCGATCGCCAACTACTTCGTCGTCCACGGCTGGCGTCCCGGCCAGCCGGTGGCGGTGCCGGCACGCTTCGGCGGAGACGAAGAATTCGTGGCAGGCAATCTGGAGGCCAGCCATGCCCTGACCGATCTCGGCGAGCGCGGCTATCGCCCGCAGTACGCGCTGGGTGCGGACCTGCCAGCCACCGTGCTCAACCTCGACGGCGCGCAGGGCCGCGAACACTGGATCACCTTCCAGAATTTCTATGTGATCTCGCGCTACAACCGCTCGCCGCTCTATTCGCTGGCCGTCTACCAGCTCTCGCGCGAGATCGCCACGGCGCGCCCGCAGGCCGGCACCGTCGCCGCGCCATGAGCGCGGCTGCACCCGGTTCGCGCGCAGCAATGCGCCGCAGCCTCGCCCGGGCTCTGATGCTGTCTGCGGCGCTGCTGCTGGTGGCCTGTGCCGGCAGCCCGCGCAAACCCGAACCGGATCCCGGCCATGCCGAGAGCCGTCGCAGCGAATCCGGCCAGGGCAGCCGCCGCGGCGCCGGCCCGCATCGCCCCGGCGGTATGGCCCAGCGCCCGCCCAGCCAGGGTGAACCCGCCGGCGAGCCCGGCGGCGGCCTGTATGCCCCGCATATTCGCGACGGCGGCCCTGAAGTGCCGCCCGACGTCAGCCGTATTCCCGAACCCGTGCCGCGCGCCGAGCCGCGCGCCCGTTACGGCAACCACAGCCCCTACGTGGTGCTTGGCCGTCGCTATCACGTCATGGACAGCGCGCAGGGCTATGTCGAGCGAGGCATCGCCAGCTGGTACGGCACCAAGTTCCACGGCCGGCCGACCTCCAGCTTCGAGCCCTACGACATGTACGCCTTCACCGCGGCGCACAAGACCCTGCCCTTGCCCACCTATGCGCGGGTTACCCACCTCGAGAACGGCCGCAGCATCGTGGTCCGGATCAACGACCGCGGGCCCTTCCATGCCGACCGCCTGATCGACCTGTCCTACGCCGCCGCGGTCAAGCTCGGCATCCACATCCGCGGCACCGGGCCGGTGGAGGTGCAGGCAATCGTGCCGCCCGGCATGCATCAGGGCGTGGCCGAGGTGCCGGCGCTGGCGCGCCAAGCGGTGGCCGCCGCCGGCGGCGGCACGGCTGCGGCACCAATGCAGGTGGAGGCTGGCGAAGTGACCCTGCAGGTAGGCAGCTACGGGGAACGCGGCAACGCCCGCCGGGTCGAACAGCAGCTGCAGGCGGCGGGCATCCGCCCGGTTTTCATCCAGCGCGCCGAGATCGGCGCCAGCAGCGTGCATCGGGTACGGATCGGCCCGATCGACGTCGACGCCCAGCCGCGCATCGTCGAACGCGTGCAGGCCCTGGGCCTGGGCACGCCGCGACCGGTAGCGCCCTGAAACACTGCCGCGGCGCCTCCGCGCCGCGGTCGACAAAAGAACTGGAGAAGCGCATGAACCGACTCACATCCCGCCTGCTGGCCGCCGCCCTGTGCGGCGCCGCGGCCCTGGCCCCGGCCCTGCTTTTGGCACAGACCCCGCAGCCGACGCCGCAGCCGGCGCCCAGGCCTGCCGTGCCCACACCCACGCCGCAGCCCCCCAGCGTCGAAGGCACGGCCTGGCTGCTGATGGACCACGGCACCGGCCAGATCCTGCTGGGCCACAACGTGGATGCCCGGGTCGAACCCGCCAGCATCGCCAAGGTCATGACCTCCTACGTGGTCGCGGCCGAAATGGCGGCCGGCAAGGTCGGCGCCGACGATCAGGTGCGGATTTCCGAAAACGCCTGGCGCCGCGGCGGCGGCGGCACCGATGGCTCCACCAGCTTCCTGCCGGTCAACTCAGCCCACCGTCTGCAGGATCTTCTGCATGGAATGATCGTGCAGAGCGGAAACGATGCCTCCATCGCCCTGGCCGAGCACGTGGCCGGCAGCGAGGAAGCCTTCGCCAGCCTGATGAATGCCTACGCGCAGAAGCTGGGCATGACCGGCAGCAGCTATGCCAACGCCACCGGCCTGCCGCATCCCGAGCTCTACACCACCGCCCGCGACGTCGCCGTGCTGGCGCGCGCGCTGATCCGCGACTTCCCCGAGAGCTATGCCGTGCACTCGATGAAGGAGCTGACCATCAACGGCATCACCCAGCACAATCGCAACTCCCTGCTCTGGCGCGACCCCACCGTCGATGGCCTCAAGACCGGCCACACCCGCGCCGCCGGCTTCTGCCTGGTGGCCTCGGCCCAGCGCGAGGGCATGCGCCTGATCACGGTGGTGATGGGCTCCAGCAGCGAGCGCCGTCGCGCCGACGACAGCCAGGCCCTGCTGAACTACGGCTTTCGCTTCTTCGAAGCGCACCAGCTCTATGCCGGCGGCGAAGCACTGAGCGAGCCGCGGATCTGGAAATCCAGCCGCGACACCCTCCCGGTGGGCCTGCAGGAGCCGCTGCAGATCGTGGTGCCGCGCGGCAAGTACGAGCAGATCCGCGCCGTGCTCGACCTGCCGAAACCGTTGATTGCACCGGCTACCCAAGGCCAGGCCATCGGCACCCTGCGGCTTTCCCTCGACGGCGAGACACTGGTGGAGCGACCTTTGATCGCCCTCGAAGACGCCCCCGAAGCGGGCTTCCTTGGCCGCAGCTGGGACGCCATGCAGCTGTGGTGGGAGTCGGACTGAAACAGCGCCGCGGAGAGTTCTGCCTGCACCATTCACCGGCGCGCATTGCTGCCTGCCAATGCTGTTGATATCGGGCCTGCAGCCGGTCTGGATGGCCTGCCCTTCAGCAGATGCCGTGCTCCTGCCAAGGTCGACCGACGCAGCAGGATGCGGATGGGTGCCAGCGTTTTCGCGACTTCGCGCACCGGTGTCATCGATCGGATCGGTGCCCGGTTGAGTACCGGTTGCGGCTGAGTCTGCAGCAGCGCGTCCCGGACACCCGGGCCACTCCCACGAGCAAGCGCCGAGGTTGCAGCCGGCCCTGCGCGGGGCATCCTGCTGCAATCAGCGCGGGGCTCAAGCGAACGCTGGAGGCAGGCCACCCAGCCGGTCAACTGTCCAGCCTGGGCTGCGACACCTGACCTACCAGGCTCCAGGAGCGTGTTGATTCCGGCACGTTTCCTCCGCTATGGATTGCAACGTTATTACGTTACGATTTGCGGCAATTCTCCGAGGGGGTCACCCGTGCACAATCGCATCTGCTTGAGCGTTCTGGCTCTTTCCCTGATGTCCGCAACCGCGGCCATCGCTCAGTCGGACCGACAGCCCCCTCCACCCGCTGATGCGGTCACCCTCGATCAGATCGTGGTCTCCAACCCGATCTCGAAGTTCAGCGTCGCGCTGTTCGAAACGCCTCAGGCAATCACGGTGATTGTCGATGAGCAGATCGAGCGACAGGGCGCGGTGTCAGTGGAAGAAGCGCTCCGCTTCACCCCGTCGGTTCAGGCCGAACTGGCTGGGCGCCAGGGCTTCGATGATTTCCTCGTGCGCGGATTTTCCCAGTCGCGCTATCAGTTCCGTGACGGATTGCGTCTGGATCCGGGCTTCCTGCAGCAGCAGGAGCCGTGGGGGATGGAGTCCATCGAGGTGCTCAAGGGCCCGGCGTCGGTGCTGTACGGCCAGATCGCACCGGGCGGCCTCGTGAACATGAGCAGCAAGTTCGCCAACGCTACTGCCCTGCGCGAGCTCGGGCTGCAGGTGGGCAGCTTCGGCCTGGTGCGCGGGTATGCGGACATCGGCGGCCCACTCGACGCCAACGCCCACTGGTCGGCCCGTCTTCCGGTGCTGGTGTCCACCCGCGACGACGTCCAGGACTTTGTCGGTGCCAAGCGCCAGTTCCTCGCGCCCTCGATTACCTGGGCACCCTCGGACAACACCGAGCTGAACCTGTTTGCGCTTTACCAGCACGACGCTTACGACCGCACCATCGGTTTGCCACTGGAGGGAACCCTCAGGCCCAACCCCAACGGGCGCCTGCCGCGCTCGCGTTACCTCGGTGAGCCCGGGCTGCCGCAGCTGGAGTCGACCCAGTGGCAGCTGGGCTACCTGTTGCGCCATCGGCTGACGCCGGCGCTCGACTTCCGCTCGAAGCTGCGCTACTCCGACTTCCAGCTCGACGGACCTATCGTGCAGGCACCGCGCCCAGGCTCCACCGCGACGAGCGTGACGAGGCGCGGCTTCTTCTACGACGCCGACCGAACGCTGCTGTCGCTGGACAATCAGGTGGAAGCTGTGTTCGACGTGGGCAACATCGAGCACCGGTTCGTGGCGGGCGTGGACTACCAGCGCTATGCCATCGAGGATGCCGGCGACCTGTTCGGACTGGCGCCGATCAACCCGTTCGACCCGGTGTACGGCGCAGCCCCGGACCCGCTGGGCCCGTTCTTCGCCTCCGACAACCGGCTCACGCAGCTGGGCGTGTACGCGCAGTACCGCGCAAAGATCGACGAACGTTTTGTGGCCGTGGCCGGGGCGCGCTTCAGCGAGTCGGAGAACCTCACCGGCGCACCGGGTGCACCACGCAACCTGCAGGACGACGACGAGGTGACCGTCAATGCCGCGCTGATGTACCTGGCGCCCAACGGATTCGCGCCCTACTACAGCTATTCGCAGTCGTTCGAGCCGCAGGTGGGTTTCGACCCGCTGACCAGCGGCCAGACCCCGCCGCCGTCGCTGGGCCGGCAGCACGAGGTAGGCCTGCGCTGGCGGTCGTCCGAGCGGCGCCTGGAGGCTACCGCCTCTCTGTTCCGCATCGACCAGACCAACATCGTCAATCCCGACCTGGCGAACCCGGGCTTCAGCGTGCTGGTGGGCGAGCAGCGCCACGACGGATTCGAGCTGGAACTGACCGGCCGCCCGTGGCCGTCGCTGCAGCTGCAGGGCGGTTACGCCTACCTCGATGCCGAGATCACCGGCAGCAATGCAGGCGACGAGGGCCTGCGGCCGATCAACGTACCGCGCCATGCCGCAGCCATGTTCGCCACGCTGGACGGCACCGCGTTCGGGGCAAGCCGCATGGACGTCTCGGCCGGGTTTCGCTACGTGGGCGAGCGCCGTGCCAACGACATCGGAGAAACGCTGCCCGACTACACGGTGGTGGACATCGGCGCGCGCTATCGGTTCGAACGCTTCACGCTGGGCTTGAACCTGAAGAACCTGTTCGACGAGCGCTACTTCACCGCCGGCGGCGTGCGCTCGGCCATCGACGGTGAGCCGCGCGTGGTTCAGGCCACCCTGCGGGCGAGCTTCTGATGTCCGCCCCGGTGCTGCTGGAGGCCCGTGGGCTGTCCAAGCGCTTCGGCGCGCATGTGGCGCTGGAGGCGTTGGACCTCACCGTGTCGGCTGGCGAGGTGGTCTGCCTGCTGGGTGCGAACGGCGCCGGCAAGACCACCACGCTGAACCTGTTCCTGGGCTTCACCGAGCCCAGCGCCGGCACCGCGCTGGTGGATGGCCGCGCAGTAGTGGAAGACCCGGCCGCGGCCCGCGCCAAACTCGGCTACGTGGCCGAGGTGGTCAGCCTGTATCCGTCGCTGAGTGGCGCCGAGAACCTGGCCTTTTTCGCCGAGCTTGCCGGGCGGCGGGTGGATACGGCCGAGCGCGACGCGATCCTGTCGCGGCTGCGGTTTCCGCTGGCGCAGATCGGGCTCCCGGCCGGCGGCTATTCCAAGGGCATGCTGCAGAAGCTGGGGCTGGCGATCGCGCTGATGAAGGATGCGCGCGCGATCCTGCTCGACGAGCCGCTGTCGGGCCTCGACCCGGCCAGCGCGAACGATCTGGTGGCCGTGCTGCGCGAGGTGGCGGCCGCGGGCACGGCGCTGCTGGTGTCCACCCACGATATCTTCCGGGCCAAGGAGATGGCGCACCGCATCGGCATCATGCGCCACGGCCGGCTGGTGGCCAGCGTCGATCCGTCCACGCTGAGCGCGATCGAACTCGAACAGCTCTACCTCACCCACATGGCGGAGCAGGCGGCATGACTGGCGTGGCCGCGCTCGCGCGCAAGGATTGGCGAGAATTCATCCGCGACCGGCGCCTGCTGGTGATGACGCTGTTGGTGCTGCTGCTGGCGCTGGCGGCGGTGGTGACCGCCTACGCCCGCGTGGCGGCCTACGAGGCCGACCGCATCGCCACCGAACAGCGCGATCGGGTGACCTGGGAAAGCCAGGGCGAGCGCAACCCGCATTCAGCGGCGCACTTCGCCACCTGGGCGCTGCGCCCGCTGACGGCGCTGGCGGTGCTGGAGCCGGGCGTGACGCCTTACGCCGGTTCGGCGATCTGGATGGAGGCGCACTACCGCAACGGGGCGCGGGCGCGCCCGGTCGATGATGCGGCGATCGCCTTCGACGTGGGCACGTTCAGCGTGACCTGGGTGCTGCAGACGCTGGTGCCGTTGCTGCTGTTCGTGGTGGCGGCCAGCCTGGTGGCGCGCGAACGCGAGCGCGGCACCTTGCGTCTGCTGCTGGTGGGCGGCGCCGATGCCCGCGGACTGTTGCAGGGCAAGCTGGTATCGCTGGGCGGCATCGCCCTGCTTCTGGCGTCGCCCGTATTGGTGGCGGGCGTGCTGGCGGCGCTGCTGGCCGGACCGGCCGATCTTTTGCGGCTGGCCCTTTGGACGCTGGCCTATCTGGTCTTCCTCGGCATCGTGGCGGGATTCGCGGTGTCGGTGTCCGCACTGGCGCGCACCGTGTCAGGCGCGATGCTGGTGCTGGTGGGGCTGTGGTGCGTGGCCGTGCTGATGGCACCGCGCGCCGGCGCGGCGCTGGCGCAGGTCACAGCGCCGACGCCATCGGCGGAGGTTTTCTGGAGCGACATGCGCAACGACATGACCCAGGTGGTCAATCCGTTCTCCGACGACAGCTTCCGTGAGGCAGTGCTGGCGCTGTACGGGGTGGATACCGTCGAGGCGTTGCCGGTGGACTTCGGCGGCCTGGCCCTGCACGAGAGCGAGGAACGCAGCGCAGTGGTGTTCGACCGGCATTTCGATGCATTGGCCGCCACCTACGCCCGACAGCGCGCGGCGATGCGCTGGGCCTCGCTGGTGTCGCCGCTGCCGGCGCTGCAGAACGTGTCCACCGCGATCGCAGGCACCGACGGGCGCAGCCAGCTGGCGTTCCAGGACCAGGCCGAGGCGCACCGGCAGCGCATGGTGGCCGCACTCAACCGCGACCTGATCGATCACGGGGCGCAGGCCGATGGCGAGTACCTGGCGGGACCGGCGCTGTGGCGCGAGACCGAAGCCTTCGTCTACCGCCCGCCGGCGCTGGCCGACACGGCGCGCTCGATCGGGCCCGACCTACTGATTCTCGGTCTGTGGGCGCTGGCTGCGGCGCTGGCGGTGCAGCTTTCCGGTCGCCGGCTTGCGCGGCGGATCCTCTGATGGGCCGGCTGATCCGGTTGGAATGGCTGATGTTGGCGCGCGAGCGCCTGGCCTGGGTACTGCTTGGTTTCCTGGCGCTGGCCTGCGTACTGGCGGTGTTCAACGGGCGGGCCTTGATGAGCCAGCAGCTCGAAGGTCGCGCGATTGCAGCGCAGGGCGATGCCGGGGCCCGCGAGCGGGTGCAGGGCACGCTCGTCGAGGGCAGCGACCCCGCGCTGGCGATCCTGATTCCGTTCTGGATACGGATGCACGCGGTCGCTCCGCCGGCGCCGCTGGTCGACTTCAGCGCCGGCCGCGCGCCCTTTGAGCCCGGCGCTACCACCATCACCCTGCGCTCGCGCGAGGACACGCTGTTCGAAAGCACCGTGGTCGACAACCCGGAGCTGCTGGCGCGTGGCTCGCTGGACCTTGGCTTCGTGGCCATCGTGCTGGTTCCACTTGCACTGATCAGCCTTGGCTACGGGCTGTTTTCCGCCGATCGCGAACGCGGTTCGGCGCGGCTTCTGCTGGCCCAGGGCGGTAGCCCGGTGCGGCTGCTGTTCGCAAGAAGCCTGCCCAGGCTGCTGTTCGCACTGGGTCCGCTGCTTGTGGCCGCCGCAGTGCTGCTGGCCGCAGGCCCCGAAGTCGACGGGCGCACGGCTGCCGCGGGCTGGTGGCTGCTGACTGCCGTGATGCTGGCGCTGTTGTGGTGGGCGGTGGTGCTGCTGGTGAACTCGTTCCGGGTGGGCGCCGAGACCGCAGCGCTGGTGCTGGTGTCGCTGTGGGCGGTGTTCACGCTGGTGCTGCCGGCAGCGATCACCGCGGCCGTCCAGGTGGCCTATCCGCCGCCGTCTCGGTTCGAGCAGATCGCCACCGCCCGCGCGGCCGAGGTCGCCTCCACCACCGCATACGAGGACGCCCACCCGGAGATGGCATCAGCACAGTTCGAGCGCCGGCTGGCCTCGATCCGCAAGACGCTGGCCATTGGGCGCAGCGTGGAGCAGGCGACGGCGCCGATCAACCGGCGCTTCGACCAGCAGCTGGACGGACAACAGCACGTGGCGCGCTGGCTGGCGTGGCTGTCGCCGCCGCTGCTGGCTGCCGATGCGATGACGGCCACGGCGGGCACGGATGTGCGTCGCTCGCTGGCGTTCCGCCGATCGGTGTCCAGCTACCTGCTCGAAGTAAAGGAAGTTCTGGGCGGATTCGTGGAGCGCGGCGAGGTGATGACGCGCACCGACTACGAAGCGCTGCCGACCTATCAATGGCAAGCGCAGCCGGGGCGGCCGGCCGGGCGCGTTGCTGCGCTCGGCATCCTTACACTGGTGATTGGCGGTTTCGCTGTAGCCCGCCTGCGACGCGCGAAGCCGTGATCCGACGTGCGTAGCGATGCGCCGCCAGACTGCTGGCTGGTGCCAGGGCGCGAGAGCACTTGATCATCCGGAGAACTCGCAGCCGCTTCGCCGAGGGGTCGCCAGCAGCGGCTTGGATGGGAGGCTTCGCGGCGTTGACGCCGGACCACGCGTGTGTGGCGCAGTGAGTGACCAAGCGCTCGCCGCCCACCCGTCCCGCATGCGCGGGCAAGCGGCAGGCATGGAGCAGCCGCGTGCAGCGGTCCCTTGCGCCCGCTGGGGCACCCTGCAGCCTTGGCGGAATCCGACTGCGAGCATGTGCAGGAACGCTCTCTTCCGTGGGCCACTTCAGAACGCCCTTGCCCCGGCGTCCGGGTTTTTTCACAGCCTCGGAGGACAGCGCATAGCCGACCCTGTCGCAATCCAGCGGCCGGCCGCGTAACTCAGCGGCCACCCACCGAGGATTCGCCATGCGCTCGTTGATCCAAACCCGCCCGGTACTTGCACTCGCCTGCAGCCTTGCCCTTGCCAGCTCGGCGGCGCTGGCCGCGGACGGCGAGCAGTTCATCCTGGTGCTGGACGCCTCGGGCTCGATGTGGGGCCAGATTGACGGCCGCAGCAAGGTCGAGATCGCCCGCGATACCGTCGAGGGCGTCGTCCGCGGCTGGAATCCGCAGCACACGCTCGGGTTGGTCGCCTACGGGCATCGCCGACGCGGTGACTGCAGCGATATCGAAACCCTGATCGAACCCGGCCCGCTGGATGCGCAGGCCTACCTGCGCACCGTGCGCGGCCTCAACGCGCGCGGCATGACGCCGCTGTCCGCGGCGGTGGTGCAGGCGGCCCAGGCGCTGCGCCATGTCGAGCAGAAAGCCACGGTGATCCTGGTCTCCGACGGCGAGGAAACCTGCGGGCTCGACCCCTGCCAGGTCGGCCGCGAGCTGGAGGCCTCCGGCGTCGACTTCACCGCGCATGTGATCGGCTTCGACGTCGGCGACCCGCTGCACCAGGCGCAGCTGCGCTGCCTGGCCGAGAACACCGGCGGTCGCTACTTCAACGCCCGCGATGCCGCCGAGCTCGGGACCGCACTCAATGCCGTGGTGGCCGCCTCCAGCGAGCCGCCACCGCCGCCGGCCAGCGCCTCGCTGCAGGCGCCCGAGCAGGCGCCGGTGGTGGGCTCGATCAGCGTGGCCTGGGAAGGCCCTGGCGACGAGGGCGACTACATCAGCCTGCGCGGCCCTGACGGCGCCAACTCCGAGCACGCCTATGTCTACCTCACGGCCGGGCAGACCCCGGTCGATTTGGCGACCGCCAGTGAGCCGGGCGCCTATGTGCTCGAGTACCACAGCCCACGGCGCGATCCGTCACAGTTGGCCAGTCGCCCGCTGCAGCTGATGGATATCGAGTTCGCCGTGTCGGGCCCGGACACGGCGATGGCCGGCGCCGAGATCACGGTGCGCGGCATCGGCCCGGGCAACGCCGGCCACTGGGTGGGGATCGCGGACAAGGGCGGCGAACCCAACAACCACTACGCCTATCACTACCTTGAAAGCGGCGTCTCCGAATATCGGCTGGCGGTGCCGGGCCAGCCCGGTGACTACGAGCTGCGGGTGGTGCTGGTAGGTCCGCCGCGGGTGGTGGCCTCGCAGCCCCTGCGCGTGCAGCCTGCGCGCGTGGACTTCCAGGCGCCCGCTGCGGCCAACGCCGGCGCAACCATCGAGTTTTCCGCCTCCGGCCCGAACTACAGCACCAACTGGATCAGCGTGGCGGCAGCCGGCAGTGCCGACGGCGACTATGCGGATTACGCCTATGTCAACGCCGATGGCCAGTACAGCCTGACCCTGCCGCAGCAGGCCGGCGCCTACGAGCTGCGCTTCGTGCTGCACGACGGCAGCGTGGCGGCGCGGCAGGCGCTGCAGGTGCGCTGAGCAGGGCCTGACGACGGCGAACAGGGCAGCGATGCGCCAGCTGTGCCTCGGCGCATCGCGTCGCATCGGTGGCTCATAGGGTGTGCCTTGGCGCACCGGCGTGCGAATCGCGCTCGCCGCAGCGCGAGCCACCGCGAAGAATCCTGCCCTACTCCCCGTACCCGGTCAGTTCCAGATAGCCCTCGGCGCGCACCTTGCGCCCCTGCAGCTGCCCCTCGGCGTCGATGGCTCCCTCCCAGTAGCGCACTGTGGTGGCCAACTCCTGCGCGTCCTGCGGGGTCTCGACCTGCAGCTCGAATCCGAAGCGCTCGGAGCGCAGGCGCCAGCCCAGCGGATAGCGGACGCCGGTGCGCGGGCTGGTCCAGTGGCGGATAGCCTGCGCGTCCACGACGCCCTCTTCGAAAGCCTCGACCCGGCCGTCGGCGTGGATGAAGCTGCCGCGGCTGGATACGACCGCGCCCGATCGGTCGCGGATGTGGAATAGCATCAGCGCCTCGCCGGAGTCGAAGCGCAGCGAGAACCAGTCCCAGCCGACCTGGCCCTGGCCCAGCAGGCTGGAGGTCCATTCATGGTCGTACCAGGCGCCGCCCTGCACGGCATGCGTCACGCCGTCGATCTCGATCTCGCCGCGCGCGCCGAGGAAGGGATAGGCGTAGTAGTAGGACGCCGCCCCCGGCAGGTCGGACTTGGCGCTGTAGCCGCCTTCGCCATGCAGCACGCGGGAGCCCTGCTCCGACAGTTCGAGCCGATAGCGGAAGTCGTCGCCACCGCAGTCCAGCTGCAGCGGGAACAGCTGCTGTGGCTGGGTGGACGATCCCACGCAGTCGCCCAGCCAGCCGCGCCAGGGCGCAGATTCGATGCCCGCCAGACCGGCCGCGCCGCGGGCGAAACGCTCGACGTGGCGAAAGCCGCCCGCGTCCAGATCGCTGACCGCCGCGTGCAGCATGTACACCTGAGCACCCTCGAAATCGGTGCGCTGGGCCTGCTCTTCGGGCCGCAGCGCGAAGCGGAACAGCGCCCACTGCACGCCGAAGCGACGGCCCTCGGGGTCCTGCAGGCGCGCGGTGATGTACCACCACTCGATGCGGTGGCGCGGATGCGCGCCATGGTCGGCGGGAAAGTCCAGCGGGCGACGCATGACGCTGTCGAACCCGGCCAGGTCCTCGCCCAGCTGCAGGGTGCGCGCCAGCGGTGCCGGGGCCTCCATCGCAGCGTCGGGCGCCGGTGCGGGTGCACAGGCGGACAGCAGCAGCGCCAGCAGCGCCAGCGGAGCGTATCGGCCCAAACACCCGCGGAGCGGTTGGAACCTCATACCTCGCCTCCGCGCAGCTGCCGGCTCAAGGCAGCGCCGACGCTGCGTCGCGCGGGCCACCAGGCCGCCAGCACCGCCGCCAGCGTGGACACCGCGATCGCGCTGGCGATCTGCGTCCACGGCAGGACCAGCTGCATGCTCCAGCCGAAACTGCGGCGGTTGATCACTTCGATCAGCAGCACCGCCAGCCCCAGCCCCAACGGCAGCGCGGCCAGCCCGGCGATCAGGCCCAACATCCCACCCTGCAGGCGCTGCAGGCGCGAGAGCTCGACCGGGGTGAGCCCGATTGCGCGCAGCAGGGCGAACTCGCGGCCGCGCTCGATAGCCAGCGCGGACAGCGCGCCCAGCACCGCGACCACGGCGATCAGGCCGGCCAGCAGGCGCAGCACGTCGGTGATGGCGAAGGTGCGCGCGAACACCTCCAGGCTGATTGCGCGGATCTCGGCGGCGGTAAACGCCTGCAGGCCCGCCTGCCCGGGATGGCGCGCGTCCAGCAGGGCCTCCAGCCCGGCCTTGAGCCGGGCCGACTCGCTGGCCGGCGCGTACAGCGCCAGCGCACCGACAGCGCTATCGGCGAACAGCCGCCGATACTGCTCGAGGTCCAGGGTCAGCACGCCCTGCGGGCTGCTGTAGTCGCGGTAGATCGCGGCCACGCGCAATGCGGTTTCGCCTTCGACCGTAGGCAGGCTGATGCGATCACCGACGCCAAGGCCAAGCCGTTCGGCCAGTGGTTCGCTGATCAGCGCATCGCCTTGCGCAAAGCGCAGCCAGAGCTCGGGCGCATCGCCGCCGGCGATCAGATCGAAGCCGCCACGGCCCTGCGCAGGCAGCTGCATCCCGACGATCTCCAGCGGCCCCGATCCAGGCAGGCGCTGGCTGCGACGGGTCAGGCCTATCGCTTCGACGCCCTCCAGCGCCTGGGCGGCCTCGACCAGCCCCTCCGGCAGCGCGCCGCGGCCGCTGGCCGAAAGGTACACCTGCGCCTGCAGGCTGCGGTCGATCCACACGCTGAGCGCCTCGCGGAAGCTGTGGATCATGCTGCTCATGCCGATCACGGTGGCGATCGCCAGCGACAGCGCGGCCAGCGCGATGCCGGTGCGGCCCAGCGTGCGGCGGGTGCCGGCGATCAGCCAGCGCCAGCGCACGGGACCCGCGCGCACAGTCTGCTCCAGCCCGCGCAGGGCGTGGCCCGCCGCCCACGGGATCAGGCCCAGCGCAGCGATCAGGCAGACGAACAGGCCGGCGAAGCTCCACAGCAGATCCTGCGGCCGGTACAGGATCAGCAGCAGTCCGCCTGCGAACAGCAGCAGCGCGGGCAGCAACAGGGCGCGCAGGCGCCGCTCGGGTGCGCGCAGGCCTGCACTGCCGCGGCCCAGCGCATCCAGCACCGGCACGCCCAGCGCATCACGCAGCGGCAGCAGCACGGCGACCAGGGCACCGAACATCGCCAGCGCAGCGGCCTTGCCCAGCAGCAGCGGCGACAGGCTGAGCGCCGTCACTTCCACCCGGTAGAACAGCTCGCCATAGCTGCGCGCCAGGCCCTGCAGCAGCACGCTGCCCAGGGCGATGCCCAGCGCGATGCCGAGGCCCGCGGCGAGCACGCCGACCAGCAGGGCCTCGCCCAGCATCAGCCCGCTCAGATCGCGGTTGGACACCCCCAGCGCGCGCAGCAGGCCGATCAGGCGCCGCCGCTGCAGGGCCAGAAAACTCAAGGTCTGGAACACCACGAACACGCCGACCAGCAGCGCCAGCAGGCTCAGCGCCTTGAGATTGATCTCGAAGGCGCCACTCATCGCCGCGAGCTGGGTGTCCTGTTCGGTGGTGGCGATCAGACGCAGGCCCAGCGGCAGCGCCGCGGCGATCCGGGCCGCCTGCGCCGCGTCGGCGATCAGGTCGACGCGAGTAAAGCCGTCCATCCGCAGCACGGCCTGCGCAGCCGCGAGATCCGCCAGCAGCCAGTCGCCGCTGCCCGCGGGCAGGCTGTCGTCCGGCAGCACCGCCAGCACCTGCAGCTCGACGCGGCGGCCGTCGACGCCGAGCACCAGCGCGTCACCCGGCACCAGCGCCAGCCGCGTCGCCAGGCGCTGCGGCAGCAGCACCGCATCGCGGCGTCCGATCAGCGCGCCGGGGTCCACGCTCGCGGCGTTCGCGCTACGCCCCGCACCGACGCGGCCAGCCAGCCACGGCCGCAGCGCGGCTTCGCTGAGCGGATCGATACCGAGCAGGCGCAGGCGTGCGCCGCTGCCCGCATGCAGCACCTCGCGCTCAACCAGCGGCGCGCTGCGCCACAGGCCCTGCGCGCGCAGTTCGGCCAGCACTGCTGCCGGCACCTGGCCGCCGTCGGCGCTGATCTGATGGGTGGCCGAGCCCGACAGCGCGCGCCGCGAGTCGAGGAACGCGCCGCGAGCGGAGTCCACCGCCAGATCGATCGCCACCACCACCGCCACGCTGAGAGCGAGGCCAAGCAGCATCAGCACGGCCTGTCCCGGCGCGCATCGATGCGCATTCCACAGCAGCAGGGGCAGCCTCGGCGCCATCGCCTAGGCCGGCACCAGGCGGCCGTCCTGCATGCGCAGCAGGCGGTCGGCCTGGCCCATTACCTCGGCGGCATGGGTGATCAGCAGCAGGCTGGCGCCGGCCTCGCGGCAGGCGCCGATGAGCAGCCGCATCACCGCCGCCGCGCTTTCGGCATCCAGGCTGCCGGTGGGTTCATCGGCCAACAGCACCGACGGCCCATGCACCAGCGCCCGCGCCACCGCCACCCGCTGCTGCTGGCCCCCCGAAAGCTCATCGGGGAAGCGCCCGGCGAGTTCGCCCAGACCGAGCTGCTCCAGCAGCGCCTGCGCGCGACGCTTGGCCTCGGTGCCGCGGATGCCGATCAGCTCGAGCGGCAGCCGCAGGTTGTCCAGCGCGCTGAGGCTGGGCACCAGGTTCCAGCTCTGGAACACCAGGCCCAGGTGCTGCCGCCGGAAACGCGTGCGCGCGGCCTCGTCCAGCGTATCAAGACGCATCGCATCGAAGCGGATCTCGCCGCCATCCGCACGGTCAATGCCCGCCACCAGATGCAGCAGGGTCGACTTGCCCGCCCCGCTGCGCCCGACCAGGGCTACGCACTCGCCGGCGGCGAGATCGAAATCAAGGCCATCGAGGACGACGGTGTCGCCGAAGCGGCGCTGCAGTTGGCGGACGGTGAGGTGCATAGCGGCAGTGTGCAGGCCCGCGAGTGAATCCGGAGTTCTGATGTCTCAAGGGCGCACCAGGCCGGCGCGATCCGAGCGCGCAACTGTCGCGGGCGCGCCTGCTATCTTTCGCGCTCCCGCACCACGCCCTCTGACTCACACGCATCGATGACCCCGGAAGCCCTCGCCCGCCAACGGATCGACGCCAAGCTGCAGGCCGCCGGCTGGGTGGTGCAGGACATGAAGCAGTTGAATCTGGGCGCGGCACTCGGCGTGGCCGTGCGTGAATATCCTACCGACAGCGGGCCGGCCGACTACGTGCTCTTCGTGAACCGCGAGCCGGTCGGCGTGATCGAGGCCAAGCGCGATAACGCAGGCGCCAGCCTCACCGTCACCGAAGCGCAGACCGAGCGCTATGCCAATGCCACGCTGAAGTGGCGCAAGAACAGCAGTCCGCTGCCCTTCTTGTTCGAGGCCACCGGCGAGATCATCCGCTTCACCGACGGCCGCGACCCGGCGCCGCGCTCGCGTGAGGTGTTTCACTTCTTCCGCCCTGAGCAGCTGCACGACTGGGCGCGCCAGCCCGATACCCTGCGTCGCCGCTTGTCCGAAGCCCTGCCCGCCTTGCCCGAGCGCGACCTGCGCGACTGCCAGATCAGCGCCGTCACCGGGCTGGAGAAGTCGCTGGCATCGAACAAGCCTCGCGCCCTGGTGCACATGGCCACCGGCGCCGGCAAGACCTTCACCGCCATCACCGCGGTCTACCGCCTGCTCAAGTTCGGCGGCGCCAAGCGCGTTCTGTTTCTGGTTGACACCCGCAACCTTGGCAAGCAGGCGCATCAGGAGTTCATGGCCTATACGCCGCCCGACGACGCCCGCAAGTTCACCGAGCTGTACACCGTGCAGCGGCTCGCCTCGTCCACGGTCGACCAGGGCGCGCAGGTCTGCATCAGCACCATCCAGCGCATGTACTCCATCCTGAGCGGCGAGCCGATCGATGAATCCGCCGAGGACCTCTCGCTCAACGAAGTGCAGCAGACGGCAAGGCAGGTAAAGCTCGTCCGCTACAACCCGGCGGTGCCGGTGGAGAGCTTCGACGTCATCGTCATCGACGAATGCCACCGCAGCATCTACAACCTGTGGAAGCAGGTGCTCGACTACTTCGACGCGTTTCTGATCGGCCTGACCGCCACGCCCGACAAGCGCACCTTCGGCTTCTTCAACGAGAACATCGTCGCCGAGTACACCTACGAGCAATCCGTGGCCGACGGCGTCAACGTCGGCTACGACGTCTACACCATCGAAACCGAAGTCACCCAGAAGGGCGCCGAGCTCAAGGCCAAGCAGTGGGTGGACCACCGCGATCGCGAAACCCGCAAGAAGCGCTGGGGCGAAACCGAGGATGACACCGCCTACACCGGCAAAGAGCTGGACCGCTCGGTGGTCAACGTGAGCCAGATCCGCCAGGTGATCCAGGCCATGAAGACCGCCGTGGAAACGCAGATCTTCCCGACCCGCAAAGAGGTTCCGAAAACCCTGATCTTCGCCAAGACCGACAGCCACGCCGACGACATCATCCAGATCGTTCGCGAGGTTTACGGCCAAGGCAACGCCTTCTGCAAGAAGGTCACCTACCGCAGCGATGAAGACGCCGACAGCATCCTCAGCAGCTTCCGCAACGACTACCACCCGCGCATCGCCGTCACCGTCGACATGATCGCCACCGGCACCGACGTCAAACCGCTCGAAGTGCTGCTGTTCATGCGCGACGTGCGCTCGAAGGGCTACTACGAGCAGATGAAAGGCCGCGGCGTGCGCTCGCTCGATGGCGACAGCCTGAAGCGCGTCAGCAACTCGGCCGACGGCGCCAAAGCCCGCTTCGTGCTGATCGACGCCGTCGGCGTGGAGAAATCGCTCAAAACCGAAAGCCGCCCGCTGGAGAAACAGCCCAGCGTCGCGCTCAAGGGCCTGCTGCAGGGCGTGGCCCTGGGCCACCGCGACGACGACACGGTGCTCAGCCTGGGCAACCGCCTGGTGCGTCTGGCCAAACAGCTGGACCCGAAAACGCAGACGCGAATCGCCAAGGCCAGCGGCGGCATTCCAGTGGCCGAGCTGGGCAAGTGCCTGATCGCCGCCTTGAACCCCGATGCGATCGTGCAGGCTGCGCTAGCCGAAGCGCGGGCGCAGGGCTACACCCGCAGCGAAGACAGCCTGCTGCCCGAAGAGATCGCCGCCGCCCGCGCCACCCGCGTGGCCGCCGCCTGCGCGCCTTTCGATACACCCGAACTGCGCGACGAAATCGAAAGCGCCCGCCGCGAGCGCGAGCAGCTGATCGACCACATCAACCTCGATCAGCTCACCTACTCGGGCTTCAGCGCGCAGGCCGAAGCGCAGGCCCAGGCCGTCATCCAGACCTTTGCCGACTACATCCAGCAGCACAAAGACGAGATCGCCGCGCTGAGCTACTTCTACCAACAGCCCTACCAGCGCCGCGCGCTGACCTTCGACATGATCGAAGACCTGCACGAGCGCCTGGCCAAGCCGCCGCTGATGCTCACCACCGAGCGCCTGTGGAGCGCCTATGCCCGCGTGCAGGCCAGCCAGGTCAAGGGTGCCGATCGCAAACGCCAGCTCACCGATCTGGTCTCACTGCTGCGCTTCGCGCTGGGGTTGGACAGCGAGCTCAAACCCTTTGCCGACGAAGTGGACAAGCGCTTCCAGGCCTGGATCTTCCGTCACAACGCCCAGCGCGGCAGCGCGTTCACGCCAGAACAAACCGACTGGCTGCGCCTGATGAAGGACCATATCGCCAGCAGCTGCAGCATCAGCCGGGGAGATTTCGACTACGCCGAGCTGGCCGGCAAGGGCGGGCTGCAGAAGGTGTGGGCGGTGTTTGGGAAGGAGTTGGATGGGTTGATGGATGAGATGAACGTGGAATTGGTGGCGTGAGTGAGGTCTTGCCAGACGGATGGAGTTCTGTGGCGCTTTCGGAATGCGTGCTGCCTGTGCCCAGCCTCGATCCTGGGGCGCGCCCGGATGATCCGTTCATTTACTGCGACATCAGTTCGATAGACAACGAAACTGGAAGCGTCGTGAAGCCGAAGCAGCTGATCGGACGGGACGCACCCAGCCGTGCCCGCCAAGCAGTACGACCCGGAGACGTGCTTTTCTCCACGGTCAGACCGGGACTACGCGCGATTGCCCGAGTGCCAGATGTTGAGAACCCTGTAGCGTCCACAGGGTTCTGCGTCCTCCGGCCAGCCTCGGGCCTCGACGGCAGCTACCTGTTCCAGCTCGTTCGAAGTGAGCGGTTCTTGCAGCAGATATTGCCAATGCAGCGTGGAGTCAGCTATCCGGCCGTCCGCGATGCTGATGTTCTGAGTCAGTCCATCCCGATGCCACCAGCCGCCGAGCAGACCCGCATCGTCGCTAGGCTCGAAGAACTGCTCTCCGACCTCGATGCCGGCGTGGCCGAGCTTAAAGCCGCGCAGAAGAAACTCGCGCAGTACCGCCAATCCCTGCTGAAAGCCGCCGTCGAAGGCGCGCTCACCGCCGACTGGCGCGCCAAGAACACCCCCACCGAAACCGGCGCCCAGCTGCTGCAACGCATCCTCAGCGAACGCCGGGCCCGCTGGGAAGCCAAGCAGCTCGCCAAGTTCAAGGAGCAAGGCAAAGCCCCGCCCAAGGACTGGCAGAAGAGATACCCCGAGCCGGTGCAGCCCGACACCAGCGGCTTGCCGGAACTGCCCGAGGGGTGGGTGTGGGCGAGCGTGGATCAGCTCTCGACCGTGGTCCGAGGCGCGTCGCCTCGGCCAGCCGGTGACCCACGTTTTTTTGGTGGCGATATTCCTTGGATCACGGTTGGTTCTCTAACGGCCGATGCTTCGATGTATTTGAATTCAGTCAGTCAGTTCGTCACCAAGGCGGGAAGAGACGCTAGTAGGCATGTTGATCCCGGGACTTTGCTGCTCACAAATAGCGGCGCGACCCTTGGGGTGCCGAAAATCACCAAGATTGGGGGCTGTATCAACGACGGATCGGTCGCATTGCTGGATGTTAACGAAGTGCTGAAGATATACCTCTATTGGTATCTTCGAACTCAAACCATGATTCTCCGAGCGACCAATCAGGGCGCCGCGCAACCCAATCTCAACACGGATATTGTGAAGCGCATTTGCGTGCCTGTTTGTCCCCGGATCGAGATGAGCAGAATCAACGATTCCTTGGACGCTCAAATCGACGCGATTGACGCTTTACGCCAATGCATCGCGGTCAACCTCAAGCAATCCACCGCCCAACGCCAAAACATCCTGCGCGCCGCCTTCGCCGGCCAGCTGGTGCCGCAAGACCCGAACGACGAACCCGCCAGCATGCTGCTTGAGCGCATTCGTGTATCGCGATCCGAACTCGGCGCAGGTCGAGTGCGTCGCGCTGCAAGAAAAAGGGCCCGCCCATGATCGATGTGACCGACCAGGCGTGGATCGACAAGCTGCTGGCCTGGGCTCTGCCCGGCCAAGAGACGACCCGGCTCGAAACCAAGCGGGTCTCCGGAAAGATGGTAGGCAAGGCACTCGAGACCGTTTGCGCATTCGCCAATACCCAAGGTGGCTGGCTCTTGCTGGGGGTTGAAGATGCGGCCAAGGCCGAGGGCACAAAGCGCTTGATCGGGATCGAGGAGAATCCTGAAGCCGTTGATGAGCTGGTGCGGAAGCTGCATACCCACATCCAGCCATCGGTCTCCAGCATTGGCGTGCTGCGCCTGCCCTGCGTGTTGCGCGATGGGCAGGGCGGTCATCTGGTTGCCCTACAGGTGCCTGCGAGCGACAAGGTCCACTCCATTCTCGACAACGGTACGTGGACGCGCGGCCAAGCCAGCAACCGCGAGATGTCGGCGGCGGAGATCACCGAGCTGTCTTATCGGCGCGGGGTGCGCAGCGCCGAGTCGGAACCTGTCGACGTGGAATTCGATCTGCTCGATACGGACATCTGGCGCCTGTACCTTCGCGGACGGGGGCTTTCACCCACCGGCATCGCCGACCAGCTGTATCGCGCGGGACTGGCGAAGAAGGTGGGTGGCGAGCTGCAACCCGTGCGTGCCGCGGTGCTGCTGTTTGCCGAGAACCCCGGAGCGCTTCTGGCCGGCACAGGCACGCGAGCCGACGTGCGAGTGTTCCACTATCGCGGCGACTCCATCGCGGCGGGAGAGGTGCCCAACCTCAGGCGACCACCCAAGACGATCTCTGGTGCCTTGTACCCGCAGATTGCCCAGACGCATGCGTATCTGATGGAGGCACTGGCGGAGGGACTGACGCTTGCAGCCTCAGGCTTCCGCACCGTGCATCGCTACCCCGAGCGCGTCATCAAGGAGGCCGTCACCAACGCAGTCATCCACCGCGACTATCGGCTGAACCGCGATATCCAGATCCGCATCTTCGACAGCCGCATAGAGGTGCTGAGCCCCGGCCTGTTTCCTGGGCGGATCACCGCTGCCACGATCCATCGCGCGGGCTCCTTGGCGCGCAACCCGCTGATCGCCATGAACCTCCGCGAGTTCCCCATACCACCGAACGTCGATGCGGGCGAGGGGGTGCCCATGATGTTCAGCCTGATGCGGGCGGAGAACCTGTACCCCCCGCAGTATCGAGAGCTGAGTGACCAGGCTCAGGGGGCGATCTCGGTGACCCTGCTCAATGAAGAGCGCCCACCGATCTGGGAGCAAGTTAGTCACTGGGTCGACCGCAACGGCCCCATCGCCAACAGCGACCTGTGCGAGATCGCAGGTTTGGACACGTTGAAGGCGTCCAAGCTGTTCAAGCGCTGGGTCGAGCAAGGCCTGCTGGCGCCTGACGCTTCCCGCGGCAAACGGCATACCGTGTACAGCAAGCCATCAGAAGAGGCAGCCGACACCGGCCTGCTTCCTTTATCCGGGGGCGGGGATAATGAACCAGGAGACGCATGAAAAAACCCATAAAGTCATGCGCTTACGTGTTTTTTCATTATCTTTCCGTGGTTCTGAAGGCCGTTGGTGTCGCTCAGGGCACACCGGCGTAGTCTCGGGAGGATGAGGGAACTGTCACACGCGAGCGCTTCCATGGCGAAGCAAACCAAGGGCGGCCTCCGACACACGCCTACACCAGCGGACGAGAACGACCGGCTCCGCCTCCAATGCTCGTCTGCCTACCTCCTAAGCTCATCTGGCTACCTCCTAAGCTCGCCCCCAAACCTCCGGAGCTCCGCGCCGAAACCTCCGGAGCTCCAACGCCAGAATCCTGTTTCTGTCCTCTCCCGAGCGGACTCCCTCCCTGGTTCCATTTTCTGACGCACGGAAAAATGGACTCACGAAGACGATAAAGCCTTTGCAGGACAATGACTTGCGAAGCGCGCCATTATCCACCCGACCCGAAGCGCCTAGACCGAATGAACACCTCCTCCCTCGTCCAGAAAGTCTGGAACTTCTGCCACACCCTGCGCGACGACGGGGTGGGCTATGGCGACTACCTGGAACAGCTGACCTACCTGCTGTTCCTGAAGCTGGCGCACGAGTACGCGCAGGAGCCCTACAACCGCTACACCCATATCCCGATGGGTCACGACTGGCCCAGCCTCACCTCGAAGGTGGGCGAACCGCTGGAGCGGCACTACGTCAGGACGCTCAACCAGCTGGGCAAGGAAGACGGGATGCTGGGGGCGATCTTCTTCAAGGCTCAGAACAAGATCCAGGATCCGGCGAAGCTGTCGCGGCTGGTGCAGCTGATCGATGCGGAGAGCTGGATCAGCCTCGATGCCGACACCAAGGGCGATCTGTACGAAGGCCTGCTGCAGAAGAACGCCGAGGACACCAAGAGCGGTGCGGGGCAGTACTTCACGCCGCGCGCGTTGATCGAGGCGATGGTGGCCTGCGTGCGGCCTGAGCCGATGAAGACGATTGCCGACCCGGCCTGCGGCACCGGTGGTTTCTTTCTGGGCGCCTACAGCTGGCTGACCCGCCCCGGCGCCCAGTTGGACAAGCGCCAGAAAGAGTTTCTGCGCGACAAGACCTTCCATGGCAACGAGATCGTGGCGAGCACGCGCCGCATGTGTTTGATGAACCTGTTCCTGCACAACATCGGCGAGCTGGACGGCGAGCCCTCGGTTGAGCGCGCGGATGCGCTGATCAGCGAGCCCAAGCGCAAGGTGGACTACGTGTTGGCCAACCCGCCCTTCGGCAAGAAGAGCAGCATGACCATCACCAATGCCGAGGGCGAGGAAGACAAGGAGGCGCTCACCTACGAGCGGCAGGATTTCTGGGAAACCACCTCGAACAAGCAGCTCAACTTTCTGCAGCACATCGTCAGCATGCTGAAGATCGACGGCAAGGCGGCGGTGGTTCTGCCCGACAACGTTCTGTTCGAAGGCGGCGCCGGCGAGAAGATTCGCCGCAAGCTGCTGGAGAACTGCGATGTGCACACCGTGCTGCGCCTGCCGACCGGCATCTTCTATGCGCAGGGTGTCAAGGCGAACGTGGTGTTCTTCGATGCCAAGCCCAAGGACGGGCAGATCCACACCAAGGGGATCTGGTTCTACGACCTGCGCACCAACAAGCACTTCACCCTGAAGACGCGCACGCTGAAGCCCGACGACCTGCAGGATTTCATCAGCTGCTATCAGCCCGAGAACCGTCACGAGCGCGTCGCCAGCGAGCGCTTCAGGTTCTTCATTTACGACGAGCTGATGGCGCGCGACAAGGCCAGCCTGGACATCTTCTGGCTGAAAGACGACAGCCTCGACAACCTCGACGACCTGCCGCCACCGGATGTGCTGCAGCAGGAGATCATCGAGCATCTCGAAGCCGCGCTGGCGGCGTTCCGGGATGTTGCGGCGTCGCTGCCGCGGAGCTGAGTGTTTCGACCCGTTCCGAGCCTTTCGCCATGCATGTGCTTTTCGTGTGCTCGGCCACACCACAAACCTCATCGAGTGCACAGACCGCCATGAGCAAGCCCCTGTCCCGCTCCCATCAGCTGATCGCCGCGATGCATCAGGCGGCCTTGAAAGCCTTGGTTGCCGCACCGGGCGGGCAACTCAAGCAGGGCGAGCTGCTCGCCGCCATCGAGAGCAATGTGCCGCTGGATGATTGGGCGCGTGAGGTGTACGAAACCACCGGCAACACGCGCTGGCGCTCGATCTTTGCTTTCTCTTCGGTGGGCATGTCGAAGGCAGGCTACGTGAGCAAGCAGCGCGGCACCTGGACCTTGACCGCGGAGGGCAGGGCCGTGCTGGCGAGGCCGTTTGAGCCTCGCGTGTACCTCGCCGAGGTCAATCGACGCTATGAAGCCTGGAAGGCGCAGCAGATTGCAGCGGCACCCCAGCCGGACGCGAAGGCGCCGAATGACGACACTGAAGAAACTCTGGATGAAGCGCCCGATGAGCGCATTGCGCGCACGCTGAAGAGCGCGCATCAGGATCTGGCGGCCGAGTTGGTGGACACGATCAAGAGCTGCGATCCCGAGTTCTTCGAGAAGCTGGTGGTGCAGCTGCTTCTGAAGATGGGCTACGGCGGCAGCCGACAGGAGGCCGGGCGCGCGGTCGGCCGTTCGGGTGATGGTGGTATCGACGGCATCATCAACGAGGATCGGTTGGGCCTGGATGCGATCTATCTGCAGGCCAAGCGATGGCAGGGGCCGGTGGGTGAAGGGCCGATTCGCGACTTCAAGGGCGCACTGGATGCCAAGGGCGCGCACAAGGGCGTGTTCATTACCACCAGCCATTTCACGCCGTCGGCGATTGAAGCGGCGCGCACCAGTCGCTCCTATCGCATCGTCCTGATTGATGGGGCACGCTTGGCCGAACTGATGATTGAACACGACCTGGGTGTGTCGGTGGCGGCGACGTACCAGCTCAAGCGACTGGATTCGGATTTCTTTCTGGAAGATTGAGCAGGGTGTGGGCTGCTTCGTTGGGCCGCGCTGCGCTTGGCGCAACCTACATCGGGCGACCGCGGAGGCTTTGGAACCAGCTCTGACGAATCCCGAATCCCGAATCCCGAATCACCAATCCTGAAGGCGACACCGACCCGACAGCGCGCGCCCTACACTCCAAAGCCCTCACAAGCACGACGGAGGCCACAAGCCATGTCCCTCAACGGCAAAACCCTTTTCATCACAGGCGCCTCGCGCGGTATCGGGCTTGCGATCGCGCTGCGCGCCGCGCGCGATGGCGCGAACATCGTGATTGCGGCGAAGTCCTCGGTGCCCAATCCGAAGCTGCCGGGCACGATCCACAGCGCGGCGGAAGCGGTGGTCGCCGCCGGCGGCCAGGCGCTGGCGCTCAAGTGCGACATCCGCGAGGAGGACGAGGTGCGGGCAGCGGTCGATTCCGCTGTCGAGCGCTTCGGCGGTATCGATATCCTGGTGAACAACGCCAGCGCGATCTGGCTGCGCGGCGCGCTGGACACGCCGATGAAGCGCTACGACCTGATGCACGGCGTCAACGCGCGCGGCTCCTTCCTGTGCAGCCAGGCCTGCCTGCCGCATCTGTTGAAGTCTGCCAACCCGCACATCCTGACCCTGGCGCCGCCGCCCAACCTCGACCCGCGCTGGTTCGCGCCGCATACCGCCTACACCATGGCCAAGTACGGCATGAGCCTGGCCACGATCGGGCTGGCCGCCGAGTTCGGCCCGCAGGGCGTGGCGGTGAACGCACTGTGGCCGAAAACGGTGATCCTGACCGACGCGCTGAACATGATCCCGGGCGTCGATCACGACGGCTGCCGCCGACCCGAGATCGTCGCTGACGCCGCGCACGCGGTGCTGTGCACCCCAGCGGAGCGGCTGAGCGGCCAGTTCCTGATTGACGAGGACGTGCTGCGCCAGCACGGGGTGGCCGATTTCGACGGCTACGCGGTCAAGCCGGGGCATCCGCTGATGCCGGATTTGTTTCTGTGAGGCCGGGATTGGGGAATCGGGAATGGGGAATCGCAAGAGCGGTGATGCGCGCGGCTTCTCCAGCTTCTACGATTCCCGATTCCCCACTCCCGATTCCCGACCCAGATGAAATACCTCCACGCCATGGTCCGCGTCCGCGATCTGGACGCTTCGCTGAAGTTCTGGTGCGAGGGGCTCGGCCTCGTCGAGACCCGCCGCCGCGACTATCCGCAGGGGCGCTTTACCCTGGTCTATCTGGCCGCACCGGAGAACCCGGAAGCCGAGATCGAGCTGACCTACAACTACGACGATGAAGCCTATGGGTCGGCCCGCAACTTCGGCCACCTCGCGTTTGCCGTCGACGATATCTACGCCACCTGCGCACACCTGCAGGCCCACGGCATCACCATCAGCCGTCCGCCGCGCGATGGGCGGATGGCCTTCGTGCGCAGTCCAGACCTGATCTCGGTGGAGCTGCTGCAAAAGGGCGAGGCGCTGGCGCCTGCCGAGCCCTGGGCCTCGATGCCGAATATCGGCAGCTGGTAGCGGCACGCGGCCTGCATTGGTCACGCCGGACCGGCGGCGGCGTCCGAGCCGGCGCGGTCGGGCCTGCAGGAGCCGCGAGATGCGCGAGAGCCCTGCCAAAACCGGCGCACGCAAGCCGGATTCGGCCCGGGCGATCCTGAGCATGCTGGCGGTGATCGGTCTGATCGTGGGCCATCTCGTGCTCAGCGAGCTGCGCCGCGATGCGCGCCAGCAGACGCAGTTCCTGCGCGCGGTGCGGGCGAACGATATCGATGCCACCCGCGCGCTGTTGAATGCGGGCATGGACGTCAACTACCGCTACCCCAACCTCTACCAGAGCGCTCTGCACGAGGTCGCGTGGTCGGGGCAGACAGCGATGGCGCGCCTGCTGCTGGAGCGCGGTGCTGAACCCAATCTCGCCAACGGCTGGACTGGGGAAACGCCCCTGCATGCGGCGGTGCGCAGCAACCCGGCAGGCATGGTGCGCCTGCTGCTGGATGCAGGCGCGAATCCTGAAAGATAGCCCGCAGTGCATCAGCGGGCTGGTCTACCCGGCCGGCTCCAGCGCGCTCGACGTCGCCCGCATCGGCGGCTACGCCGAAGTGCAGAGGCTGCTGGAGCTGGCTGCGCCAAAGCGCTGAGAGCCTGTGAAAACACCCGGACGCCGTCGCGAGGGGGTCGCTGGGCGTTCGTGACAAGGCGCGGTACGTGAATACAAGGGAGTTTGGTGAACCAAATGACCGCGGAATTCCCGTAGTGCGCTGCCGCCACGGGCGTCCAAAGGCTGCCACCGCAGGCGGATGGTGCTTTCACAGGCCCTCAGTTCTCGCGGGCATCCTCGTCCAGCGCCAGCAGCGGCACGCCCATCGAGCTGCGGCGTTCGGTCGGGCCGTCCGCGGGGGCCGTCAGCATGCGCGGGCGGGGGCTGAGCCGGGTCGAGGCGTGGCCGCGGCCGGCGGCGAGAGCGTTCTGCAGGGCTTCGCGCCCGCGCCGGTCCTCGCCTTGTTCGACCAGGGCGCGGGCCAGCTCTTCCCAGGCTTCGGCCGCATGCGGGCCGAGGCTGGCGCGGCTCAGATGCGCCTCGGCCTTGCCCCACAGGCCGTCGATCCGGCACAGCCGGCCAAGCGCCAGCTGCAGGGCCGGGCTGTCGGGATGCTCTTCCAGCCACGTTTCAGCCTGACGAATGCGCGCCTGCTGCGACGGCCGCGCGCTGCGGCCGTAGTCGGCCGCCAGGCCTTCGTCCCAGCCTTTGGCCAGCGCGTACTCGATCGCGTCGTCAGCGGCAGCCATGTCGTCGAGCGCGCGTGCGCGCTCGGCGTAGGCCTGCACGAGCGCGGTCTGCGCGCGCGCCGCCCGCGGCAGGGCCCGAAAGCGCTCGCCCAGTACGGCCGCGTCGGGACTATCGGTCAGCAGGGCGCTGCGCACTTCGGTTTCCAGTGCCTCGAACTCGTCGGCCGGCAGAACACTGCGCAGGGGCTTGAGCTCGGACTCGGCGCGGGCTGGACGTCCGGCCGCAAGCTCGGCCTCCACCCGCAGCTGCAGCAGGGCCGGGCTTTGCGCCGGCAGGGGCGCGGCGAGTTCGGCGCAGGCGCGCTCGGACTCGCCGCGCGTCAGCAGGACGCGCGCATGCTCGATCAGGGCCGCCTGCGCATCGGCTTGGCGCAGCTCGCCCAGCAGGGTTTCGCGCAGCGTGTCATCGCCCAGGCGAGTGGCCAGCTGGACGGCGCCGGTCAGCGCGGGTACCCGGTAGCGCGGGCGCTGCGCGGCGCGCTGGTAGAGCTTGAGCGCGAGCGCATGCTCACCGCGCTGACTGGCGCGCAAGGCATCCGCAAGCCGCCGGCGCGCGAGGCGCTCGCCGCGCCGGCGCCAGGCACGCATCGGCCAGAGCAGCAGAGCCAGCACCAGCCGGATGGCCAGCCAAGCCAACAGCAGCAGGCCCAGCACCGCGACACCGGTCGCTTCGACGCTGGTGCCGCGCCATTCGAGCAGCACGTACCCAGGATCTTCGGCCAGCAGCGTGTAGAACAGGGCGCCGATCACACCGAGGCCGAGAACCCACAGCAACAGTCGGAACACGGGCATGGCGGCTAGACCCTCGGCACCGGCACGGTGGGCGGAGCGCGGCGATCATCGGCTTCAAGCAGGGGCTCGCCATCGGCCTCGGATTCAATGTCAGTCGGCTCGACATCGTCCGGCGCAGCGGGCTGTTCATCCACCGGCTGCGAATCGCGGGGCGGCGCGGCGACAGCCGACGCCTGTGGCTCCGGCTGCATGCGCTGACGGTGGCCACGCAGGGCACGCAGTTCGGCGAGGGTTTGGCCCAGCACCGGCAGCGGCCGCCGCAGCGGCGCATCGGCAAGCCCGGCCAGACGCGCGCGCCAGGCCTGCACGGCATCGGCCTGCGGCTCGAACAAACGATCGAAGGTAGGCAGCATGCGGTCAACGGCCGCGCGCAGGCCTTCAGCATCGCGACGCTCCACTGCGCCCAGCGCAGTTCGCAGGTCCAGCGCCAACGCATGCCGCAGGGCGGCCGCTTCGGCGCTGCCGACTGCGGCATCGGCCGCGCCTTGGCGACGCACGGTCACCAGTCGGGACAGCGCCTGCTGCAGACGCTCGGATGTGTCGACCGCAGGGGCCTCGGCTTCGGCCACCGCCGGTCGACGCAGCGGCAGGCCGGCACTGGCGGTGAGGGCGTCCTGAAGCGTGCGCTGGGCCGCTCCGATGGGGTCTTCACCCACGCGCTGCAGAGCCTCGCGCTCGGCTGCGAGCGGCAGGGCCAGACCGGCATACAGCGGATCGTCCAAGGTCTGCAGGACGCTCGCGGCGAGCGCCAGGGCCAGGTGTGCGCCTTCGACGTCGCCGGCCAGCAGCAGACGCTGCTCGGACACCAACAGCAGGCCTTCGAGCTCGTTGAGCTTGAGCAGGGTCTCGCCGCGCAGGCGCTGCTCGGAGACACGGCCCACGGCTTCCTCGATGGTGGCAGCGCGCTCGCCCATGCCCAGCAGCTCCTGGCGGATCACACGCTGGTTGGAGGCGACCTCACCGACCCGGGCGTCAAGCTGGCGCTGGCTCACGGCGACCTGCTCATGGCGCCGCGAGAGTGCTTCCAAGCGCGCGTCAAGCGCCTGCACCTCGGTCTGCCAGTCGCGCCCGGCCTGGGCCTCACCGCGGGCACGCTGCAGCTCGGTCCAGAGGTAGTAGCCGGTAAGCAGCGCGGCCACGAGCACGGCCAACACCAGGATCCAGCCGAGTCCACCGCGGCGCGTTGCCTGCCGGGTCGTGGCGACGCTCGATGCGTCTGCGGGGGCGGTGTCGGATTCAGAAAGGCTGTCGGTCTGGCTCACGGAGATCTCACGGGCGACGGAGGGGCCGCCCATACGGTGCAGCCATGCGACAGTCTAGGACAGACGCAGGCCGCGTGTCGGCAGCGTGGGCGACCTGCGCGGCTGCATCACTCGGCGCCGCGGGTCGGGCGCTTCGTGAACAGCGGCCCAGAGCGTGTGCAGAACGCCAGAGCCCGTGATCAGGGGGTCGCTGGGCGTTGGTGGCAAGGCGCGCTGCGCGAATTCAAGGGAGTTTGGCGGGTCAAATGAGCGCGGCATTCGCGCAGCGCTGCCGCCACGGGCGTCCAGAGGCGGCCGCAGCAGGCGGATGCTTCTCACAGGCTCTCAGCGCCGGATGCGCTCGAGAATGCCTTCGAGCTCGTCGAGGCTGAAATACTGCACCACCAGCTTGCCGCGGCCGCCGCGGCCATGCTGCACGGCGACCTTCGCCGACAGCAGTTCGCCGAGCTCGCGCTCGAGGTTCTGAATATCAGGGTCGGGCTTTTTCGGCGGCGCAGCGGGCTGGGCCTCGCCGCGCTGCAGGGCCTGCACGCGACGCTCGATTTCGCGCACCGACCACTGCTCGTCGGCGGCCTGGCGGGCCAACGCCTCGGCCTGCGCCGGCGCGAGCGTCAGCAGGGCGCGGGCATGGCCCATCTCGATGCGGCGCGCCTCGACCAGCCTGCGGATCGGATCGGGCAGCTCCAGCAGGCGCAGCAGGTTGCTGACCGCAGCGCGCGAGCGCCCCACCGCCTCGGCGGTCTGCTGGTGGGTCAGCTGGAACTCGTCGATCAGGCGCTGCAGGGCCAGCGCTTCCTCCAGCGGGTTCAGGTCCTCGCGCTGGATGTTCTCGATCAGGGCCATCGCCAGCGCGGCATGGTCGTCGCTGTCGCGCACCACGCAGGGCACCTCGCGCAGCGAGGCCAGCTGGGCAGCGCGCCAGCGGCGCTCGCCGGCGATGATTTCGTAGCGGTCGCGCGCGACCGCCCGCACGATGATCGGCTGGATCAGCCCCTGGGCGCGGATCGAGTCAGCCAGCTCCTGCAGACGCTCGGCGTCCATATGGCTGCGCGGCTGGTACTTGCCGGGCTGCAGGCTTTCGATAGGCAGCTCGAGAAGGCGCTCGGGCTCGGAGGCGGGGCGTTCGCTGCTGCCGCCCAGGAGGGCGTCCAGGCCCCGGCCCAGGCCACGTTTCTTGGCGCTCATGTCAGGCCTTGCTCAAGGTTGATCGGTGGCCGCCGCGGGATGTTTCTCGCGGCGGATCATCTCGCCGGCCAGCCCGAGGTAGGCGATGCTGCCGCGCGAGCTGCGGTCGTAGGCGATGATGCTCTGGCCGTGGCTGGGGGCCTCGGCGACGCGCACGTTGCGCGGGATCATGGTGCGGAAAACCTTGTCGCCGAAGTGCTGGGTCAGCTGCGCGGAGACGTCGTTGGCGAGATTGTTGCGAACGTCGTACATGGTGCGCAGGATGCCCTCGACCTCCAGCTGCGGGTTCAGCCGCGCCTTCACCGCGCGGATGGTGTCCATCAGCGCCGACAGGCCCTCCAGCGCGAAGTACTCGCACTGCATCGGCACCAGCACGCCGTGGGCGGCGGTCAGCGCATTCAGGGTCAGCAGGTTGAGCGAGGGCGGGCAGTCGATCAGCACGTACTGATAGCGGTCCGCCACCTGGGCCAGGCACTCCTTCAGGCGCTGCTCGCGGGCGAGCGCGTCCATCAGCTTGATCTCGGCGGCGGTGAGATCAGCGTTGCCGGGCAGCACATCGAAGCCGCCGGAGGACCCAACGATGGCTTCACCGATCGGCACTTCCTCCAGCAGCACCTCGCAACCGCTGTAGGAGACCTCGTGTTTGTCGACGCCGCTGGCCATGGTGGCGTTGCCCTGCGGGTCCATGTCGACCAGCAGCACGCGCCTGCGTGCTTCAGCCAAGGCCGCCGCGAGATTGACCGCAGTGGTGGTCTTGCCGACGCCACCCTTCTGGTTGGCGATTGCAATGATCCGTGCCATCTGGACTCCGTGCTGTGCTGCGGTCCCGTCCGCCTTCGCACCCGCCGGGGCAGGATGCATTCCGTCACCGCTCATGCCGCGCTCCGCTGCAGGACCAGCAGATGGCGTTCGCCTTCGACCTCGGGCACCGTCAGACGTCTCGACTCCCCAAGTGCCCAGCCTGCGGGCAGTGCGGCGAGTTCGTCCGAAGGCCACTGCCCTTTCATGGCGAGCAGTCGGCCCTGCGGCTTCAGCAGGTGTGCGCCGAATTCGATCAGCTGGGCAAGACTACCCAAGGCGCGGGCAGAGAGACAGTCGAATTGCTGCGACCGGTCCATCCGCTCGGCGCGGCAGTCGAAGACCTGCACGTTGGCCAGCTTCAGTTGGCGAACCACCTCACGCAGGAAGCGGGCCTTCTTGCCGACCGGCTCGACCAGACTGACCTGCAGCCGTGGCCGCGCTATCGCCAGTGGAATGCCCGGCAAACCAGCGCCGCTTCCGATGTCCACCAGCGACCCATCGCTCAGAGCCGGCAGGATGCTCAGCGAATCGAGCAGATGCAGGCCCAGCATCCGATCGGGTTCACGCACCGCGGTCAGGTTGTAGGCGCCGTTCCACTGCCGCAGCAGGGCCAGATATGCAAGCAGGGGGAGCGCGAGCGATTCGGACTCGCAGAGCGCACACAGGCCCGCCTGCAGGCGCGGCTGCAGGGCGGCGATGTCATCAGGTAATGCGGGGTCGGTGATCAAGAGGCGCCACGTCCGGTGCGGCGAGGGGGCGCAAGTATCGGCAGGGGCCCCGCATGAAGCAAATCGGAGCTGCGGGGGTCAGCGCGCGATGGGCATCACACAGCGCACCACCCGCAGGCCGTGGTCGGCCAGCAGCTGGTTGAGGCGCTGGCGAAACCGATGGTCAAGGCGACCGTCCTCGGCTTGGCGCTGACACTGGCCCAAGGCTTCATGCGCCACTTGGGCCACCATGTCGTCGATGGACTCCAGGGCTTGGCCGGCGCGGCGTGGGTCGAGGATCTGGTAGTACACGGATGCCTGCAGCTGGTCGGATTCGACCGGGACCGCATGGCCGATCAGATTGACCCGATGGCCCACCCGTTCCACCAGCGGCACCACAAAGCCGAAGCCCGGCGGCAGGGTGCGGGCGTAGCGCCCGAAGCGATGCACGGTGAAGGCGGAGCCCTCCGGCACGCGGCGCAGGGACGCAACCACTCCCGCCAGGGGCAGCAGGGCGATCAAGGCGATGGCGGCTGAGATATCCATAAAACTGAGTGCTTTGCGCTTTCTTTCTTATGCCGTTTCAAGAAAATGACGGCAGGCCATTCTCCGCGCACGGATTAACGTGTAATTTACATTCCCTGAACCCAACGCACAGTGAACCGGGACGCACTTGAACCGTGGAGACCCTCCAAGATCCGGGCACGGGGCGCCGCCGGTTCAGCGCGCGGCAGGTTTGAACGGCATCCGCACCGCTTAACGCAATTAAAACGTCCGGCGGGGAATGGCTTTCAAGCTCTTCGCCGGCGTGGCAGCGTGCGCGCCTCGCCACGTGGATCACGGTTATGGACTCCAGCCCTCACACAGCCCTGTTCGGCCACTCGCCGTGTGCGGACCAGGCTGAAAACGAGCCGGCAAGCACGCCGAGCCTGCCGCTTTTTATCGGATTGAGTGCGGCGGCAGCGGCGGCACGGCTGTGCGGCGGGGCGCTGGCTTCAATGCTTCAAGCACACGCCACGGAGCTCGAATGGCTGGAACAGGCAGCTCGATGCGACGAGCAAGCTCTGGAGCTTTGCGGCCGCCTGCTTGGACTGGTGCTGGACGCTGACAATGGGCGCGATCTGCACGCGCTGGTGCGCCTGCGCCGCGGGCTGCGTTTGGCGAGGGCGTGGCTGCAGCTGGGCCGCAGCGCCCCGGTCAGCCTGGTGCAGCGATTGCGCGGCGACGACCCTGACCTGCGCACGCGCCTTGATGGACGCTGGGTGGACATCGACCTGCGCCCGCGTCGCACCGCTGCGGCTGACCGGCCACGCTACCGGGTGCGGCTCGAGGGCTCGCGGACGCGCCTGGAGCGCGTATCGCTCGGCTGACGCCGCGGCGTCAGCCCGCTGCGCGCAGCGCGTAGGCGCGCAGGAACAGATCCAACACGCTCTCGATATGCTCCGGGCCCTCGCAGTCGAGCCCGCAAACGGGACAGCCGATCAGCTGGCGCATGTGCGTCTCACCCTTGATCAGGCAGAAGAAATGGCCGGCCGCACGACGCGGATCCGGCACCTCCAGGCTGCCTGCGTGGTTGGCGGCGATCAGGAAGGCCTCGAAGGCCCCCAGGATGCGGCGGGGACCGGCCTCGTAGAACAGCTCGGCCAGCTTGCCATTGGCTTCGCCCTGCGCGGCCATCATCCGGTAGAAGCTGACGGATTCCGTCGACAGGATCAGGGCGTGGAAGCCGGTGGCGATTGCGCGCAGCTGCTCGCGGATCGGCCCGCGGCCGGGCTCTACCCGGAACACCGTCTCCGGCAGCTGCTCCTCGCACTTGGCCTTGACCGCCGCCGCGAACAGGGTGTCCTTGTCCTGGAAGTGGCTGTAGACCGTGAGCTTTGACACACCGGCTTCAGCGGCGATGGCGTCCATGCTGACGCCCTCGAAACCGCGCAGGGGAAACAGGCGCTTGGCCGCCTCGAGAATGGCGGCGCGCTTCTCCGGGTCTTTGGGACGACCGGGGCCTTTGGGGGGATGGACAGGCTGCATGGGGCGAAGTGTAGCGCCTTCGCAAATTAAATACTGGACCGTGCAGTATTTTAATTCTAAGCTTTCGGCCTCTCACGGATCCGGCACTCCCTCATGGCCCCGTCTCTCTGTTTTCCCGGCCGCGCGCTGAGCGCGATGCTCGTCCTTGGCCTGCTGCTGTCCGCCTGCAGCCGTGCGCCGGCACCGCCAGAGCCGCTGCGCCCAGCGATGGTGGTGCAGGCAGCCGAAAGTCGGCCGGAGCTCAGCGCGTTTGCTGGCGAGATCCGCGCCCGCCACGAGCCTGCGCTCGGCTTTCGCGTCGGCGGAAAACTGCAGCGGCGCCTGGTGGAAGTAGGCGACCAGGTGACCGAAGGCCAGGCCTTGGCCGAACTCGATCCGCAAGACCTTGGCCTGCAGGCTGACGCGGCACGCGCCGCGCTCGCCGCAGCGCAGTCCGAACAAGCCCTGACCGAAAGCGAATTCGAGCGCCAGCGCACCCTTCGCGAGCGCGGCTTGGCAAGCGCCACTGCATTCGATACCGCACAGGCCCGCCTGCGCGCCGCGGCGTCTCAGGTGGACGCCGCCCGCGCCCAGCTTGCCCTCGCCCGCAACCAGCGGGCGCACGGCGTGCTGCGTGCGCCCGCGGCCGGCGTCATCGCCCAGCGCCTTGCCGAAGCCGGGCAGGTGGTGGCTGCCGGCCAAACGGTCTTCGTGCTCGCCGAAGACGGCGAACGCGAAGTCGCGATCACCCTGCCCGAGGGCACCATCGGCCAGGTCCAGAGCGGGCAGCCGGTGACGGTGCAGCTGTGGTCACAGCCAGAACGCCTGCTGGCTGGGCGCATCCGTGAGCTGGCACCGGTCGCGGATGCCGCCTCGCGCACCCACGCCGCACGCGTGCGCATCGAGGACACCACCGAATCGGTCGAGCTCGGCGCCAGCGCGCGCGTGTTCCTGCAAAACGGCAACGGGCCGCGCCTCGAGCTGCCGCTGGCCGCGGTTTCGGCCAATGGCGAGGCCCATGTGATGAAACTCGATCGTGCCACCGGGCGCGTGCACCGGCACCCGGTGCAGGTGCTGAGCTACACCGAGCGGGGCGCGCTGATCGGCGCGGGCCTCTCGCCCGATGACTGGGTCGTGGCCGGCGGCCTGCACCTGTTGAGCGACGGCCAGGAAGTGCGGCCGGTCGATCGCGACAACCGTGCGCTGACGGACTGAGCCCGGCCATGGACCGCTTCAACCTGTCGGCTTGGGCGCTGCGCAATCGCAGCCTGGTGGTCTACGCCATGCTGGTGCTGGCGGTGATCGGAATCTTTTCCTACGGTCGCCTTGGCCAAAGTGAAGATCCGCCCTTCACCTTCAAGGTAATGGTGGTGCGCACCCTTTGGCCCGGGGCCAGCGCCGAGGAGGTGGCCCGCCAGGTCACCGACCGCATCGAGCGCAAGCTGATGGAGACCGGCAACTACGAGTTCATCCGCTCCTACTCGCGGCCCGGCGAGTCGCTGGTGCAGTTCATGGCGCGCGATTCGATGCGCTCGCGCGAGCTGCCCGACCTCTGGTACGAGGTCCGCAAGAAAGTCGGCGATCTGCGGCCGAGCCTGCCCGCGGACATCCAGGGGCCGTTCTTCAACGACGAGTTCGGAGACACCTTCGGCAACATCTACGCGCTGACCGGGGCCGGCTTCGACTACGCCACCCTGCGCGAGTACGCCGAGCGCCTGGAGCTGGAGCTGGCGCGGGTGCCGGACGTCGGCAAGATCGAGCTGGTCGGCCTGCAGCGCGAGAAGATCTGGATCGAGCTGTCCAACACCAAGCTGGCCACGCTCGGGCTGCCGCTCGGCGAAGTCCAGCGCGCGATCAACGAGCAGAACGCGGTGGTTGACGCCAGCTTTTTCGAAACCGCAAGCGAACGCGTCCGCCTGCGCGTGTCCGGCCGATTCGAGACCGTTGACGACATCCGCGCCTTCCCGCTTCGCGTGGCCGGCCGCGATTTCCGGATCGGCGACCTCGCCGAGGTCTACCGCGGCTTCTCCGACCCACCCGAGCCGCGCATGCGCTTCATGGGCGAGGACGCGATCGGCATCGCGGTATCGATGAAGCGCGGCGGCGACATCATTCGCCTCGGTCGCGCGCTGGAAGCCGAGTTCGAGCAGCTGCAGCTGAGCCTGCCGGCGGGCATGCAGCTGCACAAGGTCTCCGACCAGCCAGCGGCGGTGCGCGCGTCAATCCGGGAGTTCGTCAAGGTGCTGGCCGAGGCGGTGATCATCGTTCTGCTGGTCAGCTTCTTCTCGCTGGGCTTCCGCACCGGGCTGGTGGTGGCTCTATCGATCCCACTGGTGCTAGCCATGACCTTTGCAGGCATGCACTATTTTGGGATCGGCCTGCACAAGATCTCGCTGGGCGCGCTGGTGCTGGCGCTGGGCCTGCTGGTGGACGACGCGATCATCGCGGTGGAGATGATGGCCATCAAGATGGAGCAGGGCCTGGACCGGATGCGCGCCGCCGCTTTTGCATGGACATCCACCGCCTTCCCGATGCTTACCGGCACCCTGATCACCGCGGCCGGATTCCTGCCGATCGCCACGGCCGCATCGAGCACCGGCGAATACACCCGTTCGATCTTCGAGGTGGTCACCCTCGCCCTGGTGCTGTCCTGGATTGCGGCTGTGCTGTTCGTGCCCTACCTCGGAGCACGGCTGCTGCCGGATCCGCCGAAACCAGAATCCGCCGGCGCCGGCGCTGGCGCGAACGCCGCGTCGCCCGCGCATGACCCGTACGACAAGCCCTTCTACCAGCGCTTCCGGCGGCTGGTGGCCTGGTGCGTGCAGCGGCGCTGGACGGTGATCATCGCCACCGTCGCGGTATTCGCGCTGGCGCTGGGTGGCTTCCGCTTCGTGCCCCAGCAGTTCTTCCCGGCTTCGGGCCGGCTGGAGCTGATGGTGGATTTCAAACTGGCCGAAGGCAGCTCGCTGCGCGCTACCGAGGCCGAGGCACGCCGCTTCGAGGCTCTGCTGGGAACGCGCGAGGATGTGCTCAACCACGTCGTCTACGTCGGCACCGGTTCGCCGCGTTTCTACCTGCCGCTGGACCAGCAGCTGCCGCAGACCAGTTTTGCGCAGTTCGTGCTGCTGACCGGCAGCGTGGCCGAGCGCGAGGCCCTGCGCGCCTGGCTGCTGGAGACCCTGCCGCAGGAGTTCCCCCAGCTGCGCACCCGCGTGAGCCGGCTGGAGAACGGGCCGCCGGTGGGCTACCCGCTGCAGTTCCGCGTGTCCGGCGAACACATCGAGCGGGTGCGGGCGCTGGCCCGCGAGGTCGAGGCCGAGGTCCGACGCTATCCAGCGGCGCGCAATATCCATCTGGATTGGGCCGAGCCCAGCAAGGTGGTGCGCCTGCAGCTGGACCAGGAGCGCGCCCGCGCGCTTGGGGTGAGCTCGGCACAGCTGGCCCTGTTCCTGCAGGGCTCGCTGTCCGGCACCGCGGTCAGCACCCTGCGCGAGAAGACCGAGCAGGTGCAGATCCTGCTGCGCGGCCCGGCCGAGGAACGCGACCGCCTGTCCCTGCTGGGCAGTCTCGCCGTGCCCACTGCCAGCGGCGGCAGCGTGCCGCTGGCGCAGCTGGCGCGCCTTGAGTACGGCTTCGAGGAGGGCATCGTCTGGCACCGCAACCGACTGCCCACGGTCACCGTGCGTGCCGACATCATCGACGGGGTGCAGCCAGCGAGCGCCGTGGCTGCGCTGCTGCCCAAGCTGCAGCCCGTGCGCGACGCGCTGCCTCCGGGCTACCGTCTGGAGGTGGGTGGCACGGTGGAGGACTCCGCGCGAGGCGCCAACTCGATCAAAGCCGGCATGCCGCTGTTCTTTGGCGTGGTGTTCACCCTGCTGATGTTGCAGCTGCGCAGCTTCGGCAACTCGGTGATCGTGCTGCTGACCGCGCCGCTGGGGCTGATCGGGGTCACTTTGTTCCTGCTGCTGCTCAACCGACCGTTCGGCTTTGTCGCCATGCTCGGCACCATCGCGCTGGCCGGCATGATCATGCGCAACTCGGTGATTCTGGTCGACCAGATCGAGCACGACCGCGCCGAGGGCGCGAGCTTGGCCGAAGCCATCATCGAGGCTACCGTGCGGCGCTTCCGACCGATCGTGCTAACCGCGCTGACCGCCATCCTGGCGATGATCCCGCTCTCCCGCAGCGATTTTTTCGGGCCGATGGCGGTCGCCATCATGGGCGGCCTGCTGGTCGGCACCGCGCTGACACTGCTGTTCCTGCCGGCCCTGTATGCGGCCTGGCACCGCGCGCCACCGTCCGCCCTCAAGGCCCAGCCCGCGACAGCCGCAGGATGACTTTCCGCACTGCGACAGGGGCGATGGAAAGCGCAAGCTCTCAGCCGCATGGATGCGGGGACCGGGCCGCCCCGCACCGCCACGGCATTTGGCGGGGCACAAGGCCAGCGCCTACACTACGCGGTCTTGCGCGCGCAACCAGCGCGTGCCCGCAAGCAGGACATGAACATGGCAGTTGACTTCGAACAGGCCCGCTTCGCAATGGTCGAGCAGCAGGTCCGGCCTTGGGAAGTGCTGGACTTCCGCGTGCTGGACGTGATCGGCAGCGTCAAGCGCGAGGACTTCGCGCCGCCTCGCCACCGCAAGCTGGCCTATGCCGACCTGGCCCTGCCGCTGGAGCACGGGGAGTTCATGCTGAAGCCGGTGATCGAGGGCCGCCTGCTGCAGGCGCTGGACCTCGCGCCCGAGCATGAGGTGCTGGAGGTCGGCACCGGCTCCGGTTACCTCACGGCCTGCCTTGCCCAACTGGCGCGCGCGGTGCACAGCATCGATATGCACGAGGATTTCATCGAGCGCGCGCGCGGCCGCTTGACTACCGCCGGCGTCACCAACGCCACGCTGGAGATCGCGAACGCGCTGTCATTCAGCCCCGGCCGCCAGTTTGATGCAGTCGCTGTCAGCGGTGCGGTGGCCGAGCTGCCGCAGCGCTTCCTCGACTGGGTGCGCCCGGGCGGCCGGCTGTTCGTGATCCGCGGCGCCAGCCCGGTGCAGGAGGCGGTGCTGCTCACCCGCACCGAGCACGGCTTTGCCACCGAGAGCCTGTTCGAAACCGATGTTCCCTATCTCCACGGTGCCGAACCGGTGCAGCGCTTCGCGCTGTAACCGCACGCACCTTCCGCTCGCCAAAGGACCTGCCATGCGACTGCCCAGCCTGCGCCCCCTGTGTTTCGCCCTCGCCTTCGCCGCCGCCGGCAGTGCCGGCGCCGCCGACCTGATGCAGGCCTACGAACTTGCGCGGCAGAGCGACCCACAGCTTTCCGCCGCGGAATCGCAGCGCCTCGCCACCGGCGAGGGAGTGAATCAGTCGCGCTCCGCGCTGCTGCCACAGGTGCGGGCATCCGCGGGGCTGCGCGACGGCGAAGGCCAGAGCGCAGGGGTCGAGCCGTTCGAGAATGCCGACGGCGGTGTCAGTTTTGGCCCGATCAGCTCGCGCTCCGAAACGCGCGGCCGCAACTGGGGGCTGAACCTCGAGCAGAGCCTCTACGACCACAGCAACTACACCCGCCTGCGCGCCAGCCGCTCGCGCGCAGCCGCTGCGGATGCCGACTACGATGCCGCGGTCGACGCCCTGGCGCTGCGCGTGGCGCGGGCCTACTTCAATGTGCTGACCGCGATCGACAGCCTGATCTTCGCCCGCGCCGACGAGCGCGCGGTCAAGCGCCAGCTGGACCAGGCCGAGCAGCGCTTCGAGGTGGGCCTGACTGCGATTACCGACGTACACGAAGCGCGCGCCCGCTACGACGGCTCGCGCGCTGGCGCGATCGCCGCCGAGAACGCGCTGGACGACGCCCGTGAGGTGCTGGCCGAGCTGACCGGCCAGTACATGACCAACCTGCGTGGGCTCGACGAGGGCTTCAGCCCCAGCGCGCCGGAGCCGGCCAGCCTGGATGCCTGGGTGCAGACCGCGCTCAGCGAGAACCCCCTGCTGCGTGCCCGCAGCCTGGCCTTGGAAGCGTCGCAGCACGACATCGCGAGCGCGCGCGCAGCCCACCTGCCCACGCTTGGCTTGAGCGCCGGGCGCAGCGGCAGCAATGGCTGGGGTGAGACCCTTTTCCCGACCGGTAACGCGCGTCCCGCCAACAGCGATTCACTCAACAGTTCGATCAGCCTGAACCTCACCATCCCGCTCTACACAGGCGGCCGAGTTCAGTCTCAGATGCGCCAGGCCGTCTACACCCGCGACGCCACCGAAGACCAGCTGGAACAGCAGCGCCGCGCCGTCACCCGCGAAACCCGCAGCGCCTACCGGGCGGTGATCGCCGGCATCTCCGAGACCGAGGCCCGCCGCCAGGCGCTGGTGTCGGCGCGCAGTGCGCTGGAGGCCACCGAAGCCGGCTTCGAGGTCGGGACCCGCACCATCGTCGACGTGCTGCTGGCCCAGCAGGTGCTGACCAGCGCCCAGCGCGACTACTCCAACGCCCGCCACGGCTTCCTGGTGAACACGCTGCAGCTCAAGCAGTCCGCCGGCGTGATCGAAGTGCGCGACATCGCTGCGGTCAACCGCTTTCTGGTGCGCGATGCCGAAGCCACGCTGGCGGAGTTCCGCAGCGAGGACTGAGGCAGGGCGAATCCACGCCTGCTCGGAGGGCGCCTGCGGGCGCCCTCCTGCTTTTGGAAATCCGCTCAGCCGGCGATGTACTGCTGCAGCTGTTCGATCTCCTGCTCCTGCTCGCGGATCACCCACTTCAGCAGATCGCCGATCGAGACCAGGCCGACCAGCGCACCGCTGTCGACCACCGGCAGATGGCGTATGCGGCGCTCGGTGACGATCTGCATGCAGCGGCGCAGGTCCTCTCCGGGGCTGACCGTCACCACCGGGCTGGACATGATTTCCGAAACCGGCGTGTCGGAGGAACTGCGACCACGAAGGATGACCTTGCGCGCGTAGTCGCGCTCCGTAGCGATGCCAAGCAGCTCATCGCCGCGGACTACCAGTACCGAGCCGATGCCGTGCTCGGCCATGAGCCGGATCACTTCCAGCACCGGCGTCTCCGGCACCACGCACAGGACCTCGGCGGATTTCGACTTCAGGATCTGGCGAACGCTGTTCATAGGCTTCCCTCCCCGTGTTTGGCCTGACCCGACTATACGGCGGGGATCGGGGATTCACAGCCCTCCGAGCCCTGGAACAAATCCAGACGCCGCAGCGAGGGCGACGCTGGGCGGTCCCGGCAAAGCGCGGCGCGTGCATTCAGCGGAGTGCGGAGAGGCGGTGACCGTGGAGTCCGTATAGCGCCCTGCCGTGACGGGGATCCAGCCGCTGCCGACGCAGGCGCTTGGTTTCTCCAATGGCCTCGGTCCTCAATCCCGCCGGAGACCGGGGCCCTGCCTCGATTGCTTCGAATCCCGAATCTCCAATCCCGAATCGCGATGAGCGGCCATCAAAGCGGTAAACGCAGAAGGAAGCGCGCGCCGCCCTCGGCGCGGTTCTCGGCCAGCAGCTGGCCGGCATGCTCGTCGGCAATCTTGCGCGAGATGGCCAGGCCGAGGCCGGTGCCGCGGGGCTTGCTGCTGCGGTAGGGCTCGAACCAGTCGGAGGAGAAGCCCTCGGGCAGGCCGGGACCGTCGTCCTCCACGCCAAGCTCCACCCAGCGCTTGCCGACATCTTCCCGCAATCGGGTCAGCACACAAACGCACAGGGCCGGGCGCTCGGCGGCGGCCTCCTGCGCGTTCTTGAGCAGGTTGTGCAGGACCTGACGCAGGCGGCCGGCGTCGGCACAAAGCGGCGGCAGCGCGGGGTCGAGTGCGCGCTCCAGCCGCAGACCGGGCGCCTGTTCGTACAGCTCCAGCACTTCGGCGACCAGTGCATTCAGATCCAGCGGCTGCAGCTGCAGCTGCGGCGGCCGCGCGTACTCGCCAAAGGCGTTGACCAGTGTCTTCAGCGCATCGACCTGGGCGACGATGGTGTGGGTGGCGCGGTCCAGCACCTCGGCCTCGGCCGGCGCCAGCTGCGGCAGCACCCGCCGCCGCAGGCGCTCGGCCGAGAGCTGGATCGGCGTCAGCGGGTTCTTGACCTCGTGGGCAAGCCGCCGCGCAACCTCGCTCCAGGCGGCGTCACGGCGCGCGCGATCGATCGCGGTGGTGTCGTCGATCACCAGCAGCTGGCCGCCCTCGGGCAGGCTGGCGCCGCGCAGCATCAGCAGACGGCGCTCGCCGCCCTGCTCCACCGCCAGCTCCTGCCGCCACTCCGGCGCCTGCTCGGCAAGCCGCGCTGCCGCAAGCTGTGTGAGCGGCGCCAGGAAACCACAGCGCACGCCCAACTCGGCCAATCGCAAACCCTGCAGCGCTGCGATATCGAGCCCGCAGAGCTCGGCGGCCGCAGCATTGGCGCCCCGCAGGCGGCCCTCGGCATCGAGCGCGAGCACCGCCGATGACAGCCGCGCCAGCACGGTGGCCAGAAAAGCGCGTTGGCGCTCTGTCTCGGCAGCGGCATCGGCGGCCGCGGCCTGGCTGTGCGCGAGCTCGTCGGTCATGCGGTTGAAGCTTTCCACCAGAAAGCCCAGCTCATCGCCTGGCAGCGGTCCGGGCACGGGCTCCAGTCGACCGGAGGCCACGGCGCGGGTGGCCTCGGCCAAGCGCGCGATGGGCGCCACCAGCCGGCGTGCCAGGTCGAAGGCGATCAGCACCGCCATGAACATTGAAAGCAGGGCCACCAGACTCAGGATCAGCACGAACACCTGTTTCAGCGCATCGCGAAGGAACAGAGCCTGGCGGGTGCCAAAGGCGGCTGCCTCGATCTGCTCGGCCAGCTCCAGCTGGCGCGTCGGCAGCGCGAACAGGGCCTGCAGCAGCAGCGGCTCGCGCGGCAGCCGCAGCAGCACGCGGGCATGGCTGCGTCCGTCGATGCGTTCGATCGCGAACTCGCGGCCAGTGCCCTCCACCGCCAGCCGCGCGGCCTCGGAGGGCGGTGCCGGCAGCAGCAGGCCGGGCTCGGCGGCGGCGACGTGGCGCAGGCGCCCTTCGAGGTCGAACAGGGCCAGCTGCAGCGCGCCTTCGGCGTCCAGCGTTTCCTCCAGCGCCGGGCCATAGGCGCTGCCGGCCAGCACCAGCCGCTGCAGCACCCGCCCGCTGCGGGCCAGCGCATCCTCGCGGCGCTCCTCCAGCTGCAGGCGGGCGATCTCCAGCGCCGCGTCCAGCGCCTGCGGCGTGCTGGCGCGCAGCCAGGTGTCGACGCTGGTGCCCACGAAACGCACCGCAAAGCCGTAGACCAGGCCAATCGGCGGCAGCGCCAGCAGCACCAGCAGCAGCAGCAGGCGGCGGGTCAGACGCGCGCCCGGCACGCCGGCGCGCAGCTGCGCGCGCAGCTTGAGCAAACGCGCGCCGATCGCCAGCGCCAGCAGCACGACCGCGAGGCCTGCACCCACAAACACCAGCGGATACCAGCCGGCGAAGCGGTTGCCCAGACCCTCCGCGCTGGCGGCCAGATAGAGGGCGGCGAACAGCAGCAGGAGCACGCCACCGGCCACCGCGAGGATGCCGAGCCGGCGCAGCAGGCGCGTGTTCATGCGGGTGCCCCCGCCGACCAGTCACTGCGCGCGCGAAGGCGCCAGTCCTCGAGTCCGATCAAGGCAGGGAAACGCAGCGGTGCCGGCAGCGCCGCGCGGTCGAGCTGCATCCGGACCTCGCCCGCACACTCGGCCATACCGGGCGCAAGCGGCACACGCACGCGATCCAGCGCGGCCAGCAGCGCCGCCCGACGCTCGAACCGTCGGCCCACCGACTCGCCTTGCCAGCGCAGTTCGTATTCCTGCGTGAGCGGGAAGTAGCGCAGCCACAGTGCGGGACGCGCCTGCAGGCGGCCCGTGCAGGCGCGCAGCCGGTACTCCAGCCGCAGCGCGATCCCGTTGGACAGGGCGTCGAGCATGCGCGGGTTGAAGCGCAGGGATTGATCCAGCTCCAGCGCCGCACCGGAGGGCCCAACCAGCACACGCGCAGCATCGATCCGGGCCTCCGCGGCGGGGCCTGCCTGCTCGCTGCGGCAGCCGGTCATGAGCACCGGCAGGGCCAGCACGAGAACACGCAGGGCCCGCCTAATCCTTGACCAGTGCGGCGATGAAGAAGCCATCGCCATCCTCTTCTCCGGGCAGGCGCTGGCGGCCCGCGCCGGCCGGACGACCGAGCGCATCAGGCAGGTCCAGCGCTCGGGCCTCGGCATGAGCAGCGAGGAAGGCATCGATCTGGCGCTCGTTCTCGTCTTTCAGCACGGAGCAGGTTGCATAGACTAGTCGCCCGCCTGTAGCCAGCAAAGGCCACAGCGCCCGCAGCAGGCGCGCCTGCTCGGCGACCCGCGCCGGCAGGTCCGAGCTGCGACGATGCAGCAGGATGTCCGGCTGCCGGCGGATCACCCCGGTCGCGGTGCAGGGCGCGTCGATCAGGATCCGCTCAAAAGGCTGCCCGTCCCACCAGGCCGCGGTGTCGGCCGCGTCCGCGCACTTCAAGTCGCCCGCAAGCCCAAGCCGCTGCAAGGTTTCGCCGACCTTGCGAAGTCGGCGTGCGTCGCTGTCTACAGCCAACAGGTGCGCGCCGCTCGCCGCGATTTGCGCAGCCTTGCCGCCGGGAGCGGCGCAGGCGTCAAGCGCACGCTGGCCCGGCTCCGGGGCCAGCGCTTCCACCGCCTGCTGGGCGGCGTAGTCCTGCACCAGGAAGGCACCCTCGGCGAAGCCTGGTAGACGCGCCGGATCGCCGGCGTTTTCGACGGCCAGGGCCGCGCCGCGCTGCGCGAGAATCCGCACGCCGGACTGCTGCAGGCGCGCGATGAATGCCTCGCCGTCTGCGGCGGCCGGCTGCAGGCGCAGCCACAGCGGCGCCTGCTCAAGGTTGGCTTGGAAGATTGCCGGGGCGTGCTCAGGCCAGTCGCGCTCGATCGCCTCGCGCAGCCAGGTCGGGTGGCTGCGCCGGGCCTCATCCTGCGTGTCGCCAGCCAATAGGTTGCCGGGCTCGCGGGCTACCCGGCGCAGCAGCGCATTGACCAGACCCACGTGGCCGGGGAAGCCCAGCGTGCGCGCCGCCTCTGCAGTCGCGGCAACCGCCGCGTGCGGCACCATCTGCAGGGCATCGAGCTGGGCCAGGCCAACCAGCAAGAGCGCGAACACGTGCCTCGCCTTGGGTGGGATCGGCCGCTCCAGCAGCTGTGCCAGCGCCGCCTCATAGCGCAGGCGACGTCGCAGCGCGGCGTGGCAGATCGCCTCGCACAGGGCGCGATCGCGGCTGTCAGGCAGGGCCGTCAACTGCTGCGCCAGCTGCGCTTTCAGCGAACGACCGGACAGCACCTCCGCCAGCACGCGCGCGGCGACGGCGCGGACCTCGGCACCGGGGACAGCGGCAGGGCCGCGCTCGCGACTCATTCGGGCAGCCGCCCGCGGAACGCGTTCAGCCACTGCGCCACCGGCTGCGGACGCCCGCCTTCGCGCTGCACCACGGTCAGCCTCAGGGCGCCCTCAGCGCAGGCGATGTCGAGACCTTCAGCGCTGGCCGCGAGCACGCTGCCGGGGGCAGAGCCGGCCGGCGCAGCCACCGCCTCGGCGGCATGCACGCGCAGGCGCTCACCGGCGACCTCACAGTCGCAGATCGGCCAGGGATTGAAGGCGCGCACGCGACGCTCCAGCACCGCCGCCGGGAGGTGGAAATCCAGCCGCGCCTCGGTCTTGTCGAGCTTGTGGGCGTAGGTCACCCCGTGCTCCGGCTGGGCGCGGGCGGGCAGCGGCTCGCCGGCCCGCAGCCGCGCCAGACCCTCGCGCAGGAGTTCCGTCCCCAGCACGGCCAGGCGATCGTGCAGGCGGCCGCCGGTGTCAGCGGCCTCGATCGGCGTGCGCCGCTCCAGCAGCACTGGGCCCGTGTCCAGCCCCCGCTCCATCTGCATCAGATGAACGCCGGTCTCGGCGTCGCCGGCTTCGATCGCGCGCTGGATCGGCGCCGCGCCGCGCCATCGCGGCAGCAGCGAGGCGTGCAGGTTCCAGCAGCCAAGACGGGGAATGTCCAGCACCTTCTGCGGCAGGATCAGGCCGTAGGCGACCACGATCATCAGATCCGGCTCGAGTGCGGCCAGGCGCGCGCGCTCGTCAGGGTCCTTGAAGTTCAGCGGCTGCAGCACTTCGACCCCGGCGGCCAACGCGCGCTGCTTGACCGGGCTGGGCTGCAGCTGGCGCCCTCGTCCGGCCGGGCGGTCGGGCTGTGTGTAGACGGCTAGCAAGCGATCGGGCCCGGCGAGGATCGAATCCAGCGGAGGCACGGAAAAATCCGGCGTTCCCGCGAACACCAGACGCAGGGGCTTCGTCATTTCGGGCGGATCTCCGGCGGGCGCGACGCCCGCTGCAGGGGCGTTCAGGCGGCGCCGCGGCGCTGCTTGGCCAGCTTCTTGCGCACCAGCTCGCGCTTCAATGGCGAAAGATAATCGACGAAGACCTTGCCCTCGAGGTGATCCATTTCGTGCTGGATGCAAACGGCCAGCAGGCCGTCAGCCTGCAGGTCGAAGTGCTTGCCGTGGCGATCGAGCGCACGCACGGTGATCTGGTTGGCACGGGTGACATCGGCAAATACGCCGGGTACCGACAAACAGCCTTCCTGGTAAACCTGGTGGCCGTCGCTTTCAATGATTTCCGGGTTGATGAACACTCGCGGATCGGCCGAATCCTCGCTCACGTCCATCACCATGAAACGCAGGTGCTGGTCGACCTGCGTTGCGGCGAGGCCGATGCCCGGCGCGTCGTACATGGTCTCGAACATGTCATCGATCAGCTGCTGCAGCGCCGGAGTGAAATCCTCCGGACGCACCTCCCGGGCGCGCGTGCGCAAGCGCGGGTCGGGAAACTCCAGAATGGTGAGCTTGGCCATGAGCACCTGCCGGGGCCGGCCTTGGCCGGCGGGGGGACGGAACAACAATGGCGAAAAGGATAGCAGCGCCGGGCTGAACACGGCGTGCGGCGTGATGGCCTCCACAAGCCCACCACAACTGTCGCTGAACCGTTTCTAATCCACAAATCTTTACGCTATAGTGCGGATCAAACCTGCTAGGTAAATCAGGTAGATGGCCGCCATGCTTAAAAAACTGCTTTCGGTTGTCGCTGCAGCTGCGTTGACCTTTGCCACCTGCGTGGCGGCCCAGAGTCTCCGCGCCGATCACCCCGACACCTACGTGGTGCAGAAGGGCGACACGCTGTGGGACATCGCTGCGCGCTTCCTTGATCAGCCTTGGCTGTGGCCGGAGATCTGGCAGGCCAACCCGCAGATCGAAAACCCGCATCTCATCTACCCCGGCGACGTGATCAGCCTCGCGTACCTGGACGGTCGTCCCCGTTTGGGCGTGAGCGGACGCGAGCCGCGCATCCGTCGCGACCGCGCCGACGCGATTCCGGCAATCCCGCTGCATGAGGTGGAGTCCTTCCTCAAGCGCATGCGCGTGTTCGACGAACGTCCACAGGACGTGCCGTATGTGCTTGCCATCGAGGAAAACCGCCTGCGCGGCGCGTCCGGTCAGGTGATCTACGCACGCGGCGGCGACTTCCAGCCAGGCCAGCGCTGGGCCATCGTGCGGCCGACCGTGCGCTATGCGGGCCATCCGCACCCGGCCACCGCTCGCACCCGCCTCAAGAAGGACGACTGGACTGCTTCTGAAGGCCTGCAGTCCAAGACGGCCGGGATCGAATGGGCTGAATACGCGGCCTCCGACAACGGCTTCGAGGTACTTGGCTGGGAAGTCGCGGACATCACCACGGCGGAAGTTACCCGCAGCGGAGATCCCGCCACCCTGCTGCTGGCCCCGGAAGGGCGCGAGGTGAAGGCCGGCGACCTGCTCATGCCGATCCAGCACCCTGGCTTCGACCTGGTGTTCACGCCCCGCGCCCCAAACCGCGTCCCTGCCAACATGCGGGTGCTGGCGGTCACTGATTACTACCGTTATGGCGGTCCGCGCGACGTGGTCGCGCTCTCGGCGGGCGCCCGCGAAGGGATCGAGAACGGTCAGGTGTTTGCGCTCTATGCCGAAGGCGACCGCGTTGCCGACGGTATGGCCCACCGCACGAGGATTGCTGCGGAATGGCACTCCAACAAGGTCAAGCTGCCGGATGAGTTCCTTGGCCACGTGATGGTTTTCCGCACCTTCGACAAGGTCAGCTACGGGCTGGTGATGGACGCGATTCGCCCGGTGGTGGTGGACAGCATCGCGAAGGCGCCAGACAGCCTCCCGCGCTGAAGCCGCACTTCGTCCCTTGGCGCTCGCCGCCGAACTCTGGTTAGCCGCACTGCGCGCCCCGCTCCCGGGGCGCGTTTTGCGTGCGCTGGCCGAACAGCCCGCCGAGGCCGAAGCCACGCTGGGCTGTGGCGACAGCCGTCGCCTGCGCGCGCTCGGGATAAGCGAGGTGGCTCAGCGCGCTGTGCTGGAACCCGATCCCGATGACCTCGCGCGCGACAGCGAATGGCTGGCCCAGCCGGGCAATCGGCTGATCCTCTGGTCTGACCCCGACTATCCTGAACTTCTGCGCGAGGCACCCAGCCCGCCGCCTGCGCTGTGCACCAGCGGCGACGCTCATCTGCTGTGGCGCGCGCAGGTGGCCATTGTCGGCAGCCGCAACCCCACTGCGGGGGGCGCTGACACTGCCGCCGCCTTCGCTGGCCATTTCGCCCGCAGCGGCCTGCTGGTGACCAGCGGGCTCGCCGAGGGCATCGACGCCGCTGCCCATCGCGCTGCACTCGACAGTGGCGAGCCCACCGTGGCCGTGGTGGGCACCGGTCCCGACCGAGTGTATCCAGCACGCCATCGCGCGCTGGCAGAACAGATCCGCAGCCATGGCTGCATCGTCAGCGAGTTCGCCCCCGGCACGGCCGCACGCGCCGAACACTTCCCACGCCGCAACCGCATCATCGCCGCGCTGAGCCTCGGCACCCTCGTGGTCGAGGCCGCACAGCGCAGCGGCGCCCTGATCACCGCCCGCAACGCCAGCGAAAGCGGGCGCGAGGTTTTCGCGATTCCGGGCTCCATCCACAACCCGCTGGCGCGCGGCTGCCACCGCCTCATCCGTGAGGGCGCAGCGCTGGTCGAGACCGCCGATGAAGTGATCGAGGCGCTCCGACCGGGGGCACAAAGACTTGCCGGGTTGCTGCAGCAGCGGCTGGGCGAACACGCGGCCCTGCCTTCGGCGGCCCCGGCATGTCCCGCCAGCGAGGCCGTGACCGAGACGGATCCCGAGCGTGCGCGCCTGCTGAAAGCCCTCGGCCACGACCCGGTCGGCATCGACCAGCTGGCCGAGCGCACCGGGTTGACCGTGGGGGTGCTGTCCTCCATGCTGCTGATGCTGGAACTGGAGGGAGTGGTCAGCGCAAGGCACGGTCGCTACGCACGGCGATCTTCCTGAAAGGGCTGCACAGGCCCGAAACAACGCGCACCGGCGCAGGCAGAGGCTGGATGAAAGAGACCCTGTTGGACGTATTGCTCTACCTGTTCGAGAACTACTTCTACGACGACCCCGATGCGGTCCGCGACCGCGAGTCGCTCCAAGCCAGCCTGATCCAGGCCGGTTTCAGCCCTGCAGAAGTCAACAAAGCCTTTGACTGGCTCGACGGCCTGGACCACTTGCGCACGCCGCTGCAGGTCGGGCCAAGCCTTCAGCCGCTGCGCCTTTTCGCGCCGCAGGAAGAAGCCCGGCTTGACCTTGAGCTGCGGGGATTTCTGCTGTTCCTGGAACAGAGCGGCATTCTCGACGCCCAGCTGCGCGAACAGGTGATCGACCGGGCAATGGCTCTGGACAGCGAAGAGCTCGACCTCGACGACCTCAAGTGGGTGGTGCTGATGGTGCTGTTCAACCAGCCCGGTCACGAGGCTGCTTTCGCGTGGATGGAAAGCCACATGTTCTCGCTGGATGGCGAGGCTCTGCACTGAGAGCCTGTGCAAGAACCATCCGCCTGCGGCGGCCGCCGCTGCAGGCACGCAGCGGACGCGCAGCAATGGCGGTGCGATCACTGCTGAACCAGACGGCTTTGGATTCACGCCGGGCGACTTGCCACGAATACCCTGCGGCGCCCCCGCCAAGGCTTACGGAATCCGTTGCGGCCCCCGGCAATCCGCGCGCCCGGACAGAGCCACAGTCCTTGCAGGCCGCAAGCGGCGTGGACTGCGCCGAGTGCCCAGCGCCACCGCCGCTGTCTCCCTTCGGACATTTCCCATGAGCACCTCTCACGGCTGGTACTACGTCGACGCCCACGGCCAGCAGCAGGGCCCGGTCAGCGCAGCTGTACTGGTCTGCCATGCCCGCCAGGGCAAGCTGGGCGACAGCAGCCTGCTCTGGCGGGAGGGTCTGACCGGCTGGATGCCGCTATCGCAGCTGCGCGACGAACTCGGGCTGACGACTCCGCCTGCTCCAGCGCCGCTGCCGGAGCCAAACACACTGCCTGCCACCGCAGACGGCCGCACGCTGGGCGAACACCTCTACGCCCCGCCCTCGGCGAGGCTGGAAGAGCCGGATCGCTTCGAAGCCATGCGCGACGCGGACGTGGTTCCGGCAGGCTTCCTGCGCCGCTGGGCCGCCCTGTTCATCGATTACATCATCGTGGGCGTCGCCTTCCAGATCCTGCAGATCTTTGTCGGCATCTTCGCGGCCATGGGCATGGCTTCGATACTTGCGGGCGATCCGACCGGCGGGGCGCTGGTTGGTACGTTCATGATCGGATTCGGCCTTCTCTATTTCGCAATGGCGGGGCTGTATTTCTCGCTGATGGAGAGCTCCGCGAGGCAGGCGACCGTAGGAAAAATGGCGCTCGGCATCAAGGTCACCGACATGGCCGGCCGCAGGCTCGGCTTCGGTCATGCACTGGGCCGCTGGGTTGCCGCGGCACTGTCCTACCTGACGCTCTGGATCGGCTACCTGATGGCAGCCTTCACCCAGCGCAAGCGTGCACTCCACGACTACGTCGCCGACACCCAAGTGGTGGACCGCTGGGCCTACACCTCCCACCCCGAACGCCAGCAGCGCGGCCTGTCCGGGTGCCTGGTGGCCGTGCTGGTCGCAATGGCTCTGGCAACGTTCATGGTCCTGTCCGTGATGCTGGCGGTGGCGATTCCGGCCTATCAGGACTTCGTTGATCGCGCCAACCGTGGCGGCATGTCCGTGCCCACTTCCGCTCCTGCGGCGGCGCCGGCATCGGCAGCACTGCCGACGGCACGACTTGCGCATCTTCGATCGGCTTTGTCTTGACAGGCAATCGCAAGCTGTGATGACACTGGATAAGGAGATCGGGGGCGAGCACTTCGACCTGCCGGGCCATCTTCACATCACGCTGCGTTCAAGCTGCACGCTATAACTGCTCCTTTTCTCCGTCGACCGTTGCAGCAGCTTCCTGGCGGAAGCCGCAGCCCGGCTGCCACGCCCGCCGCTCATCGCGACGTGCCCCCCATTGGATACGCATGGCCAAGAACCTGCTCATCGTCGAATCGCCCGCCAAGGCCAAGACGATCAACAAATACCTCGGCAAGGACTTCCAGGTCCTGGCCTCCTACGGCCACGTGCGCGACCTGGTGCCCAAAGAGGGCGCAGTCGATCCCGAGCGCGATTTCGCCATGCGCTACGAATTGATCGACCGCAACGAACGCCATGTGGAAGCCATCGCAAAGGCCGCCAAGTCCGCCGACGCCCTGTTCCTGGCCACTGACCCGGACCGCGAGGGCGAGGCGATCAGCTGGCATATCGCCGAAGTGCTGCGCGAGCGCGGGCTGCTGAAGAACAAAACGCTTCAGCGCGTGGTGTTCACCGAGATCACCCCGCGCGCCATCAAGGAGGCGATGTCGAAGCCGCGCGCGGTGTCCGACAATCTGGTGAACGCCCAACAGGCACGCCGCGCGCTGGATTACCTCGTGGGCTTCAACCTGTCACCGGTGCTGTGGCGCAAGGTGCAGCGCGGATTGTCGGCCGGCCGCGTGCAGAGCCCGGCGCTGCGCATGATCGTCGAGCGCGAGGAGGAGATCGAAGCCTTCATCGCGCGCGAGTACTGGACCGCAGAAGCCCAGCTCGCGCATGCGGTCACGCCCTTCAATGCCCGCTTGGTCAAGCTCGACGGCAAGAAGTTCGAACAGTTCACCCTCACCAATGCCGCGGATGCTGAAGCCGCGCGCGGGCGCCTGGTCGCCGCCTCAGGCGACGCCCTGCACGTCAGTGACGTGCAGAGCCGCGAGCGCAAGCGTCGTCCGGCGCCACCCTTCATCACGTCCACCCTGCAGCAGGAGGCCGCACGCAAGCTCGGCTTCTCGACCAGCCGCACCATGCGGGTCGCGCAGAAGCTTTATGAGGGCGTGAGCCTGGGCGACCAGGGCACGGTGGGCCTGATCAGCTACATGCGTACCGACTCCACGCATCTATCGCAGGAAGCCGTTGCCGAACTGCGCGAGGTGATCGCGCGTGAGTTCGGCCAGGGCGCACTGCCCCCTGCAGCCAACGAGTACCGCACCAAATCCAAGAACGCGCAGGAAGCCCACGAGGCAATCCGCCCCACCTCGGCCAAACTCACGCCCAAGTCCGTGGCGGCTTACCTGAACCCGGACGAGCAGAAGCTTTACGAGCTGATCTGGAAGCGCGCCGTGGCCTGCCAGATGGTGCCGGCCACGATGAACACGGTCAGCGTCGAGCTGGCTGCGGGCCTTGAACACGGCTTCCGCGCCACCGGCACCACCATCATCGACCCCGGTTTCCTGGCGGTCTATGAAGAAGGCACCGACGCCAAGGCCGCGGACGCCGACGACGAGGGCCGCAAGCTGCCGGCGATGAAGCCCGGCGACATCGTGCCGCTGTCGGCCATCGTCATCGACCAGCACTTCACCGAGCCGCCGCCGCGCTTCTCCGAAGCGAGCCTGGTCAAGGCGCTGGAGGAGTACGGCATCGGGCGGCCGTCGACCTACGCCAGCATCATCCAGACCCTGCTGTCGCGCGACTATGTGATGCTGGACAACCGTCGGTTCCGGCCAAGCGACGTTGGCCGCGCCGTGGCGAAATTCCTGGCGGGACACTTCACCCAGTACGTGGACTACGACTTCACCGCCAAGCTGGAGGACGAGCTGGACGCGGTGTCGCGCGGCGAAGAGGACTGGCTGCCGCTGATGCGGCGTTTCTGGAAGCCCTTCAAGCTGCTGGTGGACGACAAGATCGAAACCGTCGACCGCAGCGACGCCAGCGGCTCGCGGGTGCTGGGAGATGACCCCAAGACCGGCCTGCCAGTCAGCGTGCGCTTGGGCCGCTATGGACCGTTCGCCCAGATCGGCAGCAAGGACGACGAGGACAAGCCGCGCTTTGCCTCGCTTCGCCCGGGCCAGAGCATGCACACCATCAGCCTTGCGGATGCCCTTGAACTGTTCAAGCTTCCGCGCACGCTGGGCACCCACGAAGGCGAGGAGGTCACCGTGGCGGTAGGCCGATTCGGACCTTTCGTCAAGCTCGGCAGCATTTACGCCTCGCTGAAGACCGAAGATGACCCTTACACCATCGAACTGGTGCGCGCGGTAGCGCTGGTGGCGGAGAAGCTCGAGGCGGCTGCGAATCGGCTGATCAAGAAATTTGAGGGCACCGCGATCGAGATCGTCAACGGCCGCTACGGGCCGTACATCACGGACGGCGAGAAGAACGGCAAGATCCCCAAGGAGCGCGAACCGGCCTCGCTGACCCTGGCCGAGTGCCAGGAGATCATGGAGTCGGCACCTGCCCGTGGCGCCAAGCGGGGGCGCTTCGGCGCAAAGAAGGCGCCCGAGAAGGCCGCCGCGGAAAAAGTGTCGGTGGCGGTGAAGAAAGCGCCGGCCAAGAAAGCCACCGCCAAGAAGGCCCCTGCGAAAAAGGCGGCCGCAAAGAAGGCGTCGGCAAAAAAGGCGCCGGCGAAATCCGCCGCCAAGAAGGCGCCAGCGAAAAAGGGCGCCAGCGCCGAAGCTCCACCCTTCTGATCCCACTGGCGACGGACAGCGCTGCAGGCGCGCGCGTTCCAGCACACCGTCATCGAAGGCGTCCAAGCCGGGGCGCCGAGGCGGACGCCAGCGCGATCTGCTGCGCCGGGGCCCGCTACTGGGCAAGGAGTTCGACAAGGCGCGGCAGGGCGACGCCCGCCTGCGCCCGCCAGAGTCCGTCCATGGCGGCGGACAGCGCCGAAGGCTCGGGGTTGATCTCGTAGCGTGGAACACTTGCCGGGGCCGCCGCGGGCAGACCCGCGGCGGGATACACCAGTCCCGAAGTGCCCACTACCAGCACCAGATCGGCCACCTGGGCCGCGCCAATGGCTGCACGCAAGGCGCGCGCTGGCGGCGATTCACCGAACCAGACCACCCCCGGGCGCAGAGGACCACCGCAGACTGCGCACGCGGGTGGGGCGGCGCGCAGCTGCGGCCGCTCGGCCCAGGCTGGATCGATCTCGATCGCCTGCGGCCGATCGCAGCGACGGCAGCGGGTGGCGGCGATCTCGCCGTGCAGGTGCAGCACCCCTCGGCCGCCGGCGCGCTCGTGTAGATCGTCGACGTTCTGGGTCGCCAGCACCAGGCCCGGCCGAAGGCGTGCCAACGCCGCCAGCGCGGCATGGCCGGCGTGTGGCTGCGACATGCGCAACTTGGCCATGCGCCAGCGATACCAGGCCCATACCAAGGCCGGGTCGGCGTCGAAGGCATCGGCTGTCGCCAGCTGGGTGGGGTCGAAGCGCGACCACAGGCTGTCTTCGCCGCCGCGGAAGGTGGCGATGCCGCTCTCCGCCGACATGCCGGCGCCGGTCAGCACGAGTGGACGGCGGGCGGAGCGCAGGGCCTCAAGCAGGCCAAGCGGAGGGGCAGGCAGAGCGGCTTCGGGCATGGATCGAGTCCATACAGGGTCGGCTGGACAGGCTCAACCGAAGCACTGGGGCAGTGCAAGCCTCTGCTAACATCGCCGCGCCCTTCACTTTTGATGACAAACCGCCCATGCGCCGTAGACTGATCCCGATCGTTCTTTCCGCGCTCGCCCTTGCCGCCTGTGGGGGCGACACCGACCCGCTGCCGCCGCTTGCCTATGTGCCCGCGGACACGCCCTATGTGATGGGCGCGATCGAGCCGATTCCGCAGGCGGTCGCCGCGCAGTGGCTGGCCTTCGGCAACACCTTGCTGCCCGTCTACCGCGACATGCTGGATCAGGCCATCACCGATCTCGACACCAAGCCAAGCGCAGAGACAGAAGCCCTCGCCCTGCTGCGCGGCCTTCGCGGGGAATTGGAAGGCAAGACCGATGTTTCCCAGCTGGTCGAGGCCTGGGGCTTTTCCTTGACCCCGCTGACTGCGTTCTATGGGATCGATCTGGTGCCGGTGCTGCGCGTGGAGCTGGCCGACGTCGACCGCTTTGCCGCAAGTGTGGCTCGGATGGAGGCCGCAGCCGGCAGCACGCTGACGCAAGCCGCGGTCGGCGATCTGCAGTATTGGAGCGTCCAGCCTGACGATGCACCGCTGCAGGTGGTGTTCGCGGTGCAGGGCGGCCAGCTGGTGGCGGCGCTGGCGCCGGCCGCCGCAGACGACTCCGTGCTGCGTCGGCTGCTGGGGCTGGAGCGACCGAGCAAGAGCCTGCTCGACGCCGGCACTCTGGGCGCCCTCAACAAGCGCTTGGGCTTCGTCGCCTATGGCTCGGGCTATCTCGACCATGCCCGCATGTTCGAGCTGATGGTGAAGCCGATGACCGGCAGCCAGGGCGCCTTCCTCAAGGCGCTCAAGATCACTCCGCCGGAGGTGAGCTCCGAAGCCTGCCTGCGCGAGGGCCGCGCACTGGCCGCGCAGTGGCCGCGGACCGCCTTCGGCTACACCCGCTTCGATGCTGGCGGCTACCGCATGCGCGCGCTGCTGGAAGCACCGAGCGCGGTAATGGACGACCTCCGCAGCGTGCTGGCGCCAACGCCCGGCCTGAGCGAGGCCACGTCCGCGCTTGCCAGCATCTCCTTTGCGTTCAAGGCCGACGCCCTGCCGCCGCTGGCGGCCAAGTGGTCAAACGCCGTACGCAGCGCGCCCTGGGCCTGTGAGCAGCTGCAGTCGCTCAACGAGGCCTTCAGCGAGCTGGGCGATGCGATGCAGAATCCGGCGGTCTACGCCATCGGCCCCAGCGCCAACGCCGTCCACCTGCTGCTCAGCACGTTTGACCTGCCGTCCGGCGCCCTGGCCTCGGGCGAGCTGCCGACCGTCGAAGGCAAGCTGCTTATCGGTTCGCCAAACCCGCAGGGCCTGGTGGCCTTGGCCCGCAATTTCGTGCCGCAGCTTGCTGAGTTCCGTCTGGAAACCGACGCCGAGCCGGTGGCGCTGCCGACCCTGCCCGACGCCCCTGTCGACCTGCAGCTGTTCGGTGCCGCCAGCGGCCAGGCGCTGGGCATCGCCATTGGCGAGTCCCAGCGCGACAGCCTGCGTGCAGCCCTGGCCGTCAACTCTGCGGGCCCGCAGCCACTGCTGCAGTTCAACTACCAGGGTGCGTTCTACGGCGGGCTGATGCGCGTCGTGATGGAGGAGGAAGCCAAGGCCAATCCCGATGCGCCCGACATGAGCGAAATGTTCAAGATCTACGAGGACATGATCGAGCGCGTCGACGGGCAGCTGCTGTTCAGCGCCGACGGCATCGAGCTCACCAGCGAATACACCGCCCCGCAGCGCTGACCGCCCATCGCATCCGGCACGCGGCGGTCGATGGCGGCAGCGCCCGCAGCAGGCGGGCGGCTTTCACCGGCTCTCAGAAACCATATTCGCTGAAGCCCCCGTCCACCGCCAGGCACTGCCCGGTGACATAGCTGGCTGCGGGCAGGCACAGGAAGGCCACCGCGGCGGCAACCTCCTCGGGCTCGCCAACGCGACGCATCGGGGTGCGCGCGATCACCTCGTCGAAATAGTCCGGGTCAGCCAGCTTGGGCGAGGTGCGGCGGGTGCGGATGTACCACGGCGCGACGGTATTGACGCGGATGCCGTCGGTAGCCCACTCACAGGCGAGGTTGCGGCTGAGCTGGTGCAGGCCGGCCTTGCTGACCCCATAGGGCGCGCCGGTCCGCACATGGCGCAGGCCCGAGACCGAGCCGATGTTGACGATGCTGGCCTGGCCGTGTTCGCGCAGCAGCGGGTAGGCCAGCCGGCACAGCTCGAACGGGGTGGCGAGGTTGAGCTCGAGAATCCTTCGCCACTGCGCTTCGTCGTAGTCGACCGCCGGCAGGCTTTCGTTGGTGCCAGCGTTGTTGACAAGGATGGACAGCGGCTCGCCGCGGCCATCAATCCAGTCGAACAAGGCGATGCGTTCATCGGCTCGGGCGAGGTCGGCCTCGAACACGGCGCAGGACAGGCCGGGAATGTCTTCCTCCAGCTCGGCCTGAACCGCGCGTAGACGCGCACCTTCGCGGGCGACCAGCAGCAGGCGGGCACCCAAGGTGCCGAGCTCGCGGGCGCAAGCCAGGCCAATGCCCCAACTTGCGCCGGTGATCAGCGCCACCTCCCCGTCCAGTCGCCAGCGCTGCCTGCCCATGGTGCACTCCCGTGTTCTCCGGACCCGGCGTCCGGGCCGGCATAATCGCAGGCCCTTGCCGCCATCGGAACCCGCCATGCGACCCAATACTCCCGGACTGCCGCTGCTCGCCGCGCTGGTATTGCTGCCACTGTCGCTTGCAGGCTGCAGCGAAACCGCGCCGGTCATACCGCCAGGCGCGCTCGACTGCAGCCCACCCGCGCAGTGGCGGGCAGGCCAGAACGGAGACGCCGCGCAGGCCGCCTGCAGCGAAGCCGAGGCCCGCGAAGCACAGGTGCTGGGCAGCGAGCTGCATGCGCTGCGCAGCGAGTACGAACAGATCGCCGAAGCCCTGCGCCTCGCTCCTGAAGCCGATGACGTCGGCGCGCGCACGCGCCGCCAGCGCCAGCTGCAGGTGGACATGGAAGCGATCGAGTCTGAGGCGCGGGTGCGCGGCTGGAGCGGCGCTAACGCCGGGCCGGGCGCTGGCTGAGGGCAGCCCGCGGCGCGGAGCCTCAGAGCGTGTGAAAAAACCCAGATGCCGCCGCCACGGGCGTCCAGAGGCGGCCGCAGCAGGCGGATGGTCCTCACAGGCTCTCAGTCGTCGAGCGGAATGATCTCGACTTCCTCGAACTGGCCCGGCTGACGCTGCGCAGGCGCTCGCTGCTGCGCGCGCGGCGGTGTGCCGCCGCCACAGCGCCAGGTGCCGAAGCGCTGCTCGCCGTTGGTAGGCTCGCCCAGCGGACGCAGGGTGTCAGCGCTGCTGCCCACCGCCTGGTTGCGGGCGAGGGTTTCCAGCTCATCGCGGACTTTCAGGGAATTGCGATCGACGAAGCCGACGCGATCGCGCACGCTGACCGTGATCTCGCTGAGCATGGCGCCGCAGGCGGACAGGTCCGCGCCGGCATCGACGACTCGGATCTGCTTGGCTTCCGGTTCGATCTTGACCCAGGTGCAGGCGGGCAGGGCGAAGACAAGGGCGAGGCCAAGGGCAGTGCTGCGCAGGACGGGCATGGAGCGCTCCGGAGAAGGTCGATTCAGCGCACAAGTCTAGCAACGGCATGGCGCCGTGCCCGGGGCGCAGCGCGCGCTGCCCGCCGGCATTCAGCCGGCGGGCAGGCTTGCAGGTTCAGCGCTGGACCGGCTGGCCGTCGGCGTCGAGCACGGCGACCTCGACCTCGGGGCCAAACTGCGCCCGCACGGGGGCCTCGATCTGCGACAAGTCGCCGACGATCACCCAGGTCAGCTGGTCGGGCTGCAGGGCAGTGGCGGCGGCGTGTACCTGCTCCAGCGTCATCGCCTCCTGCAGTGCCTGGAAACGCAGCGGCCAGTCATCCGGACGGTTGAAGCGCAGGATGCCGCCGATCTGGTTGAGCACCGCGCTGGCGCTCTCGAACGAGCCGGGCAGCGTGCGCACGTTGCGGGCGCGGATCTTCTCCAGCTCATCCGGCTGCGCCGGTCGGCTGCCGAGGAAGTCGCGGAACTCGCGCTTGAGCTCGGCGACGGCGTCGACGGTGCGGTCGATCTGCACCGGCGCCGAGGCGATCCACGGCCGCTGGCCGAGCGCGCCGGAGGCGCCGCTGGAGCTGCCGTAAGACCAGCCCTTGTCCTCGCGCAGGTTCATGTTGAGGCGCGAGGTGAACGTGCCGCCTAGGACGCCGTTCGCCATGTCAAAAGCCATGGCGTTGTCGGCCGGGGTTGGCATCACCAGCTGACCGGCGAGGATGTTGGCCTGGGTCGCGCCCGGCTGGTCCACCAGAAACACCCGCTGGGCTGCCGGCAGGGCGACCTGCGGCAGCGCCGCGATCTCGACAGCGTCAGCCGCGCCGGCCCAGGCGCCGAGATGTTTCTCCAGCAGCGGCAGCAGGGTCGCGAGGTCGATCGCGCCAACCGCCACGATGGTCGCCTTGGCGGGATGCAGCTGATCCCTGTGGAAGGCCACCAGGTCTTCGCGGCTCAGCGCCGCGATCGAGGCCTCGGTGCCGCTGCCGCTGAAGGGAATCGCATAGGGGTGGCCCTGACCATAGAGCACGGGCGGCAGGATCCGCCAGCCGATGCTGTTGGGGCGCGACTTCTCCTGGCGGATACCGGCGATCCAGCTGGCGCGCACGCGCTCGATGTCGGCTTCGTCGAAGCGCGGACGCAGGATGGCATCGGCCCACAGGCCCAGCGAGGGATCGAGGTTCTCCAGCAGGCTGGACAGGTAGACGTTGGCACCATCGAGACTGGCGCCGGCGCCGATCAGCGCGCCCAGCGACTCGACCCGGGCGCCGAAATCGAGGGCGCGAAGCTCGCCCGCGCCTTCATCCAGCATCTCCATGGTGAAGCTGGCGGTGCCCAGCGTACGGCCGAGGTCGAGCCGGTAGCCGCCGCGCAGCTCCAGGCTGAGCTGCACCACCGGAACATCGTGGCGCTGCGCCAGCACCACCTCGACGCCGTTGGACAGGCGCGCACGCTCCAGCGCCGGGAACACCAGGCGCGGGAACTCGGTGGTCTGCGGCACCCCGCTGCTGCGATCGACGCCGCTCGGCAGGGCGGACAAGCCCGGCGCCGGCAGCGGGTCGGCCAGGGCGAGGTCGGTCTCGCCCTCGTCGAGGCTGCGCACGTCGGGCTCCGGCTCCGGGCGCTGGCCGGGCTCGATCACCAGGGTATGGTCGCCGCTGGCCAGCCAGCGCTGCGCCACCGCCAGCAGGTCCCGCGGCTGGGCGGACTCCACCCGCGCCATGCTGCTGCGGAAGCAACCCGGGTCGCCGGTGAAGGTGGTGCACTGGGCGAGGATGTCGGACTTGCCGCCGAAGCCGCCGACGCGCTCGATACCGCGGATGAAGCGCGCCTGGAACACGGTACGGGCCTGCTCCAGCTCCTCGGCGGTGATGCCCTCGGCCAGCAGGCGGGCGAATTCCTCGTCGAGGACGGCTTCGACCTTGACCGGATCGACCTCGCGCTTGACGTTGGCGATCACCATGAAGCGGCCACCCAGCTGGGCCGACATCGAGAAGGAGGAGACGCTGTCGACCAGGGCCTCCTCGTGGACCAGGCGACGGTCCAGGCGCGAGCTGCGGCTGCCGCCGAGCACCTGCGCCAGCAGCGCGAGGTGGTCCGCGTCGGCGGTGCCGAACTCGGCCACGTTCCAGCTGCGGTAGATGCGCACCTGCGGCACGCGGTCGGCCTTGAGCTCGCGGGTCGAGAGCTCGCGCTTGGCCACGTCCACCGGCGGCTGGGTGGTGACAGGACCGGGCGCGATGTCGCCGAAATACAGCGTGGCCTTTTCGCGCGCGGTCTCCAAGTCGATATCGCCGGCGAGCACGAGCACTGCGTTGTTGGGGCCGTACCAGGTGCGGAAAAAGGTGCGCACATCGTCGAGGTTGGCGGCGTTCAAGTCCGCCATCGAGCCGATCACGCTCCAGCTGTAGGGATGGCCCGCGGGGTAGCTGGCGCGAGCCAGGCGGTCCCAGGCCAGGCCGTAGGGCTGGTTCTCGCCCTGTCGCTTCTCGTTCTGCACCACGCCGCGCTGCTCGTCCAGCAGGCTCTGATCGATCGCACCGAGGAAATGCCCCATGCGGTCGGACTCCATCCACAGCGCCATGTCGAGCGCGGTGGTGGGTACGTTCTGGAAGTAGTTGGTGCGATCGGTGCTGGTGGTGCCGTTCTGATTGGTGGCGCCAACCTGCTCGAAGGGTCCGAAAAATTCGTCGCGATAGTTCTCCGAGCCCTGGAACATCAGATGCTCGAACAGATGCGCGAAGCCGGTCTTGCCCGGCGGCTCGTCCTTGCTGCCGACGTGGTACCAGACGTTGACCGCCACCACCGGCGCCTTGCGGTCGGTGTGGACCACCACGCGCAGGCCATTGGGCAGGGTGAAGGTCTCGAAGGGGATATCGACCGCGGGCGCCGCCGGCGCCTCGGCGACGGGTGTGCGCACGCGCTCGATGGGAGTGCAGGCAGCGAGGCCGACACCGGCCAAGGCCAGGCCAAGCACGAGTGGGCGCAGCGGGGTCAGACGCATTCGGGCGTTCCTTGCAGACAGGCTTGATCCGAGATGATAGCGGCCGGGAATGCAGCGCCCGACCTGCCATCCGACAGGGGGGAGCGGAGCCTCCCTCACGCAGATTCGACACCTCGTTTATCTCCCGCTACGTTCCACTAGCGGATCCTGCTCCCATGAAATCGAACTCACGCTTGCTCACACCCCTGCTGCTGGGCCTACTCGCCCTGCCTTTCGGCGCATCCGGCTCCGCGTCGGGCCTGCAGTCCTACAGCGGCCAGGCGGTCGACCTGCGGCGCGCGCAGCCTCTGTACGACGAACAGCATTTCGTGCGCACGCTGGACGGCCAGCCCACCGAGCGCATGGTTGTCTACCGCTGCAATGACGGCAGCGCCTTCGCCCGCAAGCAGGTCGACTACGGCAGTGACCCGTTCGCGCCCAGCTTCGAGCTGGTCGATGCCCGGCTCGACTACCGCGAAGGCCTGCGTCGCTCCGGGACGGGTCTGGTCACGTTCGCCGGCAGCGGCGCGGGCGCCCGCGAGGCGGCCATTGAAGGCGCCTCCAGCCTGGTGGCTGATTCGGGCTTTGACCGCTTCGTGCAGGCCCACTGGCAGCGCCTGCAGGCCGGCGACACGGTAGAGATCGATTTCCTGGTGCCCAGCCGCGGTGAGGCGCTGTCGTTCCGGCTGCGCAAGCAGGAATCTCTGCAGCTCGAGGGCGTGGCCGCCAGCCGTATTCGCTTGAGCCTTTCGGGCTTCCTCAGCCTGTTCGCGCCGAACATCGACGTGATCTACCGCGACAGCGACCAGTGGCTGCTGCGCTTCGAGGGGCTGACCAATATCCGCGAAAGTGTGGGCCGCAATCTGGTGGCGCGGATCGACTTCCCGCGCACTCCGGAGACCGCGCCCGAGGAAGCCTGGGCCGCGGCCGCGGCCGAGCCGCTGGTGGATTGCCAGCTGCGCGGCTGAGCCCGGCGGCGTCTTCCGGCCATCCCTGGCCGGAGATTCGGCGCGATCAGTAGCGACCGCAGGTATCGATGTAGGAGGTGCCGTTCGAATCCACGCTGCCGGTGGCGTCGATCTGCACGTCAGCACTCAGGCCCACGCCCTTGGCGGTGGCCGAGAACTTGGCCCCGAGCACGAAGCGGTGCGAGCAGCCGGACTTGGCCACCGACTTGCCGCGGCCGCCGGAAATGCCGGAGTTGGTGCGATTGCCGCAGGCAATGCTGTTGGGCGCGAGTGCAGCTCCAGAAGAGGTGTTCGCGATCGCAAACGGACCCGGGCGGCAGGACGAATCACAGCGCAGGCCGGCCTCCACGTAGCCGATGTTTTTGGTCACCACCACCAGCTGCGCCAGCGACTTGTAGCGAACCGTGCGCGCGCCGCGCGTGTACTTGCGCGAGGTGACGCTTGGATTGCTGGCGAGGCCGCAGCGTGCCTTTGCCTGGGACAGCCCATCGCCGAGGTCGAGCGCCGGCTCTTCATGGATCTGCATGCCCCAGCCTTCGGCCTTGGCAGTCCGCCAGCTGTTGACCTGCGAGTCCAGGAAGTCGATGTTGGGATCGAACACGACGCAGTGGCTCAGCGTGTTCCAGCAGAACTCTATGGCGGTGTGGTGCAGCTTGTGCTCGCCGATCTGGATGGCGACATCCAGCAGACGGTAGTCGCCCAGCTCCAGCGGATAGCCGATCTTGGCGAAAACGTCGACGCGCGTGGCGAGATCATCGAGGTAGACGTCTTCCATGTTGACTTCGTGGAATCCCGCTTTCGGGAGGCGGAAGTCGCTGTCTTCATCGACCACCACCGTGTGCGTGGGGAGCCCGGTCAGGCTGGCCATGTCGCGGCCGGCCAGGGTGTCGAGGGGGCCGCTTGCACGGGCCTTGATTTCGACGCCTACGGCGCCCTCACTCATGTTGGCAAAATCAGTGTAGAGGGCCTCGGCGTAGCCGCCCTTGGCCAGCGCCGGGCCGGCGATCAGCAGTGCAGCGGACAGCGCCGCGAGGCGCGGGATGCAGGTGTTCATGAATGTCTCTCCCTTGAGCATTTGGATGCGGACCTCGCACGCAGACTGCGTCCGAAGCGGGGGCGCCTTCCCCCGGCGGCCCCGGACCGAAGCTGCTCCGACCTGAGCTCGCGGTCATGCCAAAGCGCTGATGATTCGATGCGCGCATGATTTTTCCGCCCAAGATCAGAGGCCTGCGCCGTCGTACCATGTGGCTTTGCCGCCCATTGGACCGCGCTTGAGTCTCGAACAGATCCTGATCCTGCTGATCCTGGCCGCCACCGTAGGCCTGTTCCTGTGGGGCGGCTGGCGCCACGACATGGTCGCCGTCGCCGCCCTGCTCGCCTGCGTGGCGGCCGGGGTGGTGGCCCCGGCCGAGGCCTTTGCCGGCTTCGGGCACCCGGCGGTGGTCACCGTCGCCTGCGTGCTGGTACTCAGCCGCGCGCTGCAGTTATCGGGTGCTGTCGATGGGCTGACCCGACGGGTGTTGCCAGCCCGCGCCGGACCCACCCTGAGTCTCGCCGCCCTGACCGGCCTCGGCGCCCTGCTCTCGGCCTTCATGAACAACGTCGGCGCACTGGCTCTGCTGATGCCGGTGGCGCTGCAGGTGGCGCGACGCCTGGAGATGCCGCCCGGGCGCCTGCTGATGCCGCTGGCCTTCGGTTCGATCCTGGGCGGCATGACCACCCTGATCGGGACGCCGCCCAACCTGATCGTGTCCGGCTTTCGCGCCGAAGCCGGCGAGCGCGGGTTCGCGATGTTCGACTTCAGCCCGGTCGGGGTGGTGGTGGCGCTGGCGGGCGTGGCCCTGATCGTGCTCGGGGGCTGGCGGCTGGTGCCGGTGCGCCGCGAAGCCACCGCCGACAGCTTCGAAAGCGGCGCCTACCTGACCGAGGCACGGGTACCCGAAGACAGTTCCAGCGCCGGCAAGAGCCTGCGTGAGCTGGAGCCGAAGCTGGAAGAGCTGGGCGTGCAGGTGGTTGCGCTGGTGCGCAACCAGCTGCGACTCGATGCGCCCCACCCCTCGCGCAAGGTGCGGGTGGGCGACATCCTGGTGATCGAATCGGAGGCCGAGGGCCTGGCCAATGCGCTGGACAGCCTCGGGCTGAGGCTGGAGGAGGACAAGCGCGACCCCGAACAAGCGCCCGACGACGCCCAAAGCGAGCAGGCCGAGGACAAGGACAAGGACAAGGACAAGGACAAGGGCGAATCCAGTGTGGCTGCCAGCGACATCACCCTGGTCGAGCTTGCAGTCCTGCCGGGTGCGAGCATCGTTGGCCGCAGCTCAACCGATCTGCAGCTGCGCACCCGCTACGGCATCAATCTGCTGGCGGTGTCGAGGCAGGGCCGACGCAGTCTGGCGCGGCTGCGCGCGCTGACGTTCAAGGCCGGCGACCTGCTGCTGATTCAGGGCCCGCAGGAGGCCCTGTCCGGGTTTGCCGGCGAGGCCGGCTGCGTGCCTCTGGCCGAGCGCGAGCTGCGCATTCCGGATCGTCGCCAGGCCGTGCTGGCTACCCTGGTAATGCTGGCCGCCGTCGGCGGTGCCGCACTGGGGCTGGTGCCGGCAGCGGTATCTTTTGCTGCCGGCGTGCTGGCCAGCATGGCGCTGCGCACCCTGCCGCCGCGCTCGGTCTATGCCGCCATCGACTGGCCGGTGATCGTACTGCTCGCGGCGCTGATCCCGGTGGCCGGCGCCATGGAGAGCACCGGCGTGGCAAGCGTGATTGCGGCGGTGTTGATGGAAGATCTGGCGCGCGGCCAGCCGGTGCTGGCGCTGGCGCTGGTGATGGTGGTCACCATGACCCTGTCCGACCTGATGAACAACGCTGCCACGGCCGCGGTGATGTGCCCGATCGCAGTCGGCACGGCAGCGGCGCTTGGCGCCTCGGCCGACCCTTTCCTGATGGCGGTGGCGATCGGCGCCTCGTGCGCCTTTTTGACTCCGATCGGCCACCAGAACAACACCCTGATCCTGGGCCCGGGCGGGTTCCGATTCGGCGACTACTGGCGTCTTGGCCTGCCGGTACAAGTGCTGGTGCTGCTGATTGCGCTGCCGATGCTGCTGTGGGTCTGGCCGATGTAGGGCGGCCTGCCGCACTGCGGGAGCGGTGTGCAGCAGTCGCGGTCAAGCTGTAGGGTTGCAGGTTCGAGCCCGCACGAGCCTGCCCATGTGTCCTCAGCCCACCCGTCTGTTCATCCTGCTTGCAGTTCTGTGGACCTCCGCAGCCTTTGCGCAGGCGCCGCCTGCGCCTGCCGAGCTCGATATGGCCGAGACGCAGTCACAGGACGAGCCACCGGCCCCGCCGGTGCTGCTCGATCCCGAGACGAGCCCCGAGCCGCTGCCCGCGCTGGAGCCGGAGCTGGAGCTGGAGCCCGAGAGGCCGGCCGCCCCGCCGTCTCCGACCGACGAGGCGACGCCCGCTGCGCATGCCGCGGACGCCCTGCCCGGCTTCATTGACGGCCTCGCCGAAGGCCTGCGCCGCGAGCACGCGCTGGCCGGGCTCGGCCTCGCGGTGGTGCGCTCAGGGCGGCCGCCGCTGCTGTTGGCTTACGGCCAGGCAGACCTTGCTACCGGCCGCGAGGTCGACCCCGAGCGCAGCCTGTTCCGGATCGGCTCGGTGTCCAAGACCTTCATCTGGACGCTGGCCATGATGCTTGCCGAACGCGGCCAGCTCGACCTCGACGCCGACGTCAACGGCTACCTGAAGTCGGTCACCGTGGCCCCGGCATTTGGCGCACCGGTGACGATGCGTGACCTGATGCACCACCGGGCCGGCTTCGAGGACAGCGTGCAGGTGTTCTCGGTGGGCGACGACGATCCGCGTCCGCTGGCCCAGCTGCTGGCCGCGCACCAGCCGCGTCGGGTCTACCCGCCGGGTGCGCGGACTTCCTATTCCAACTGGGGCTCCGCGCTGGCCGCGCAGGTGCTGGAGGACGCTGCCGGTCGGCCATATGAGGACCTGCTGCGCGCCGAGCTGCTGGAGCCCTTGGGCATGCGCGACACCGACTGGAGCCCACCGGCGCGGCTGGAGGGCGATCGCGCCGCACAGTTGGCGATCGGCTATCGGCCCCACGATGGTGGTCTTGGCGCACAGGCCTACATGCAGCTGGGTGCCTACTGGCCGGCCGGCGGCATGCTCAGCTCCCCGGCCGACATGGCGCGCTGGATCAGCTTCCATCTCGGCGGCGGCGAGCTGGACGGCGTGCGCCTGCTGTCACCGCAGATGCACGCGCGCCTGTTCAGCCGCGGCTTCACGGACCGTCCGCTGGGGGCCGACCTCGCCCACGGCTTCCAGGATCGACCCTTCCGCGGACAGCGCGTGCTCGGCCACGGCGGCGCCACCTCGGCCTACCTGGCCAACCTGATGCTGGTGCCCGAGCAGGGCCTGGGGGTGTTCATCGCCCAGAACAGCGGGCAGAGCCGCAGCCTCGTCTACACCCTGCCCGAGCAGATCCTGGAGCACGCGCTGGGCCTGTCGCCGCCGGCGGTGCTGTATGCCGGCGAGCGCGCCGAGGCGGGGGCGCTGGCCGACGTGGCCGGCACTTATCTGAACAATCGTCGGGTGTTTTCCAGCTTCACCGCTGTTTTCGCAGCGTTCTCGCCGATTCGGGTCGAGGCCGTGAGTGCAGACACGCTGCTGCTGCATCAGGGCGAACGCCCGCAGCGCTTCCGGCGCGTGGCCGAGGACGTGTTCGAATCCGCCGGCGGCCAGCGGGTGGCCGTGCTTCGCGACGGTGGCAGCGTGGTCGGGCTGGCCGACGGCAGCGGCGTGCACAGCCTGGAGCGGGTGGGCTGGTTCGGGAATCCATTGAGTCTGCTGGCCGGATTCGCGCTCAGCCTTCTGTTCGGCCTGTTCGCGCTGTTCGGCGCGCTCTGGCGGCTGGGCCGCACGCGCAGCGGCGGGGCGGTAGACGCGATTGCCGTGGGTGCCGGCCTGATTGGCGCTGTGTCCGTGCTGGCCCTGCTTGTCTGCGGCCTGCTGCTGGCCGTGGCCATGGATGCGACCGGCCCGGCGGACCTGGTCGGCAACTACCCGCTGCCGCAGATGCTGTGGATGCACTATGCCGGCTGGGCGCAGGTGATCGCGGCCGGTCTGATGCTGCTGACGCTGGCTCCGGTCTGGACCAGCAGCCGCCTCGGCCTGCTGCGGCGGCTGGGCTATTCCCTGTTCACCGTCAGCATGGTGTTCCTCGCGATACAGCTCTGGCACTGGCGCGTGATCGGGGCAGCGGTGGTCTAGACAAGGGCCGAGGCAGAAAGCCGTGGCCCAGTGTAGTGATCGGTACTTGGCGGACAGTAGCTGCGAGCGGATTGGTGTGGCTGGCAAGGCGCGACGACGAGTCATAGCAGCGCTATGGCGAGCAAGAGAAACGCTGTCAGCCTTGCCGAGGACGCCGCAGATACGTTCGCTCAAGTGCGAATCACTACATTAGGCAGGCCTGCGAGGGTCGCGACGGTCCTCGACGATGCGGCCGTCGACCAGGCGGATGATGCGGTCGCAGCGCTCGGCCAGGCGCGGATCGTGGGTCACCACCAGCACCGCGAAGCTGCGTTCGGCGTGCAGCCGTCGCAGCAGGGCGAACACCTCGTCCGCGGTCTGGGTATCGAGGTTGCCGGTAGGCTCGTCGGCCAGCAGCAGGGCCGGCTCGCTGACCAGGGCGCGCACGATCGCCACCCGCTGCTGCTGGCCGCCCGACAGTTCGTTCGGACGGCGATGTGCGAGCGTGCCCAGACCCACCGCCTCCAACAGGCCCTGCGCGCGCTGTCGCTGTTCGGCACTGGGCTTGCCGTGGCGCGCCATCAGCGGCATCAGCACGTTCTCCAGCGCGGTGAACGCCGGCATCAGGTGATGGAACTGGAACACAAAACCAATCGACTCGGCCCGCAGCTGCGTGCGTGCGTCATCATCCAGCGCACGGGTGGGCTGGCCGACCAGGCTGAGCTCGCCTGCGGTCGGGGAGTCCAGCAGGCCCAGCAGATTCAGCAGGGTGCTCTTGCCCGAGCCCGAGGGGCCGATCAGGGCGGCGAACTCGCCGCGTTCGAGCTTCAGATCCAGCCCGTGCAGCACTTCGATCTCGGCCGGCGTGCCGATCGCGTAGCGCTTGCTCAGGCCGTGCAGCTCCAGAACGGGTGAGGACTCAGCCACCGCGCATCGCCTCCACCGGGTCGAGCTTGGCCGCGCGTCGCGCCGGCGCTACCGCCGCAATCATGCCGACCACCGTGGCCAGCAGGGTGGCGCCGATGAACAGCTCGGGGCTGACCGCCAGCTCGAACGAGCCGCGACCCGAGCGCGACAGGCCCGCTGCGCTCCACAGCCCGATCAGCCCGGCGCCGCCGAGCGCGCCCAGCGCCGAGCCGAGCAGGCCGACCACCGCGCCCTGGATCAGGAACACCCGCAGCACCTGGCCGCGGCTGGTGCCCATCGCCCGCAGGATGCCGATCTCGCGGCCGCGCTGGACTACGCTGACCGCCAGCACGCTGGCGATGCCGAAGGCCGCCGACAGGCCGACGAAGAACTTGATCAGGTTGGTCGACATGCTCTGCGCGGAAAGCGCATCCAGCACATTGCGATTGAGCGTCATCCAGCTTTCGGCATTGACGCCCAGCCGCGCGCTGATGCGCTGCGCGATCGATTCGGCCTCGAAGATCTCGGTGACGCGCAGGTCGAGGCTGCTGACGCCGCCGGGCAGGTCCAGCAGCGACTGCGCGGGCTTGAGCGCGGTGTAGACGAAGCGCTGGTCGATGTCGCGCACGCCCAGCTCGAAGATGCCGACGATGGTGAACACGTCGGCGCGGCCATCACCGGCATCGAGACGCAAGCGATCGCCCAGGCGCGCACCCAGCTCGGTGGCCAGCTGGCGGCCGATGGCGATGTCGTTGCCGACAATGGCGAAGCGGCCCTCCTTCAGCGAATCCTGCACCGGCACGATGCGGGTGTAGCGCTCAGGCTCGATGCCGAGAATCACCACCGAGCGGCTGGCCGCGCCGCGCCTCGCCAGCGCCGGGCCGGACGCCAGCGGCGACACGGCGGTGATGTCCGGCGCCGCCAGCAGGGCCTGCTCGATGCGCTGCCACTGATCCAGGGTTCGCAGGCGCTGGGCGCGCTGGTCCACTTGCGAGAGCAGGCCGGCTTCAATCTCTTCGCGCAGCGGCCGCGCCAGGTCCTCCGGCGGGCGCACGCGGATATGCGCCTGGGTGCCCAGGGTGCGGTCGATGATCTGCTGCTGCAGGCCGCCGATCAACGCGGTCAAAAACACGATCACGCAAACTCCGACGCCGATGCCGCTGATGATCAGCAGGCTCTGCGCGCGGCCCTCCAGCAGCAGGCGGATCGCCAGCAGCCATTCGAACCAGAGCGAGTCGAGCGCGCGCTTGATCATCGCCTGTGCTCAGCCGGCGTCGACCGCGCGGGCACGGCTGCCCAGCGGTGGGTTGAGCCGCGCCGGCAGCACGCGCTCGCCGGCGGCGAGGCCTTCCAGCAGCTCGACGCGCTCGAGCCCGCGCAGGCCGGTGCGCACCGACAGCCGCTCCACTCGTCCCTCGCGCAGCACCCACACCTCGGCCGCACCGGGGCGCGGATTGCGCAGGGCGTCCAGCGGCAGGGACAGCGCCTGCTCGCGGCGTCCGACCTCGATGTCGATCGACACCGTCATGTCTTGGCGAAGGTAGGCCGGCGGCTGCGGCAGGCGCACTCGCACTTCGACGGTGCCGGTCTGGGCCTCCACCGAGGGCGCGATGAAGCTGACCTCGCCCGGCTCGCGGCGCTCGGGGAAGGCATCGGCCGAGACCAGGGCGGGCTGGCCCAGCGCCAAGCGGTCGAGGTTGCGCTCGTCGACCTGGGCCACGATTTCGGTCGGACCATCGACGGCGACCTCGACGATGCCTCGGCCGGCGCCCAATACGTCACCGGGTTCGGCTAGGCGGCGCAGCACGGTGCCGGCCACGCTGCTGCGGATTTCACTGCGCTGCAGCTGGGCACGCGCGCTGGCGATGCGCTCACGCAGCAGGCGTTCCTCCACGCCGCCCTCGGCCAGGGCTGAGGCCACGGTGGCTGCGCGGTCGGCTTGGGCAGCCGCGATCGCCAGCGTTTCCTGCGCCTGTTCGGCGCGCTCACGCGCGATCAGCCCGCTCGCCAGCAGGGTCGCCGCGCGCTCAGCCTCGCGGCGGGCCTGGTCGGCCCGAGCGCGGGCCTCACGCAGGGCAGCTCGGCTTTCGGGACGCTGGCGCTGCTCGAGTTGGGCCAATGCAGCCTCGGTTTCGTTCAGGCGGGCCTGCAGCTCGTCGGCGCGCAGCCGCGCCACCACCTGACCGGGCTCCACCCGATCACCCTCGGCCACATGCCGCTCGATCAGGACCCCCGCGATTTCGCTGCCAAGGGTCACCCGCGAGGGGGTGCGCACGCGCCCGGTGGCCACGACATTGGCCAGCAAGGGTCCGCTTTGCACGGCATAGGTGGGGAACTCCGGCCCCAGCCACCAGCCGGGCAAGCGCATCAGCAGAAGGCCAAGCACCAGGATCAGCAGCAGCCAGGGCCAGCGCGGCAGTCGGAAGCGGGGCATGGGCTCACGCATGTGAAGAATTTGCCCGCAAGGGTACCCGGCTTCTTGCGAAAGCAGTCTTCACAAAAGCAGCCCAGTGCTTGCTGGCAGAGGCGTGGCGGCGGGAGGGCAGCAGCGCGACCGGGAGCATCTGTTACGGTACGTCCACATTAGTGAAGGGAGCAGGGCGTGGTGGAGATCGTGGAGGAATGCCTGCAGGCCTATCGGGCCGAGGTTGGCGAATATGCTGGCCAGCAGCAGCTGCAGCCGGCGGAGCGCATGATCCTGGCGCGGCTGGCGCCGTTGCTGCAGGAGCGACCCGTGCTCGACCTGGGCGTCGGCGCCGGCCGCACCACCCCGCATCTGCGCGCCCTCACCCAGCGCTACGTGGGCATCGACATCAGCCCGGAGATGGTCGCCAGCGCCCGCCGCAGTTTCCCGGGGGTCAGCTTCGAGGTCGGTGACGCGCGCGCCCTGCCGTTTGCCGACGGCAGCTTCGACTTCGTGCTGTTCAGCTTCAACGGCATCGACCACGCCGATCAGGCCGACCGCCTGCGCATCCTCGCCGAGATCCATCGCCTGCTCACCCCAGGCGGCTGGTTCGCCTTCCAGACCCACAACCGCGAGGTGCGCTGGCCAGGCCTGCGCGACCGCCTGCGTGCGGTGCTGCCGCGGCTGCAGCAGCCGCGCAGCTGGCTGCGCTTTCCGATCGCCGCTGTCCGCGCGCTTGGCGAGCATCTGCGCGGGCACGACGTGGCCGAGCCCAGCGAGACCTTCGCGGACCACGTGATGCTGCGCGACAGCTCGCGCGGCTACACCGTCACCTACTACGCGATCTCCCTGCCGGCCCAGCTCGCCCAGCTGCAGGCGGCCGGCTTCGAGTCGGTGCAGGCCTTCGATCTCGCCGGCGAGCCGATCGGCGAGCGCGGCTCGCAGGAGTGGGGCATCACCTACCTGTGTCAGCGCAGCGAGGGCGAGATTCGAGGTACCACGGCACGTTGAAACGCACCCTATGACGAGCCCGCAAGCCCATAGGGTGTGCCTTGGCGCACCGGCGTCCGCTGCACGCTCGCCGCGGTCGATGTCCTCGCCGACATGCGGTCACCGTGACCGGGGCGAGGTTCGAGGCATCACGGTGCGCTGAAGCACACCCTATGGGCGATCCACGCCAATTCGTCGCACGCGGGCCTCGGGCCAGTGTATATTTCCGACTTTCCGGAAATATGGAACTGTCCGTGGACACCGTCACCGCCCTCGACTGCCTGCGAGCGCTGGGCCAGGAACATCGCCTGGCCGCGTTTCGTGCCCTGGTGCAGGCCGGCCCTGCCGGGCTCTGCGTCGGTGAACTGCGTGAGGCGCTCGGCATCCCCGGGCCCACGCTGAGCGCGCACCTGAACCAGCTGCGCCAGGCCGGCCTGGTGCAGGACCAGCGCGAAGGCCGACAGATCCAGGTGGCGGCGGATTTCGCCCGGATGAACGCCCTGCTCGCCTTCCTCACCGAGAACTGCTGCGCAGGCGCCGACTGCGGCCCAGCCAGCGTCTGCGCCCCCACCGCCAAGGAGACCACCGCATGAATGCCCCCGTCCGCGTGCTGTTCGTCTGCGTGGAAAACGCCAACCGCAGCCAGATGGCTGAGGCCTTCGCCCGCATCCACGGCGGCGAGCGGGTCGAGGCCCACAGCGCCGGCTCGAAACCCTCCGGCGTGATCAACCCCAAGGCCGTGCGCTACATGGCCGAGCTGGGCTACGACCTGGCCAGCCACGGCTCGAAGTCGCTGGACGAAATCGACGGCATCGACTTCGACGCGGTGGTCACCATGGGCTGCGGCGACAGCTGCCCCTGGGTGCCGGCCAAGCGCCGCGAGGACTGGGCCCTGCAGGACCCCAAGCACATGGAGGAGGACGCCTATCGCGCCGTGCGCGACGACATCTCCGCCCGCGTGCGCCAGCTGCTGACCGATCTGGGCGTGCAGGCATGAGTGCGCAGGCGCGCCCCGGCCTCGACCTGTTCGGCCGCTGGCTGAGCCTCTGGGTCGCCCTGTGCATCGTCGTCGGCATTGGCCTCGGCCAGCTGTTCCCGGCCGGCTTCGAGGCGCTGGCGGCGATGGAGGTGCAGCACGTCAACCTGCCGGTGGCGGTGCTGATCTGGCTGATGATCATTCCGATGCTGCTCAAGATCGACTTCGCGCGGATGCGCGAGGTCGGCCGCCAGGCGCGCGGCATCGGCGTCACCCTGGGCGTGAACTGGCTGATCAAGCCCTTCACCATGGCGGCGCTGGCCTGGCTGTTCATCTACGTGCTGTTCGCCGACTGGCTGCCGGCCGACCAGCTCGACAGCTACGTCGCCGGCCTGATCCTGCTGGGCGCAGCGCCCTGCACGGCGATGGTGTTCGTGTGGTCCAACCTGGTCGACGGCGAGCCCAACTTCACGCTCAGCCAGGTCGCCTTGAACGACGCGGTGATGGTGTTCGCCTTCGCCCCGATTGTGGCCCTGCTGCTGGGCGTGTCCGCGATCAGCGTGCCCTGGGGCACCCTGCTGCTTTCGGTGGGCCTGTACATCGTGGTGCCGCTGATCCTGGCCCAGCTGCTGCGGCGCTGGCTGCTGGCACGCGGCGGCGAGGCATCGCTGGAAGCTGTGCTGGCGCGCCTCAATCCGGTCTCGATGGCGGCGCTATTGGCCACCCTGGTGCTGCTGTTCGGCTTCCAGGGCCCGCAGATCCTGGCCCAGCCGATGATCATCGTGCTGCTGGCGATCCCGATCATGCTGCAGGCCTACCTGATCGCGCTGATCGCGTTTGGCCTGAACCACCGGCTCAAGGTGCCCTACTGCGTGGCAGGGCCCAGCACCCTGATCGGCACCAGCAACTTCTTCGAACTGGCAGTGGCGGTGGCGATCAGCCTGTTCGGGCTGGGCTCCGGCGCGGCGCTGGCCACCGTGGTCGGCGTGCTGGTGGAGGTGCCGGTGATGCTGTCGCTGGTGGCCATGATCCGCCGCGGCGAGGGCTGGTACACGCGGTCGGTGCGCTGACGCGGACCGGGGCAAGATTCGAGGCCTCGCGGTGCGCTGAAGCGCACCCTATCAACAGCGCGCAAGCCCATAGGGTGTGCCTTGGCGCACCGGCGTCCGCTGCACGCTTGCCGCGGTCCATGGAGTGATGCCCTACGCTGGCCTTACGACAGCATCCGCGCCGCTTCAGTCGCAGTTTGCGTAGAAGCTCACCGTCGCCGGCCAGTCGGTGAAGATGCCCACCACGCCGGCCTCGCGCACCAGCACGTCGACCACCTCCAGCACCTGGCCCTCGCGCTGCAGGGCTGCCTCCACGTCCTGGTAATACCAGCTCGGGCGGCTGCCGCCGATGGGGCCGCTGCGCTCCAGCGACCAGGCGATCAGCTGCAGCCCCAACTCTCGCACCGCCTGCGCATGCGCCGAGGCGGTCAGCCTGCCCTCGCCGTCCAGCGCCAGCAGCGCGAACAGCGGCGGCGCGTAGTAGCGCAGGCCGAGTTCGCGAAGTTCGGCAAGCCGCTCCAGCGGCATCAGCTGACCTCGGTCAGTGGCACCGTCCAGCATCACCGCCTGGCGCCCGTAGTCGCCGCCCTCCGCCAGCCACAGGCGCACGTCCTCCTCATGGAAGGACTGCGGCCAGACCCGCGCCGGCTCCACGCCGACCGCGCGGTAATCCTCCAGCAGCTTCAGCGCCAGCGCGCGCCGGTCCATGCCCTGGAAGGGCAGCTCCACCACCGCTGCCTTCAGCTCCGGCGTCATGTCCACGCCGAGCTGCTGGAACAGGGCGATGCTGTCGGCGTGACTCATCAACTGTCCACCCGCACCGGCGTACAGATCCGTGCGCCAGCGCGGGGTAGCGTCGAGATACTCCTCGACCGTGCGCGCTTGCGGGTTGTGGGCATCCATGCGCGCGCGCAGCTGGCGAAACTCGGCCAGGCTCAGGTCGCTGCTGCGACACTCAGCATCCGCAGCGCGCAGCAGCCGGCCGTCCGCATCAAACTCGGCCGGCGCAAACGGGCGCGTGCAGCGCTCCGCCAAGGGACCCAGCAGGATGTCGGTGGTGGTGTGCAAATCGCCTTGCCCGTGCCGACAGACCAGCTCCAGGTCGCGGGTGAAGGTGACATCGCATTCGATGATGCCGGCTCCCATTCGTGCCGCTGCTACGTAGGACTCGCGGCTGTGCTCCGGGAACTGCAGGGGCGCACCGCGGTGCCCGATCGAGAGCCGGCTGCTGCGATAGCGCCCGCGCTCCGCGGCACAGGCCTGCAGTCCCTCCTTCAGCGCACCCGCAGGCATGTCGTCCACCAGAAAGAATGGCCGCGGCCCCAGCTGCACTGGCAGGGCCGCATCGAACAGGGCATGACCACTGGCTTGGCCCGCCAGCAGCAGGCTCAGAGCGAGGACCGAAAAACACATGGCTGGGCTCCGGTGAGTGCGCGGCACCGAGGATCGCAGCTGCGGGTTACGCTGGGGCTGCGAGGCTCAAGACATCTGAAGCATTCGCACGCCGTAGCCAAGTTGTCTCTTGGCGTTCTCGGCAAATCGCGCCGCCACAGACGCCCAGCGGCGGCAGCAGGCGAGCAATCCTTTCACACGCTCTCAATCCAGCCTGAAGCCGAACGGCAGCAGCGTCGCGATCGTCTCCGCGCACCAGCGCGCATCGCCGTCGACGAACTGCACGCGGGCATGGCGGCCGTGCTCCAGGATCTGCTGGCGGCAGCCGCCGCAGGGCGGGGCGGGCTGCAGGGCGCCTGCCGGGTCCAGCGCAACCACCAGCACGTCGGCGATGGCGAAGTCAGCGCCTTCGGCCAGCACGCCGGCGGCAATGGCGTGGCGTTCGGCGCAACCGGTCAGCGGGTAGGCGGCGTTCTCGACATTGCAGCCGGCATGCACGCGACCGCTGGCGCTGCGCAGGGCGGCGCCGACGTGGAAGCGCGAATAGGGCGCGTGGGCACGGGCGGCAGCGGCGCGTGCCGCGGCCAGAAGTTCGGGATCGGGCGTATCGATCGGCGCCACGGGGCCGGCTCCGGGCGAGGCGCAGGGCGCGGGCCGGCGATGCTAACCGGTCCTCAGGGCCTGCGGCGATCCCGGTGGCATCGGCGGTCGCGGGCATCGGCAAGGGCTCCAGGCTGCATCCTTCGCGACCGCGCGACACGCCCTGCACGCGGCGTAGGCGCCGGCTTTGTTGGCATGCCGGGATGGACACGCCCATCGAACCCAACTCCGCCGCGCAGTCGCGCGATTTCCCGCCCAGCCGTGCAGAAGCCCTGCGCCGGCTGGACGCCTTCCTGCCGCGCGCGGGCCGCCACTACGCCAACGAACGCAACGCCGACCACGGTCCGGAGCGTCGCGGCAATGTCTCGGTGCTCTCGCCCTATCTGCGCCATCGCCTGCTCGGCGAGCAGGAGGTAGTCGCCTCTGTGCTGCAGCGCTATCGGCTGGAGCAGGCCGACAAATTTGTGCAGGAAGTGCTCTGGCGCACCTACTGGAAGGGCTGGCTGGAGCTGCGTCCGGCCGTGTGGGCGCGCTATCTGGAAACCGTGGAGTCCGACCGCACGCGGTCGCGCAAGGACATCGCCCTGCGCGCGAACATCGAAGCCGCCGAAGGCGGCCGCACCGGCATTGAAGGCTTCGACGACTGGGCCCGCGAGCTGGTCGACACCGGCTACCTGCACAACCACGCGCGGATGTGGTTCGCCTCGATCTGGATCTTTACCCTGCGCCTGCCCTGGGCGCTGGGCGCGGACTTCTTCGCCCGCCACCTGCTGGACGCCGATCCGGCCAGCAACACCCTGTCCTGGCGCTGGGTGGCCGGCCTGCAGACCGCCGGCAAAACCTACCTGGCCCGCGCGGACAACATCGCCCGCTACACCGACGGGCGCTTTACCCCGCGCGGGCTGGCCGACACCGCCGAGGCCCTGGTCGAGCCGCCGCTGCCGGCGGCTTCGACGCTGGCGCTTCGCCCGCAGCCCGCCGCCGATACGCGCGCCCTTCTGCTGGCCCACCCCGAGGACCTCGACCCGCTCTCGGCCCTGCCCGCCGGCCTCGACCTGCGTGCTGCGGTTCTAATCACCAGCGCCGCGGACTGGCCCTGGGGCGACAGGGCGCGCGCCTTCGTCGACGGCGCCTGCGCCGACACCGGCCAGCGCCTGCAGCAGGCCGGGTTGGCGGTGCAGGCGCTGGGCGCGGAAGCGGCCACTGCAGATGCCCTGGCCGACCTCGCGGCAGCCCACGGGACCGATGCGCTGCTGACGCCCGACGCCCCGGTCGGCCCGATCTCCGACCTGCTGAACCGACTGGCCCCGCAACTGCAGGCCCGCGGCGTGTCGCTGACCCGCGTGCGCCGCGACTGGGACAGCCAGTTCTGGCCGTTTGCCAACCGCGGCTTCTTTCCATTTCGCGAGCGGATTCCGAAGCAACTGCGGGCGCTTGGCTTGGGTTGAATGCCTGTGAGAACCATCCGCCTGCTACAGCCGCCGTCGGACGCCCTCGCTACGGCATCTGGGCTTTTTCACACGCTCTGAGTGCTGCAGGACGATCAGCGCTGCGCAAAGCGACGCCGTAGCCACCACCCGGCCAGCAGCCCGGCGGCAGAGCCGTAGACCAGGAAGGGCACGGCCAGCATCAGCCAGCCGCTGGCCTGAGCTTGAGGCGAGGGCCATTCGCTCAGCGCCAGCAGCAGCAGACCGGGCACCGCGCCCACCGCCGCGTGCCAAAGCGGATGACGCAGGCCCAGACGCAGCAAGCCGGCGGACAGCGGGGCGCAGATCAGCATTGCAGGCAAGATGCCGATCAGGAAGGCGATGGTGCCGATGACGACTGCACCCGCGGGGATCGTGATCAGTATCGAGAAGTCGTTGCTGCCCGGGGCGGAGACCACCGCGCCGAGCAGGAACAGCAGGCTGACGCCGAAGGCAGCACACACGGTGGCAACGAAGTATTGGATGAGCGCGCTGCCGAGCAGGCCCTCGGGGTCCGCCGCGCTCGAACTGGCTTCATGCCCCGGTCCGCCAGACTCCACCATCGCGGCGCTCATGCCTGCGGCCGCGCGGCTTCGCCCGCGCGGTCCTGATCGCGCAACCAGCGGTTCACGGTCTGGCCCATGCGGGCGATCAGCAGCATGTTGAAGAAGTGCATCGCGCCCAGCACCAGCAGGGTGACGCCGATCCGCATGCCGACCTCGGGCACCAGCGCGCCCGACTCCGGCCAGCGGCCCAGGCGGTAGCTTATGAAACCGAGGTTGATCAGGTAGAAGCCAATCACCAGCAGGCGATTGGTCGACTGCGCCAGCTCCGTGTCCTGGCCGAAGCAGCGCACCAGGAAGACTTCACCGCTGCCGGACAGGGCGCGTGCCACCCAGACGGTGAGCGCGATCGAGACGGCGAGATAGATCGCATAGGCGACATGCAGCTGGGCGGGATCGATGGGCAGGGACATGGCGACACCTCGTTGTTGGGAACCGGCCCACAGGCTCCCCGCCGCCACCCGGCGCGCGCTTCCGGAACGATCAGTCCGCAGCAGTTCGCGGAGCAGCGCTCGCCGAATCAATCACTTGCGCACTTCCAGAATGATCATCCGGCAGTTTCCACTGCCCGAGAGTGGCCCTCAGTCGGCCACCTGCGCCCCGGCCGCGGCCTGCTTGCGGTACTGCCCGGGCACCACGCCCAGCTCCTCGCGGAAGGCCACGTAGAAGGTCGACTGCGAGGCGAAGCCCACGGCGAGGCCGACCGACAGCACCGAGGCCCGCGGCTCGTCGACCAGCATCTTCTGTGCATCGCGCACCCGGTGCTGGCGCACCAGCTTGGAGAAGCCGATGCCCAGGCGGGTGTTGACCAGCTCCGACAGCTGATGGGTGCTGAGCTCCAACAGCTCGGCCGCACGCGCCAGGCTCAGGCCTTCGTCGCGATGGATGTGCTCCGCTTCGAACAGCCGCGTCAGCTCGGCCAGCTTGGCCTCCACGTCGACCCGGCCGAGCGTGCTCTGGGCATAGCTCTGGGCCACGGCCTCGCGGGTCTTGCCGGCGATGTCCGGCACCGCCAGCAGCAGCCAGAGCACGCCAAGAAAACCGATCGCGATCAGCAGTGCGTAGACCTCCGCATACAGCACCCAGCCGGCACCCAGCGGCGCCCACAGCCCGATCGCCGCGGTTGCCACACCCATCAGCGCGAAAACCAGAACCACCGGCAGCTCCAGCCGGAACCAGCGCCGCAGCCCGCGCAACCGATAGAGCAGAAGCGCGAGATGCAGGGCGAAGCCGGTGCCCATGCCCAGCGCCAGCGGCACCGCCCAGGCCAGCGGCACCAGCAGACCCGCCAGCAGCGCAGCCAGCGGCAGCGCCCACTCCCAGCGCCGCCAGTCCTGATCGCGCCGCAGCAGGCCCAGCAGCAGCCAGTAGAAGCCCAGCGACTGCAGGAACAGCACCGCCACATAGGCCCGATCCAGCGGCATCGGCGCACTGGAGGCAGCAATCGCCAAATGGCTCCACTGCGTATGCGCCAGACCCAGCAGCATTACCCAGCCCGCCGCGCGCGACTGCAGAGGCAGGTCGAGGCTGCGGTAGGCGGTGGCGAAGGCCAGCATCAGCAGCGCGGCCGCGCCGAGGGAGAAGCCGATCAGCAGGTTGAGCAGCATGGCGCTGAACTCACCCCTGCCGCTTCAGCTCGATCAACGCAGACGTATCCGCATCGCCCAACCCGCGCTCGACCAGGGCGGCGTAGTCGGCCAGGGCCTGCTCGATCACCGCGGTGTTGACGCCTGCCGTCTGCGCCATGCCGAGCACGATGCGCAGGTCCTTGAGCAGGTGGGCGCATTTGAAGCCGGGCACGTACTCGCGGCGCAGCATGCTGGCGCCGCGCTTGTCGAGGAACCAGTTGCCGGCGGCACCGGCGCCCAGCGTGGGCAGCAGCTTGTCGGGGTCGAGGCCGAGCTTCTCGCCCAGCGCGAGACCCTCGCAGACGGCCTCGTTGATGCCGGCCACCAGCACCTGGTTGACGGCCTTGGTGCTCTGGCCCGCGCCGGTGTCGCCCATGTGGGTGATGCGCAAGGCGTAGGCCTCCAGCGCCGGACGTACGGCGTCGAGATCCTCCGCATTGCCGCCGACCATGATCGAGAGCTTGCCAAGGCGCGCACCTTCCGCGCCGCCGCTGACCGGCGCATCGATAAAGCCGATGCCGCGCTCGGCGAGCAGGCGGGCGGCTTCGCGCGCGGTGTCGGCGCTGACGGTGGAGTGGTCGACCAGGCGCGTGCCGGGCTTGAGCACCTCGCGCAGTTCACCGACGTTTTGCAGCACGTCGGCGTCTTCGGAGACGCACAGCAGCACCACATCGCAGTCGGCGAAGTCGGAGGCCGAAGCCGCGGCGCGCACGCCGAGTTCCGCGGCCTGTGCGTCGGCCTTCGCGCGGGTGCGGTTGCCGACCACGGCCAGCAGGCCGCGGGCGTGGAGATGGCCGGCCATGGGCGCGCCCATGGCGCCAAGGCCGATGAAACCGCAGCGCAGGGCTCCGCGTTCAGCCATTGGCCTCGTCCGCGAGGTAGGTGTAGCCGGTCAGGCCAGCCTCCAGTGCGGCGGTGAGCGCCACCGCCTCAGCCGCCGGCAGGTCGGCGGCGGCCACCATGGCGCCGTAGCGGCGGCGCAGGTCGGACAGGCTGTAGCCCACGTAGTCGAGCATCACGTCGGCGGTGTCGCCGCGGCGGCTGCGCTCCAGCGTGTAGCCGCTGCCGGTCAGGCGCACGTTCACGGCATCGGTGTCGCCGAACAGGTTGTGGATGTCGCCCAGCGTGTCCTGGTAGGCGCCGACCATGAAAATGCCGAGGCGGTAGCTTTCGCCGGCACGCGGCACGTGCAGGGGCAGGCTGCTGTCGAGGTCGCCGCTGTCGACATAGGTCTCGACCTGGCCATCGGAGTCGCAGGTGAGGTCGGCGATGATGCCGCGGCGGGTCGGCGCTTCGTTCAGGCGGTGAATCGGCGCGATCGGGAAAATCTGGTCGATCGCCCACACATCGGGGATCGATTCGAACACCGAGAAGTTGACGAAGTACTTGTCGACGAGGCGCTCGTTGAGCTCGTCGAGCACCGCGCGATGACCCTTCTCGGCGTAGTCCAGGCGCGCGCGCACGGCGTGGGCAATCGCATAGAACAAGTCGTCGATGACGGCGCGCTGATCCAGCTGCAGTTGGCCCAGCGCATACAGGGCCTGGCCCTCGGCCTGGTAGTGCTGGGCCTCGTGGTAGAGCTCGATCGCCGGGCGCTCATCCAGCGCGGCATGGGTTTCGCGCAGGTGACGGATCACCGTCGGCTCGTCGCCGGCAGCCGGTGGCACCGCGCCTTCCGGCGCGGGCTCGACTTCCGACACGTTTGCGACCAGCAGGGCGTGGTGAGCGGTCAACGCACGACCGGATTCGGTCATCACCTTGGGGGGCGTCAGGCCATGCTCGACGCAGGCCTCGGCCAGCGGCTGCACGATGGTGCTGGCGTACTGCTCCAGGCCGTAGTTGATCGAGCAGCTGCCGCGCGAGCGGGTGCCTTCGTAGTCGACGCCCAGGCCACCGCCGACATCCATGTAGCGGATCGGCGCGCCGAGCTTGCTCACTTCCACGAAGTAGCGGGTGGCCTCGCGCATGCCGGCGGCGAAGTCGCGCACGTTGGAGATCTGGCTGCCCATGTGGAAATGCAGCAGCTCAAGACAGTCGAGCATGTCGGCGCTGCGCAGGCGCTCGATCAGGTCGATCAGCTGGCGCGGCGACAGCCCGAACTTGGCCTTGTCGCCGCCGCTGTTCTGCCACTTGCCGGCGCCAAGGCTGGCCAGGCGCATGCGCACGCCCAGGCCCGGGCGCACGCCCAGCGCCTTCGATTCTTCGATGATGTGTTCGAGCTCGGACGCTTTCTCGACCACGATGTAGGTCTCAAGACCCAAACGGCGGCCGATCAGGGCCAGGCGGATGTACTCGCGGTCCTTGTAGCCGTTGCACACGACCACGCCGCCGGGGCGCGACAGCGCGAGTACCGCCATCAGCTCCGGCTTGGAGCCGGCTTCCAGCCCGAAGCCCTCGCCGCCGTGGGCGGCCAGCTCGCCAGCCACGCCGTAGTGCTGGTTGACCTTGATGGGGTACACCGCGGTGTAGCCACCGCTGTAGTCCAGATCACGCATGGCCTGCGCGAACGCGGCCTGCAGGCGACCGAGGCGGTGGCCAAGCACGTCGGAGAAGCGCAGCAGCAGCGGCAGCTTCATGCCGGTGGCCAGGGCCTGATCCACCACCGCCGGCAAGGAGATCCGCGGGCCCTCGCCGCCGCGCGGCAGCACTTCAATGCCGCCCTCGGCATCGATGTCGAAATAGCCCTCGCCCCAGTGCGGTACGGCGTAGGTGCGACGGGCGCGATCGATCGACCACTCGCTCATGGGCGGCGGACTCCAGCGGCAGGAAGTGAAGGCCGCACAGTTTAAACCGCGGGACGCCAGCGGACGTGAGGCCGGCAAAGGGGCAGCCGACCGGACGACCCTCCGGTACAATCGCGAACTTGCCCCTGTTGCCCCGGACCTGATAAATGAGCGCTGAAACTACCTGGCACTACGAGAACTTCGAGCCTTTGGGCTCTTCCATCGGGTTCCGGGTGACGAAGAAGCTCGACGAAGTACAGTCGCCGTTCCAGAAGATCGAGATCTTCGAGACCACCGACTGGGGCAACCTGATGCTGATCGACGGGGCGGTGATGCTGACCACCCGCGATAACTTCCTGTACCACGAGATGATGTCGCACCCGGTGCTGTTCACCCACAGCAACCCAAAGCGCGTGGTCATCATCGGCGGCGGCGACTGCGGCACCCTGCGCGAGGTGCTCAAGCACAAGGAAGTCGAGTCCGCCGTGCAGTGCGACATCGACGAGCAGGTCACGCGGATGGCGGAAAAGTATTTCCCCGAGCTCTGCGACGCCAACGAAGACCCGCGCGCCCACCTGATGTGGGATGACGGCATCAAGTACATGAAGGAAGCAGCGCCCGAGAGCGTGGACATCGTGATCGTGGACTCCACCGATCCGGTCGGCCCGGCCGAGGGGCTGTTCAATGAGGCGTTCTACGTGTCCTGCCTGAAAGCGCTGCGCCCCGGCGGCATGCTGGTGCAGCAGTCGGAGTCGCCGCTGGGCCACATCGGCCTGATCAAGGCGATGCGCCATCACCTGAAGTCTGCTGGCTTCGCAGACGTCAAGACGCTGCCTTTTCCGCAGCCCTGCTACCCCACTGGCTGGTGGAGCTGCACCCTGGCGCGCAAGGGCGGCGAGATTGCCGGTTTCCGCGAGCGCGGCGCGCAGAGCAAGACCTTTAAAACCCGCTATTACAACGTGGACATCCACCGCGCCGCCCTGGTCCTGCCGGAGTTCATGCGTGAGGCGCTGGGCGGCGAGTAAGGCCACGGCGGCTTTGACGGGCGCGCGCCGATGAAGCGCGCGCTGGTCGGCTTCGTGCTGGCGGTGCTGGTAACCGCGGCAGCCTCCAGCCTGATCCAGACCCTGCGCATCCACGCCGCGTTGGTCGCACTGGGTGCGGAGATTCCTTTCGGCCTGCGGCTGCAGGCAATGGCAAGCGACCTCTGGGGCTTTGCGCCGGTGTATGCGCTGATCGTTGCCGGCGGGTTCCTGATTGCGTTCGCGGTAGCCGGAGGCATCCGGCGCTGGGCGCGCGGCGTGGGCCCCGGCCTGCACATCGCCGCCGGCGCAGCCGCGATCCTCACCGCCCTGCTCAGCATGGAGGCCCTGCTTGGCATGAGCGTGGTCGCTGGCGCGCGCGACGGGCTGGGACTGGGGCTGTTCGTGGCGGCGGGCGCACTGGGCGGCGCAGTGTTCGCGCGATTCGCCAAGCCGCGGCTGCCGCAATCATCCTGATGCTGAATTATCCATAGGCTGCGCCTTGGCGCACTGGCGCCCGCTGCACGCTCGCCCCTGTCGTTGTTGGTGATCGACGCCCAAGGGACAGCCACCGCGGCGAGCATGGACGCAACATGGTGCGCCAAGGCGCACCCTATGGAATTGGAAGGGAAACGCGGTGTGCGTGGGCGCGCAAGCTCAACCGCCCTCGCGCAGCGACTCCAGCAGGCGCTGCCCGGCCCGCCCATCGGCTGTCCAGCCCAGTCGCGCCTGCTCGGCGCTGATGCCCGCCCGCGAGCGCGGGCCCAGGCGGCCGTCGATCTCGCCGATATCGTGCCCCCGCGCGATCAGCAGGGCCTGCAGCTCACGCCGCTGCGCGCGAGAGAGCCCGGGGTCGTCGGTCGGCCAGGGCGTATGGAACTCACTGCCGCCGCGGATGCGGTCGGCCAGGTGGCCGATGGCCAACGCGTAGTTCTGCGAGGCGTTGTAGCTGAACAGGGCCTCGAAGTTACGGAACACGAGGAAGGCGGGCCCCTCCACGCCGGCCGGCAGCAGCAGGCCGGCGCGACGATCGGCCGCCAGATCAGAAGCCACCAGGGGCGAGCCGTCCACCCGTCGCACGCCGCGCGCGGCCCAGTCAGACAGCGGCGCGGTGTCGCGGCGGTTGGCGCTGCCGCGATGGCCGCGCGGCAGCTGTACCTCAATGCCCCAGGCCTGGCCGCTGCGCCAGTTCGAGCGCTGCAGGTAGTGGGCGGTGGAGGCCAGCGCATCGGCCACGCTGTCGACCAGGTCGCGGCGGCCGTCGCCGTCGAAGTCGACAGCGATGCGGGCATAGGTGGAGGGCATGAACTGGGTCTGGCCGAAGGCACCCGCCCATGAGCCGGTCAAGGGCACTTCGGCGCTGGGCTGCAGGTCACCGGAGTCGATCAGCTTGAGCAGCGCGATCAGCTCACCGCGGAAGAAGGGTTGGCGGCGACCAGCGCAGGACAGGGCCAACAGCGATTCCTGCAGCACCCGACTGCCGCGGCTGCGGCCATAGTCGCTCTCGACGCCCCAGACCGCGACCACAGTGGCCGGGTCCACGCCGTAGGCGGCCTCGATACGCTGCAGCAGGTCGGCGTTTTCTCGCAGGCGCGCGCGGCCATCTTCGACGCGTTCGGCGTCGACCAGGGCGGCCAGGTAATCCCAGACCGCGGTGGTGAACTCGGGCTGGGCGTCGAGCAGGGCCAGCACGGTTGCATCCGGCACGTGGCCAGCGATCAGGGCATCGAAGCGGGCCGCTGGCAGGCCGCTGTAGGCAGCGCGGCGGCGCAGCTCGGGCAGGCAGGTGTGCAGCGGGATGGCCGGCGTCTGCACGGCCAGGGCGAACAGCAGGGAGGTCAGGCTCATGCGGGCACGATGCCACCGCCGCCCTGAACCCCTGCCAGCCCGTCAGGCAAAGGCGCTACCAGGGGATCTCGCTGCCGTCGTAGCCAAGGAAGCGGCCAGTGTCGGCAGGGCTGGCCTCTGCGATGCGCTGCAGCAGCAGGGCGGCCGAATGCTCCGGGCTGAACAGTTTGCCCGCCGGCACCCGTGCACTGAATGGGGCGGACAGCGGCGTTTCCACGGTTCCCGGATGCAGCTGCAGCACGCAGGCGCGCGGATGACTGCGTTTGAGTTCAACAGCCAGCGTGCGCATCAGCTGATTCTGTGCGGCCTTGGCGGCGCGGTAGCTGTACCAGCCGCCGAGCGCGTTGTCGCCGATCGATCCGACCCGCGCCGACAGGGTCGCGATGACGGCCGGCGCCTTGGCCGGTAGCAGTGGCAGCAGGGCCTGCACCAACAGGATGGGCGCGAATGCATTGATGGCAAAGCTGCGCTGCAGGGCATCGAGCCGCAGCTGGGCCAGCGATTTTTCCGGCGCCATCCCGTCCGCGTGCAGGAGCCCGCAGGTGTTGAACAGCAGATCAAGGGTGGGGGAGACGGCGCCGACTTCCCCCACCAGTTGATCCACGGCTTTGGGGTCGCAAAGATCGACCGAGTGCAGGCAGACACGGTCGGGATGCTGTGCCCGCAGCTCGGCCAGCGCCTCGCTTTCCCCCGCGCGACGCGCAACGGCATGCAGGCGGGTCACGCGTTCGTCCTGCAGCAGCAGACGGGTGGCAGCCAAACCGATGCCGCTGCTGGCGCCGGCCAACAGGACATGGGCGCGCGATTGGAGATCACGAACGGGCATTGGCAGCTCTGTCGTCAGGGTTGGAACTTGAGCGTGGCAGCGCAGGCCTCAACGGCGCGCGAGGACGCGCGTCGGGCCACTGCTCAGATCGGCGGGCTGCCGGGCAGATGTGGCCGGGCAAACAAATAGCCCTGGCCGAGTCGGCAGCCCAATTCCAGCAGGCGCTGCCGCTGGGTCTCGGTCTCGATGCCCTCGGCGACCACTTCGAGATCCAGCGAGCGCGACATCGCGAGGATGGCGGAGACGATGGCTTCACCGCTGCCGGCGCCACCGGACTCCAGCGGGGTGACGAAGGCGCGATCGATCTTGAGCATCTGCAGGGGAAACTGGTGCAGGTAGCTCAGCGAGGAGTAGCCGGTGCCGAAATCATCCAGCGCGGTCAGCACGCCACGCGCGTGCAGGCGTTCGAGCTCGGCGCGAACGCGCTCCGGATTGCGCAGCAGGGTGCCCTCGGTCAATTCGATATGCACACGACTGGGCGACAGCCCGGACTGCTCGATCATTTCCACGAGTCGACTGGCAAAGCCCTCGCTGCCGAAGTGCCGTGCCGAAACATTCAGGGTGACGAAACCGGCTCCGGCCTGCATCCGCGCCAGCGCTCGGCACGCGCGCCGGAAGACCTGCCAGTCGATGGCCTCGATCATGCCGCTGTCTTCGGCCACGTGCAGGAAGTCCGCCGGGCCCAGCAGCCCGCGGCGTGGATGGCGCCAGCGCATCAGCGCCTCATAGCCGACCACCTCCGCGGAAGCGAGGTCGACGATGTCCTGGAAATGTGCCTCGAACTCCTCGCCGGCGAGCGCCTGCCGCAAATCGAGTTCGAGCGCCAGTTGCACCTTGGAGGCCGCATCAAGGCCCTGCTCGAAGAATTGATAGCGATTTCGGCCAGCCGACTTGGCGCGGTACATGGCCGTGTCGGCATCGCGCAGCAGGTCTTCGCCACTGGGCGTGTCGGTGCTGCCGATGGCGATGCCGATGCTGGCCGAAGGCTGCACCGTGCTGTCCAGCAGCGGGATCGGCGCGGCCAAGGCTTCGATCACGCGCTGCGCGACGAGGATCGGCGTATCTGCGCCCTCGATGTCTTCGAGCAGGATGGCGAACTCATCGCCACCGAGGCGGGCGACTACATCGCTTTCGCGCACGCAGGCGAGGAATCGCTGCGAGACCTCCTTCAGCACCTCATCACCGGCCGAATGGCCGAGGCTGTCGTTGATGACCTTGAACCGGTCGACATCAAGATAGAGCAGGGCGAACTGTTGGTCCGGATGACGACGCACCCGGCCAAGCACGCGCGCCAGCCGGTCGCGCAGATAGCCGCGGTTCGGCAGGCCGGTCAGCGAGTCATGCAGCACCTGGTGTTCGAGCTGGGCCTGGATGGCCTCGCGCGCGCGGATCTGCTCGCGCAGCTCGCGGGTGCGCTGCTCGACGCGATGCTCGAGCTGCACGTTGGCCTCGCGCAGGGTGCTGGCGGCACGGCGCCGCTCGAGGCTGGTTGCGATGTGATAGCTGACGAAAGACAGCAGATTCTGATCATTGGCGCCGTAGGTGATGTGCTCGCTGTAGCTTTGGACGACCACGGCGCCGAGCACGCCCTCCGAACCGATCAAGGGCACGCCCAGCCAGGACACCGATGCGGAACCACGCACCACCAGTACGCCGTCGGCGATCAATCGGTCGAGCTGTTCCCGATCCGCAAGCAAGGGGGCGCCAGACCGGATCACATACTCGGTGATGCTCATGCCCATGGGTCGCTGGCGGGCGGTGTTATGGGTCTCGTCGGCGCAGTAGGGAAAATTCAGGGTTTCGCCGTCGTCGGAAACCATGGCGATGTAGAAGTTGCGGGCCTCGATGAGCTGTCCGACGATGGCATGCACGGAGGCGCAGAAGTCTTCCAGCCCGACATCGTGGCCCGACAGCTCGGCGATCCGGTACAGCGCGGCCTGCAGCCGCTCGCCACGTTCGCGTTCGCTGACTTCGCCCTGCAGCACGCGGTTGGCCTCGGCGAGCTCGCGTGTGCGGCTGGCCACCAGCGCTTCGAGCTCTGCGCGCGAGCGCCGACGGTCCAGTGCGGTCAGGATGTGCGAGGCGACGAACCCAAGCAGGGCCTGGTCAGCCTCGGTGAACTGAACGGCTTCGGTGTAGGTCTGCACCGCCATCATTCCGCGGACTTCGCCGTCGGCCAGCATGGGTACGCCGAGCCAGTTGTGGGCCGCCGTGCCCTGGCTGCGCAGCGGCGCCCGGTGCAGTACCACCTGCCGGATTTCGTCAAGGCTGCCGCGCAGGGGCAGGGCTCCGCGGAGGACGTGCCAGGTCAGGCCGTGCTCGACGCTTTCCAGCGGTCGCCGCCGGTACAGATCGACCGCCATGCTGGCGTCATTGTGGTCGTGGAAGTAGAGGAACTGCAGGCTTTCGGACTGGCGATCGTATTCGACGATGTAAAGGTTTTCGGCATACATCAGGCTGCCGATGATGCCGTGCAGGCCGCGCAGCATCTCGGCCATGTCAAGGTCCGAGGCAGCGATGTCGGTGATTGCGAAGAGTGCGCGCTGAAGGCGTTCGGCGTGCTCGAGGGTGCCAATCTGCGCCAGCAATGCATGCTGCTCGAACAACTCCGCGTAACGCTGCGCCAGCAAGCGCGAAAGCTCGGGCTGCAGCAGCCGCGGCAGGTCGTGCTTGTCGCAGTTCTCCAGCAGCAGCACGGCGGCGGCCCCGCTCGCATGCGTGGCCAGCGCCAGGGCCATGACGTTGCCCGAGGCATCCTGGGCCGTGCCGTCGGCGGCCGAGAGCGCGGCTTCGGCCAGCTGCAGACGGATCTGACCGGGCCGGGCCTCGGGTCGGGCAGTCAAGGCGTCGGGCCAGCGCATGCTGTGCAGCACGCGCGCCTGCAGACCAAGCTCAGAGCAGCTGCTGACGATCAGATCGCCCAAGGCTTGGACGCTGCTGCAGTCCAGAAGCTCGGACAGCAGACGTGTATCGCCGGCGCTGGCAGCAGGCGTTGGGTTTCCGGGCAGCGTCCCGGGTTGCGTTTGTAGGGCCCCGCCCTTCGGCATGGGATGTCCTTTGTGCCGGGTCAGCCCGGATCCCTTGAGCTCCTGCAAGATCGGCGCCAGCGGCCCGGGCTGACGCTGGGATGGGCGCTGGCGGTGAGGTTCACCTGATGCCCGAGTCAGGGCCACGGGGGCCAATACGCGCGTCCATCATGCCGCCAGAACCAGCAGACGGCGTTCAGCTTCGGGCTGCTGGGTTGCGCTCGCTTCGTCTGAACGGCGGCAGGGCACGCAACATTCGCGCCCCGTACTGCTTTTCGAGGATCCTGCGGTCGAGGATGACGACCCGCCCGCGATCCGCTTCGCTGCGCACCAGGCGTCCGCAGTACTGGACGAGGGTGCGCGTGGCCTGCGGCACCGTGACTTCGAGGAAAGGGTTGCGGCCACGTGTTTCAAGCCATGCGCTGTAGGTGGCGCCAACCGGATCGGTGGGAACCGCGAAAGGCAGCTGGGTAATCACGACGGTTTCGCAAAGCCGCCCCGGGAGGTCAAGCCCTTCGCCAAAGCTGGCCAGACCGAACAGGGTGCTTCCTTGGCCGGCAGCCACCGCGTTGGCGTGGGCCTCGAGCAGGCGTGATTTGGACTGCGCACCCTGGGCGAGGACCCGCTCGCGTCGGTTTGCCGGCAGCGCGGCGAGGGTCTGCTCAAGCTTCTGGCGCGAGGTGAACAGCACGAGGTTGGCGGCATCCCACTGCAGATCGGTATCGAGCCAGGCGGCCACTGCGTTCGCATAGGCCTGGCCTTGATCCGGCAGCACGGCCAGCCGAGGCAGTTCGAGAGTGGCTTGCGCGCTGAGGTCGAAGGGCGACGGCAGGCTCACGGCCTCGGCGTGCTGGGGCATGCCTACTTCGGAGGCAAAGGCGCGGAAATCTCCGCCGAGGCTGAGCGTGGCCGAGGTGAGCACGACGCCCGAGGCTTGCTGCCAGAGCAGACGCTTCAGCACGGCGGCCGCGGAAACGGCAGAGGCGCGCAGCACGGGGGTAGCATCGGCTGCCGGTTCGATCCAGCGTGCATGCGGCGGTTGGCCGTCGGGGTCGGGGCGAGCCCAGAGTTCAAACAGATCCTGCTGCGACTGCAGGCGCTCGGTGGCAAGGCCCAGTTCGCGCGCGAGGCGCTCACGGCGATCGGGAGCAAGCTCGGATTCGAGCACCGCCTTGATTCCCGCTGGGGCCCAACGCAACAGTTTCGCGTTGTGGGTGGCAAGCTCGGCGGCAAGATCTACCCAGTGCTGTGGGAGTTCGCCTAAAGGCGCCAGCCAGCGCGCGTCTTCCGGCCGTTCTGCGGCAGCAGTGGGAGTCCAGCGCGTTTCGATGTCCCGTGCCAAGGCGTCCAGCGACTCCTGGAGCGCGTCGAGCAGGGCGTCGAGTTCTTCGCTGCGCAAGCGGCCAATGCGTTCGCGAGCATCGGCCAGATAGACCGCACGCAGGCTGGCCGCGAGCCGCGGCAGTTTTCGTCGCGCATCGCTCAGGGCAAGCGTGCCGCTGCCGCGTTCGATGGCTTTTGATGCGAGATGGTGGGCTTCGTCGAAGACGTAGAGGGTATCTGCAGGCGCTGGCAGGAGAACGCCGCCCGAGCCTTCCTCATCCCGACCGAGGGAGAGATCGGCCAGAACGAGGTCGTGGTTCGCGATCACGATCGGAGCCGTCTGCAGGCGATTACGCGCCTGGACGAAGGCACATTGGGTGATATGTGGGCAGCGCCGATTGCTGCATCCCCCTGCGCTAGTGCTCAGCAAAGGGCGTGTCTCTTCGGCGATGTTGATCGGGCTGCGGTCCAGATCGCCATTCCACTGGCCGTTCTGCAGGGACTCCAGCAGGTGTCGCACCTGATCAACTTCGCCTGCGCGTGGCGCGCGTGGCCAACTGCCCTGTTGGGGCTCAGCTTCGCCGAACTCGAACCCACCCTGCGGCGGCGCATCCGGGCTGCCGATGAGTTCGAATAGGTTGCGGGTGCACGCGTAGCGCTGTCGACCTTTTGCCAGCTCGATAGGCAGATCCAGGCCAGCTGCCGTCAAAAAAGCGGGCAGGTCGCGGTGCAGCAACTGCTCCTGGAGAGCAACCGTTGCGGTGCTCAGCACCAGACGCTTGCCCAAGGCCTGCGCCAGGGGAACCGCAGCAATCAGGTAGGCGATCGACTTGCCTGTACCGGTCGGCGCTTCAATGGCGGCGACTCCGCCGCGCACTGCAAACGCACGCGCCACCGCGGCCACCATATGCAGCTGCGCGGCACGCGTCTTGAAACCGGGCAGGGCAGCGCGCACCCGCGCATGAACAGCACGAACAGCGTCGCGCTGCGCGTCATTCAACTCCTCTGGCCCGGGCGTCTCGCCCATGGGTGCGTGTTACTTGGGGCCGATTTCGCCGTCGACGTAGTACCAGCAGCCGTCTTCCTTGAGGAATCGGCTACGTTCTGCCAATCGTTGCGCTGGCCCACCGCCGACGCGGACACGGGCGATGAACGCGACTTCAGCGCGTTGGGTGTCGATAGTGCGTTGAGAGATGACCTGCAATCCAAGCCAATGGGTGCGCAGCCCCGGTCGATCCGCAAGGTCAAGGCTGGGCGGTCGGGTGCTGGGGTGCCAGGTGGCCAGCAGATAATCGGACAGCTTGCGGACATAGGCACTGTAGCGAGCGCGCATCAGCGCTTCAGGGTGCCCCGCGGCTTGACCGGCATGATGGGGGCCGCAGCATTCGGCGTAGGCCTTGCCGGTACCACATGGGCAGAGATGCGTCCCAGTCCAGTGGGAGGCGGTGGCCTGTGCGCCTGCAGGGGCGTTGCTGGAGTCGTTGAGCATGAGTTCTTGGCTGCGGTCTCAGGATGCAGAAATGTGGGGTTGCAGCAACGTTTTCGCAAGACCTTACGGCAGCTCAGCTGCAGTGCGTGCCTTCAAGGACAGCGCTGGCGAGTTCAGCCGCGGAGTGCAGGGCTCTGAGGATGCCCTGCTGCGAGACCTCTCCGGCGAAGGCATCACCCGCGACCCCGATCCGCGTTTCCGGATCCCAGAAATGACTGGAGGCGAGTGGACTGACACAGCGTGCGTAGCGCCACCGATGCGCTGTCGCTTCTTCAATCTGCTCGCTGCCAAGCCCAAGGTGGCCAAGGCAGTCCGCGATGATGTCTCGTGGATCTTCTTCGAGATGCTGATGAGCCCATGTCCGGTCTGCTTCGAACACGTAGCAATCTGGATGCCCAAGCAAAGGCTTACGCCTGTGCCACCGCCCTGTTGGAGCGGAGTCAGTCAGGTCCTGCATCGTCGGCAGCGAGGCTTTCACCATCACAACCCAGCTGGGCTCCATGTGGGCCTGGCGCAATTGGTTGGCCCAGCTCGGCAAGACTTCCTGCAGCAGGTCAGCTGACTGCGGGGCTGGTGCTGTCAGCAGCAGGGTTGAAGCCTGTCCAAGTACTGACCCATCAGAAGCGCTGAGGTTCCAGCCGCTGTGGCCACGCGTCAGCCGCGCGACTTGGGCCGTATAGACGACAGAGGCATCGCCCAGCAGCGCACGCACGCATTCGTTTGAGGGCATGGCGAACGGATTGCCGTCAGATCGGGGCCAGTGCGCGCTCAACACGGGGTGTACCGATGCCAGCTCTGCGCCGGTTAAACCGGCTGCTCCGTGGTTGTAGCGGCCATGAGCGGTCTTTCGAGTGCTCAGACGTCCGCCCGGGCCGCGGGCTTTTTCGAACACCAGCACGGGGTGGCGCCCAGCGCGCAGCAACCGGCTCAGCGCGGCAGCGGTCAAGCCAGCGCCGACTATGGCAATAGTTTTGGACTCGTGGATCATGACGTGAGGAACTGTGCCGAATGATTTCTCTGTCGCGCTGGAGAACCAAAGAAAAAGGGCCGATCCCTGAGGATCGGCCCTTTGGTATAAGGCCCTGGCGATGACCTACTCTCACATGGCAAATGCCACACTACCATCGGCGCAGCTGCGTTTCACTTCCGAGTTCGGGATGGGATCGGGTGGTTCCACAGCGCTATGGTCGCCAGGGAGACGGTGGAGTGTCGCGTGCCGAGGGATTTCTCCTGATCGGTCGCGCCGTCTCACATGGGGGGGACGTAACAGCTTTTGGGATCTTCTCGCCACGCGCCATTGAGGCGTCGAGCAGAAGCGTCTTGAGGTTAWATGATCAAGCCGCACGGATCATTAGTACGCGTTAGCTCAATGCATTGCTGCACTTACACACCGCGCCTATCAACGACGTAGTCTTCATCGTTCCTTTAGGGAGCTTAAAGCTCCGGGAGGTCTCATCTTGAGGCGCGCTTCCCGCTTAGATGCTTTCAGCGGTTATCGCTTCCGTACATAGCTACCCGGCAATGCCACTGGCGTGACAACCGGAACACCAGGGGTACGTCCACTCCGGTCCTCTCGTACTAGGAGCAGCCCCTCTCAAACCTCCAACGCCCACGACAGATAGGGACCGAACTGTCTCACGACGTTCTGAACCCAGCTCGCGTACCACTTTAAATGGCGAACAGCCATACCCTTGGGACCGACTACAGCCCCAGGATGTGATGAGCCGACATCGAGGTGCCAAACACCGCCGTCGATATGAACTCTTGGGCGGTATCAGCCTGTTATCCCCGGAGTACCTTTTATCCGTTGAGCGATGGCCCTTCCATACAGAACCACCGGATCACTAAGACCTACTTTCGTACCTGCTTGATCCGTCGATCTCGCAGTCAAGCGCGCTTATGCCTTTACACACACTGCACGATGTCCGACCGTGCTGAGCGCACCTTCGTGCTCCTCCGTTACTCTTTGGGAGGAGACCGCCCCAGTCAAACTACCCACCATACACGGTCCCCGACCCGGATTACGGGCCTAGGTTAGAACGTCAAGCACTTCAGGGTGGTATTTCAAGGTTGGCTCCACACAGACTGGCGTCCATGCTTCAAAGCCTCCCACCTATCCTACACAGAAGAACTCAACGTTCAGTGTAAAGCTGTAGTAAAGGTTCACGGGGTCTTTCCGTCTTGCCGCGGGAACGCTGCATCTTCACAGCGATTTCAATTTCACTGAGTCTCGGGTGGAGACAGCGCCGCTGTCGTTACGCCATTCGTGCAGGTCGGAACTTACCCGACAAGGAATTTCGCTACCTTAGGACCGTTATAGTTACGGCCGCCGTTTACCGGGGCTTCGATCAAGAGCTTCGGTTTCCCTAACCCCATCAATTAACCTTCCGGCACCGGGCAGGCGTCACACCCTATACGTCCACTTTCGTGTTTGCAGAGTGCTGTGTTTTTGATAAACAGTCGCAGCGGCCTGGTCACTGCGACCCTCGATTGCTATAGCTCGCACGAGCCACAATCAAGGGTGCACCTTCTCCCGAAGTTACGGTGCTATGTTGCCTAGTTCCTTCACCCGAGTTCTCTCAAGCGCCTGAGGATTCTCACCCTGCCTACCTGTGTCGGATTACGGTACGGTCGTCGTGATCTGAAGCTTAGAAGTTTTTCCTGGAAGCGTGGCCTCAGTGACTTCGTCCATAAGGACTCGTCTCGGTGCTCGGCGTTAAGAACCCCCGGATTTGCCTAAGGGTTCCGCCTACCTCCTTTCCCCGGGACAACCAACGCCCGGTACACCTAGCCTTCTCCGTCACTCCATCGCAATCACGATCGGTGCTGGAATATTAACCAGCTTCCCATCGACTACGGCTTTCGCCCTCGCCTTAGGGGCCGACTCACCCTGCGTCGATTAACGTTGCGCAAGGAAACCTTGGGCTTTCGGCGGGAGGGTTTTTCACCCTCCTTATCGTTACTCATGTCAGCATTCGCACTTCCGATACCTCCAGCAAGCCTTACAGCTCACCTTCGCAGGCGTACGGAACGCTCCTCTACCACTCAATCTTGCGATTGAATCCCTAGCTTCGGTATACCGCTTAGCCCCGTTAAATCTTCCGCGCAGGCCGACTCGACCAGTGAGCTATTACGCTTTCTTTAAAGGGTGGCTGCTTCTAAGCCAACCTCCTGGCTGTTTCTGCCTTCCCACATCGTTTCCCACTGAGCGGTAATTTTGGGACCTTAGCTGAGGGTCTGGGTTGTTTCCCTTTTCACGACGGACGTTAGCACCCGCCGTGTGTCTCCCGTGCTCGACACTTGCCGGTATTCGGAGTTTGCCATGGTTTGGTAAGTCGCGATGACCCCCTAGCCATAACAGTGCTCTACCCCCGGCAGTGATACACGAGGCGCTACCTAAATAGCTTTCGAGGAGAACCAGCTATCTCCGAGTTTGATTAGCCTTTCACTCCTATCCACAACTCATCCCCTACCTTTTCAACG
>JAKOMQ010000003.1:0-12500 GCA_022241605.1 Aquimonas sp. | reverse complement strand
CCTTTGCCAGCATCTTGTTCTCGGGGTCGAACTGGCTTGGGGCAACGTGCTTCGAGCCCAAAATATGGCCCTTCTCGAAATCGGCAATGGCGCGGATGTCCACGACAAGCGCGTTTTCGCTGTTCATCAGGCGGGTCAGCTGGGCAGGGCTGATGCCGCGGAAACCGCGCCGCAGGCGTGAGATCTCGTTGATCAGGATGGCGGCAGTCAGCCCGACAAAGGCCATCGACAGGATGGGGTGGTTGCCCATGAACTCGGGCAGTCGCTGGAAAAACTCGGACACGCTGTGTCGTCCATGGAGGCGCCGGGGAGTGCGCGCGGGCCGGCGATTATCCGGCAGGGGCGGCGGCCACGCAAAACCGGGCTTGAGCGCAGCCGGATCCGGGCCGGCTGGACCCGTTCAGACCCAGTCGCCGCGACTGTCGGCGTAGGCCTGCTCGGACACGCGCGCCCATTCGCGCGCACCGATCCGGAACTCGCGCATCGAAGCGTGCACGCGGGCGGCGAAGGCATCACGGCGCGAAATGTCGTCCAGCGCCTCGCGGGTGGCCTGGCGCAAGGCCTGCATCACGTCCTCCGGCAGTGGACGGAACTCGATCCCGTGCTCAGCCTGAAGGGTCCGCAGCGCGGCTACGTTGCGCGCGGTGTACTCGGCCAGCATGCCGTCATTGACCGCCCTGCAGGAGGCCTCGACCACGGCCTGCAAGTCCTCGGGCAGCGCCTCGAAAGCGGGCTTGTGGACCATGCATTCCAAGGTAGGCCCCGGCTCCTGCCAGCCCGGGTAGTAGCAGTACTTGGCGACCCGGTGCAAACCGAATGCGAGATCGTTGTAGGGCCCAACCCATTCGGCGGCATCAAGCGCACCGGTCTGCAGGGCGCTGAAGATTTCGCCGCCGGGCAGGTTGACCGGGGTCGCGCCCACTCGCGCCATCACCTCGCCGCCAAGACCGGGGATGCGCATCTTGAGTCCCGCCAAATCAGCCAAGCTACGGATCTCGCGCTTGAACCAGCCCGCCATCTGCACGCCGGTGTTGCCAGCGGCGAAGGGCACCAGGTTGAAGCCGGCATACAGCTCACGCCACAGCTCCAGGCCACCGCCGTGGTAGAGCCAGCCGTTCATTTCCTGGGCATTGAGGCCGAAAGGCACCGCGCAGAAGAAGGACGCCGCCGGTGACTTGCCGCTCCAGTAGTAGGCCGCGCTATGGCCCATCTCGGCCGTGCCGCGGCTGACCGCGTCGAAGACCTCGAAGGCCGGGACCAGCTCGCCGGCGCCGTACACCCGCACATTGATGCGGCCACCGCTGGCGCGGGTGATCAGCCTGGCCAGGTCGGCGGCGCCGGTGCCAAGCCCGGGGAAGCCCGACGGCCAGGAGGTCACCATCTTCCACTGCCGCACTGGCTCGTCGCCGCGCGCGGCGCCTGCGGGGGCGCTGACCTGTTCTGCGCAGCCCGCAAGCGCCAGACCCGAGCCCGCCGCAGCCGCGCCGGCCACCTTCAACCAATCCCTGCGCTTCATCTCCACCCTCCCCGAGTGCCGCCGCATCGGCGCGTCACGAGCTTAACCGTTCGGCCTGCGTCATTGCTCAGCGGCGGCGCGCCCGCTGCAGGGCCTCGGCAAGCGCGCCTGCCGGTGCCGGCGGCTGATTGCGCGCCATCTGCTTCTGCGCCGCCTGGCTGGGCCGATCCTCGCGACGCGGGCCGCGCTGGGCGCTGCGTTCCTCGCCGATCGGGTCGTCCAGCCGCATGCTGAGCGCGATGCGCTTGCGCGGCAGGTCGACCTCAAGCACCTTCACCTTCACCACTTGGCCGGCCTTGACCACCTCGCGCGGGTCCTTGACGAAGCGGTCCGACAGCGCCGACACATGGACCAGGCCGTCCTGATGCACACCGAGGTCCACGAAGGCCCCGAACGCAGCGACATTGCTGACCACACCTTCCAGCACCATGCCCGGCTGCAGGTCCTTGATGTCCTCGACGCCCTCTTCGAAGCGCGCGGTCTTGAACTCCGGGCGGGGGTCACGGCCGGGCTTTTCCAGCTCGCGCAGGATGTCGCGCACGGTCGGCAGGCCGAAGCGTTCGTCGGTGAACTTGGCGGGATCCAGACTGCGCAGGAACGCCGCATCGCCAACGAACTCGCGCACCGCGCGGCCGCACTGGGCCTGGATGCGCTCAACCACCGGATAGGCTTCCGGATGCACGCTTGAGGCGTCCAGCGGGTTCTCGCCTCCATTGATGCGCAGAAATCCCGCGCACTGCTCGAAGGCCTTGTCGCCGAGGCGAGGCACCTTCAACAGCGCCTTGCGGCTGGCAAAGGCACCGTGTTCATCGCGGAAGCGCACCACGTTTTCGGCCACGGTCGATGACAAGCCGGCCACTCGCGCCAGCAGCGCCGGCGAGGCGGTGTTGACGTCAACGCCGACGCCGTTGACGCAGTCCTCGACGCGGCCGTCGAGCGCGCGCGCCAGCCGGGTCTGGTTGACGTCGTGCTGGTACTGGCCGACGCCGATCGACTTCGGATCGATCTTGACCAGCTCGGCCAGCGGATCCTGCAGACGGCGTGCGATCGAGACTGCGCCACGCAGGCTGACGTCGAGCTCGGGCAGCTCCTTTGATGCGATCTCGGAGGCCGAATAGACCGACGCACCGGCCTCGCTGACCACGATCTTCTGCAGCTTGAGCTCCGGGTGTTTCTTGATCAGCTCGGCGGCGAGACGGTCGGTTTCCCGCGAAGCGGTGCCGTTGCCGATCGCGATCAGCTCCACGCCGTGCGCCGCGCAGGCGCGCGCCAGTTCGGCGATCGACGCGTCCCAGCGGTTCGACGGCGCATGCGGAAAGATCGTGCCGGTCTGCACCACCTTGCCAGTGCGATCGACGGTGGCGACCTTGACGCCGGTGCGCAGGCCGGGGTCAAGCCCCATCACTACGCGCGGGCCGGCCGGGGCGGCCAGCAGCAGATCCTTCAAGTTGTCGCCGAACACGCGAATGGCTTCTTCTTCCGCGGCCTCGCGGGCTTTGAGCAGCAGATCCAGCGACAGGCTCAGGTGCAGCTTGAAGCGCCAGGCGTGGCGCACGGTTTCGCGCAGCCAGGCATCGCCGGGGCGGCCGCGCTCGGCCACGCCGGCACGCAGCGCGATGCGACCCTCGGCCTCGGCATTGCCGGCGGCGGTGGCCGCTGCGCGGGGGTCCTCACTGGCCGCGGCAGATTTCGCCTTCGGATACAGGTCCATGCCGAGGATGCCCTCGTTGCGCGCGCGCAGCAGGGCCAGCAGGCGGTGCGAGGGAATCTTTGCAATCGCCTCGGAGTGCTCGAAGTAGTCGCTGTACTTGGCGCCTTCCTGCTGCTTGCCCTCGATGACCTTGGCCTCGATCTCGCCGCAGCTCCACAGCCAGTCGCGCAGCTCGCCGACCAGGCCGGCGTCTTCGCTGATGCGTTCGATCAGGATGGCGCGCGCGCCGTCGAGCGCGGCCTTGACGTCCGCCACGCCCTTGTCGGCATCGACATAGGCCGCCGCGCGCGCTTCGGGCGCCTCGCTCGGGTCTTCCAGCAGGCCCAAGGCCAGCGGCTCCAGCCCGGCTTCGCGGGCGATCTGCGCCTTGGTGCGGCGCTTGGGCTTGTAGGGCAGGTAGAGGTCTTCCAGCCGCGCCTTGGTCTCGGCGGCCTCGATATCGGCGCGCAGCGCATCGCTCAGCTTGCCCTGCTCAAGGATGCTGGCCAGGATCGCGTCGCGGCGGTCTTCCAGCTCACGCAAGTAGATCAGGCGCTCCTCCAGCGCACGCAGCTGGATGTCATCCAGGCCGCCGGTCACTTCCTTTCGATAGCGCGCGATGAAGGGCACCGTGGCGCCGCCGTCCAACAGTTCGACCGCGGCCCGCACCTGCGCCGGCTGGGCGCTGATTTCGACGGCGATCTGCGCACTGATGCGCTGGGCGATATGGGCGGGGTTGCGGCTGATCTCGGAAGGGCTGGAGCTCATGCGAGGCGGCTGACCTGGGTGTGCGAGGGGGCCGGAGTATAGGCCCAGCGCCCTGCACCGCCACCCCTTCGGCTACAGCTCGCGCAGCAGGCCCTGCTCGACCAGCAGCTGGCCGGTGAGGGCGCGCCACTGCTGCGCGGCCTTGGTCGAGGTCGGGCGTTTCCAGACCGGGCGGCGCTCGGCCAGGGCCTCGGCGACTGCGACGCTGCGGTGCAGCCAGGGCTGGGCCACCGGAAACTGCGCGCTGATCTGCTCGGCGATGCGCCGATGCTGGCGCGCCTGCGGGTTGACCAGGTTCAGCACGAACTGGGCGGGCCGCATGGAGGTGTTCAGGTTCTCGGCAATGCTGGCGATCTCGGCCAGCACGGCCGAGACGCCGTCGACCGAGTAGCTCTCCGGCACCAGCGGCACAACGACCTGACGGGCGCAGGCCAGGGCTGCGGTCATGCGCAGGCCGATCGCCGGCGGCGTGTCGATGACGATGAGATCGTAGGCGCCTGCCAATTTCTTCAGATGTCCGATCGCCTCGAAGGCTGCCGACAAGTTCAGCCGATCAGTACTGTTCAGGGCCTTGCCGGCGGGCAGCAGGTCGATGTTGGGATCCGGCGTGCGCATGGGCTGCGCGGGTTCGTCGCCAGTGAACAGCAGGTCGCTGCTGTCGTGGCCACGTTTTTCGCTGCGCTCGATGAAAGTGGCCGTCAGGTTGGCCTGGCCGTCGAGATCCACCGCCAGCACGCGCAGATGCTCCGCCGCACGGAACGCAAGATGCGCCGCCAGCGCGGTCTTGCCCACCCCGCCCTTGTTGTTGCCCACCGTCAGGATCATGGCGCCTCCGTTCGTATCCGGGTCCGGCGTGCAGGTTCTGTTCCCGACTGCAGACAAGGCACGCCATTCTGGTTTTGCATCGCGGAAACTTTTGCGGAATTTCGGAACGCACGCGCGCAGCGCCTAGAATCGGGGCTCCCTGTCGCGGAACCCAACGTATGAGCAAGACCGTCCTGATCACCGGTGCCGGCAGCGGCTTGGGCCGCGCGTTGGCGATGCGCTACGCGGCGCTTGGCTGCCGCGTCGGTATCGCCGACCTCGATCTGGAGCGCGCCGAAGCCGTTCGCGCCGAGATCGAAGCCACTGGCGGCCGCGCAATCGCATTCCATGTCGACATCACCAGCGACGAAGCCTGGGCCCTGCTGCGCGATCAGATCAGTTCGACCTGGCACGGTCTCGACGTGCTGATCAACAACGCCGGCGTGGCCTCCGGCGGCGCCACGCTGGAGGCCAGCATCGACGACTGGCGCTGGATGCTGGACGTCAACCTGCTCGGCGTGGTGCGCGGCTGCAAGGCCTTTGCGCCGGGCATGCTCGAGCGCGGCCACGGCCAGATCATCAACATCGCCAGCTTCGCCGGCCTGGCCGGCGCGCCGGGGCTGTCGTCCTATGGCGTGGCCAAAGGCGGCGTGGTCACACTGAGCGAAGGTCTGCGCGGCGAGTTCGAACCGCGCGGCCTGAGGGTTTCGGTGGTCTGCCCGGCCTTCTTCAAGACCAATCTGCTGGAGAATTTCCGCGGCTCGGAGCGCATGCGCAAGACCGCCGCCAAGCTGATGGAAGAAGCGCGCGAGAGCGCCGATGACATCGCGCAGGCGATTGTCCAAGCGGCCGAGCGCGGGGTCTTCCTGATCATCCCCACCGCCACCGAGCGTCGCCGCTGGTGGTTGAAGCGCTGGTTCCCCGAGGCCTACTACAAGCAGGTACAGAAGATGGTTCGCAGCCGCCTGGAGAAACAGCCATGAGCCTGCGCTGGATGCTGTATGGCGCCAACGGCTACACCGGCCGGCTGATGGCCGAAGCCGCGGTGGCGCGCGGACTGCGCCCGCTGCTGGCCGGCCGCAATGCCGAAGCACTGAAAGCGCTGGCCGAGCCACTGGGCCTGGAGTGGAAAGCCATCGACCTCGCCGACGGCGAGGCGCTGCGCGAAGGCCTGCGCGAAATCGACGCGGTGATGCACTGCGCCGGGCCGTTCTCGGCCACCTGTACGCCGATGCTCGAAGCTTGCCTGGCCAGCGGCACGCACTACCTCGACATCACCGGCGAAATCGACGTGTTCGCCCACTGCCAGTTGCAGGACGCCCGCGCGAAGCAGGCCGGCGTGCTGGTGCTGCCCGGCGCCGGCTTCGACGTGGTGCCTACCGACTGCCTGGCCGCACAGCTCAAGCGCGACCTGCCCGATGCCACCCACCTGGTGCTGGCCTTCGAGGCCGGCGGCGGCCCCAGCCCGGGCACGGCCAAGACCAGCGTCGAAGGCCTGGGCAAGGGCGGCCGGGTGCGCGAGAACGGCGAGCTGAAGCGTGTTCCCCTGGCCTACAAGGTTCGCTACTTCGAGCGCGAGGGCGAGCAGCGCTCGGCCATGACCATCCCCTGGGGCGATGTCTGCACCGCTTACTTCAGCACCGGCATCCCCAATATCGAGGTCTACATGGCGGTGTCGCCGGCCACCATCAACCGCCTGCGACGGCTGCGCCTGCTTGGCCCGCTGCTGGGCTTGAAGCCGGTACAGCAGTTCCTCAAGCGTCAGGTCGAGCGCAGGGTGCGCGGGCCATCGGACACCTCGCGCGAACGCAGCGCCACCTGGGTCTGGGGCGAAGCCACCAATGCCGCCGGCCAGCGCGTGGCCAAGCGGCTGCGCACCTCCAACGGCTACACGCTGACGGTGGATGCCGCGCTGGGCATCATCGAGCGCCTCAGCGAAGGCGAAGTGCCGGCCGGCTTCCACACCGCCTCCCAGCTGATGGGTGCGGACTATATCGAGCGCCTGCCCGGGGTGTCGAAGCCGGGCTGAGAGCGCCGGCCGGGGTGTCCGGCGCGTCTCTTGCAGGCGAGGCCAGGCGGCCGCTGCCATACCGCCGGTGGCCCAGATCCGCACTGCCGGCCTTGCAGGGTGCAGGCTCGGCATCACCCTTCGCCCGGAGCACCCTACGCATGCCCTACGCCCTCCGCGACACTGGCACCCCGAGCGCCCGGCAGCGCTTCCGGCAAGCCACCCGCGCCGGGGTGCTGGTGTTCGGGCTGCTGTTCCTGGTGCTGGGCGGGATGCTGTGGCGGGCCTATCTGGATCAGCGCAGCGCCGCCGATCGCCAGGCCTACGCGCAGGCCAGCGGGCTGGAGGGCCAGACCTACCTGATCCTGCGCAACCTCACGCGCGCCATGCTCGGAATTGCCGGCGACGCCCGCCAGCTGTTCGACAACGTGCCGGATACGGCCGACGCACTGCTGAGGCAGTCGGTCATCGACGTGTTCACCCGCCACCCCGAGCTGGCGGCACTGGAGCTTGTCGACGCCGAGGACCCGCAGTGCGGATTGGCAGGCGCGGACAGCCTTCACCTCGCGCCACCCAGTCGGGGCGAATCCAGCGGCCGCTGGGGACTGCCCCTGTACCTGCGGATCGAGGGGCTACCGGCATCCACCGACATCCGCTGCGTGCGCGCCGAGCTGGCCGCCGACGGCCTGGATGAGCTGCTGGCCGAGCTGGCGCTGGGGCGCGGCGGCGAGGCTTATCTGTTGACCGCGTCCGGCGCGGTGATGGCCGCGCGCGGCCATGGCGGGCCGCTGTCGCCCGAGGCGAGATCGCCCCTGCTGCAGGCGCTCCAGGCCGCGATCACGTCCGGGCGGGAGCCCGCTCTGGGATTCGCCTTGGTCCAAGCCCGCGGGCATGAACTCCACGCGGCGGTGGCCCTGCCGCGCGGACAGAGCCTGCTGATGCTGGCTCCGCTGGCCCTGCTGGGCCTGCTGGCGGCGCTGGGCATGCTGGTCGGCGGCCTGGTGCTGCGCTCGCTGCAGCGCTCGATGCAGCGATTGGAGTGGACCAGCAGCCACGACGGCCTGACCGGTCTGCCCAATCGCCGCGAGATCGCGGCGGAACTGCGGCGACGCATCAGCTCGCAGCGCTCGGACGAGGCCTTCAGCGTGCTGCTGATCGACCTCGACCACTTCCAGCTGATCAACGACAGCCTGGGCCATGGCGTAGGCGATGTGGTGCTGACCGAAGTCGCGACCCGGCTGTCACGATTGGCCGACAGGGCCGAGCTGGGCGACACCTGCCTGGGGCGCTTCGGCGGCGACGAGTTCATGCTGATCCTGGACGCGCCGATGGCCGTGCCCCTCGAGCACGCTCTGCTGGCCTGCCTGCGTTCACCGGTTGAAGCACTCGGCACCCTCCATCACCTCACCGCGAGCGTCGGCCACGTGCGCTATCCCGAGCACGGCGAGAGCGCCGTGGTGCTGCTCAAGCATGCCGACCTCGCGATGTCGACGGCCAAGAAGCTCGGGCGAGACTGCATTGCCGACTACGACCCCCGATCCGAGCGTCAGGCGGAGGCCCGCCTGCTGGTGGTCTCGCAGCTGCGGCGAGCGCTGGAGCAGGATGAGTTCGAACTCCACTACCAGCCGAAATTCGAACTCACCAGCGGGCGCCCGAGCGGCCTGGAGGCACTGGTGCGCTGGCGCCATCCCGAACGCGGCCTGCTCGGCCCCGACGAGTTCATCGCGATCTGCGAAGAGAGCGGCCTGATTGTGCCGCTGGGCAGCTGGATCCTGCGAGAGGCCGGTCGCCAGCTCGCTGCACTGGCAGCCGCCGGCCGCGGCGACCTCCCGATCGCGGTCAATGTCTCGGCCGTGCAGTTCCTGCATGGACGTGTGGTGGAGGAGGTCCAGTCGCTGCTGGCGGCCTTCGGGCTTGCGGGCACGGCGTTGGAAATCGAGCTCACGGAGAGCGCGGTCATGGCCAATCCGGAGCTGGCCGCGGAGGCCATGCGCAAACTCCGCGCCATGGGCGTCCGGCTGTCGCTGGATGATTTCGGCACCGGCTATTCCAGCTTGGCCTATCTCAAGGGCCTGCCGCTGGACAGCCTCAAGATCGACCGGGCCTTCGTCAACGACCTCGGTCGCGACCCGGACGATGAGGCCATCTGCGCCTCGATCATCGCGCTCGCCCATACGCTTTCGCTGAAGGTGATCGCCGAAGGCGTCGAGACCGAAGACCAGCAGGCTTGGCTGCGCGCGCGCGGCTGCGACCAGGTACAGGGCTACCTGCACGCGCGGCCGATGCCGATGCCCGAGCTGCTGGAGCTGCTGGCGAAGCGATGACGCCCCCCGCCGCTACAATGCGGCATGGATGTTTCCCACCTGCTCGACCAACTCAACCCGGCCCAGCGCGAGGCCGTCTCCACCGACTCCCGACACACCCTCGTGCTCGCCGGCGCCGGCTCCGGCAAGACGCGGGTGCTGGTGCACCGCATCGGCTGGCTGACCGAGGTGCTGGGCGTGCCGCCCTACGGCGTGCTGGCGGTGACCTTCACCAACAAGGCCGCCGGCGAGATGCGTCATCGCATCAGTCAGCTCGGCGGCCAGGGCGGGCGCGGCATGTGGATCGGCACCTTCCACGGCATTGCCCACCGCCTGCTGCGCCTGCACTGGCACGAGGCTGCCCTGCCCGAGACCTTCCAGGTGCTGGACTCGGACGATCAGATCCGCCTGCTCAAGCGCGTCATCAACGACCTCGGCCTCGACGAGAAGCGCTGGCCCGCGCGCCAGGCCGCGTGGTTCATCAATGCCGCCAAGGACGAAGGCAAGCGGCCCAAGCACGTGGTCGGCGGCAACCCGGCCACCGACACCTTCATCCGCATCTACGAGGCCTATGAGGTCACCACCCGCCGGGCAGGACTGGTCGACTTCGCCGAGCTGCTGCTGCGCGCGCACGAGCTGTGGCTGAACCACGCCGGCCTGCTGCAGCACTACCAGCAGCGCTTCGGTCATTTGCTGGTCGACGAGTTCCAGGACACCAACACGATCCAGTACGCCTTCGTGCGCGTGCTGGCCGGCGCCACCGGCTCGACCTTCGTGGTCGGCGACGACGACCAGGCCATCTACGGCTGGCGCGGCGCCAAGGTCGAGAATGTGCAGCACTACCTGCGCGACTTCGACGGCGCGCATACGGTGCGTCTGGAACAGAACTACCGCTCCACCGCGAACATCCTGAAGGCCGCCAACGCGGTGATCGGCCACAACCCGCAGCGCCTCGGCAAAACCCTGTGGACGGCCGACGGCGAGGGCGAGCCGATCGACCTCTACGCCGCCTACAACGAGATGGACGAAGCCCAGCACGTGGTGCAGCGCATCCAGCGCTGGATCAGCGACGGCGGCAGCCCGTCCGACTGCGCGGTGCTGTACCGCTCGAACGCACAGTCGCGCGCGCTGGAAGAAGCGCTGATGCAGGCCGGCGTGATCTACCGCGTCTACGGCGGCCTGCGCTTCTTCGAGCGCGCCGAAATCAAGGACACCCTGGCCTACCTGCGCCTGCTCGCCGGCCGCGCCGACGACGCCGCTTTCGAGCGCGCGGTCAACACGCCCACCCGCGGCATCGGCGGCAAGACGCTGGAACAAGTGCGCTCGCGCGCACAGGCCGAAAACCTCTCGCTGTGGGAGGCGGTGCTGTCCGAGCTCAGCAGCGGCGCCCTGCCCGGCCGCGCGAAGAACGCCCTGCGCAGCTTCATCGAGCTGATCGAACAGCTCGACCGCGACACCCGCGGCCTGACGCTGGCCGAACAGATCGACCACGTGCTGGCGGTGTCAGGCCTGCGCACGCACTACGCCGAGGAATCGCGCGGCACGCTGGACGCGCGCACCGACAACCTCGATGAACTGGTCACCGTGGCCAGCCGCTTCGCGCGGGTCGAAGTGGAAGAAGGCGCCGAACCCCTGCCCGAGCTGATCGGCTTTCTCGCCTATGCCTCGCTGGAAGCGGGCGAAGGCCAGGCCCAGGCCGGCCAGGACTGCGTACAGCTGATGACCCTGCACTCGGCCAAGGGACTGGAGTTCCCGATGGTCTGCATCGTCGGCCTGGAGGAAGGCCTGTTCCCCGGTCAGAAGTCGATGGAAGAAGCCGGCCGCCTCGAAGAAGAACGCCGGCTGGCCTACGTCGGCCTGACCCGCGCCCGCCAGAAGCTGGTGCTGTGCTACGCCGAAGCGCGGCGCATCCACGGCATGGACACGTTCGGCGCGCCCTCGCGCTTCCTGCGCGAAATTCCCACCGAAGTGCTGCACGAAGTGCGCCCGCGCGTGCAGGTCAGCCGCCCGGCCTTCGCCTCAAACACCCCCCGCGCCCGCTTCGCCGCCGAACCCACCCCCGCTGGCCTCAAGCTCGGTGCCGCCGTCCGCCACGCCAAATTCGGCCCCGGCGTGATCACCGACTTCGAAGGCGACGGCCCGCACGCGCGGGTGCAGGTCAACTTCGAGGATGAAGGCAGCAAGTGGCTGGTGGTGTCTTATGCGAATTTGCAGGTGGGGTGAGGCTCGTCATCGCCTTCCGTGATCCACGCTTTCCGGAGCACTGAGAGCCTGCGAAAAGACCATCCGCCTGCTGCGGCCCCCGCCGGGATTCGCTGTCGCTACCCTCGACTGGAAGCGCAAGAGCGCGCGGCGGGTCTCACAAAGCCACCACGCGGAGCCTCTCTTCGAGGCGCGCAAGGCTGTTGGCAGGCAGCAGCTTGATTCGCGCCGCAAGCAGGCGCTGACCCCGCATGAGGTTCTGCGCCAGGTTGACGCCGGGGGGCTTCGAGAGCCCCAACCCCGATCTCGCCAACCGAAGCTTGCCGGGCACATCGGCAAGTGTGGGGTTCGAGGTCACTGCGGCAACGATCACCGTGGTGATGCGGCTGTCCTTGAACGGGTTGATTTGAACGATTACGACGTAGTGCCTGCAGTCTAGGCCTGAGCCGGACGGCTCGGGCAGGTTCGCCCACCAGAGCGCACCACGCTTCATCGTCGAGACTGCTCAGTTGGGCCTGCGCGAGCTCTGCGGAGACCTTCGACTCCAGCTCTGGGTAGACGTGGTCGAGCTTGGCGGTAGCGGCTGCGCCACCGCAACGCTCAGGGCACCGGGCAATCGTGTCGGCGTAGAGCTGGCTGCGCGGCACCCGGAGTCCCTTCGCCCGCTGTTCTGCGGCTTCGAAAAGTGGATGAGGGAGTGAGACAGCGACCTCCATGGCCGCACGGCATGACCACAGTATTGCCGTCTGCAAACCGCCGCCCGGCCGTAGCGCGGCAGGTCGGTCAATGTCCTCCGCTTGACCATGCGCCCCGCCAGCCTTCTTTACGCTGCGCGGCTGACGAGCCGCAGCAGACCGGCTCGACGAGCATCGGCCTACCGCAGTCCGAGCGGCGTGGTGCCCCCAAGCCTGAGGTCTCCCCACAAATTTCCGGCCTTCCTCGGCCATCCGGGGTTATCTTTCGGCCAAAACGAAACGCGCATGACGCGGTTTTTTCCTCGGGGTACCAAGCCTGAGGACCGCGCCATGCACGCTTCGACGATTTTACGCTGCTGTATCGGTGAGATTCTGGACACGATGCACGCGACCCGCTGCCGTCGCCTGCTCGATGCCGTGGAGGCCTTGGTGGCAGGGCGCCGATTGACCCTGACCGAGTTGGCGCGCCAATGGCCCGGGGCCGAGCGTGCCCATGCTCCACTCAAGGCGCTCG